>CAZKCR010000375.1:0-1504 GCA_964551055.1 uncultured Anaeromusa sp. | reverse complement strand
CTCCTTTGTACAATTAAAACTGCCGCAAAAAGCGAACGTCATTTTCATAAAACAAACGCAAATCGTCAATTCGATACAAGAGCATGGCAATGCGTTCCACACCCATGCCAAAAGCAAAGCCTTGCACTTTAGCCGGATCATAGCCGCTCAATTCCAGTACCCGCGGATGCACCATGCCGGAACCCAAAATCTCCAACCAGCCTGTTTGCTTGCAAACTCGGCAGCCTTTACCCTGGCAAATTACGCAAGAAATATCCACTTCGGCGCTCGGTTCGGTAAAAGGGAAAAAACTAGGACGGAAGCGAACCCCTGTATTAGAGCCAAAAATTTCCCGAATGAAAAGTTCCAAGGTTCCCTTTAAATCGGCAAAGTTAATCTCTTTGTCAATAACCAAGCCTTCTACCTGATGAAACATCGGCGAGTGCGTGGCATCGTAGTCACAGCGATATACTTTGCCAGGAGCAATAATCCGCACCGGACTGTTCGGCTCGCTGGCCTGCATAACCCGCGCTTGTACCGGCGAGGTATGAGTCCGCAGCAACAACTCCGGTGTAATATAAAAAGTATCCTGCATATCCCTTGCCGGATGATCCGGCGGCAAATTCAAAGCTTCAAAATTATAGGAATCTTCTTCTACTTCCGGGCCTTCGGCCACCGCAAAGCCCATACGCATAAAGACCGCCTTGATGCGATCCAACGTCAGCATCAACGGATGCACATGGCCGCTAAAAGAAGCTCGCCCGCCCAGGGTAATATCAATGGTTTCTTTCTCCAAGCGATCTTGAAGTTCAGCCGCTTTTAAAACCCCTGCTCGCTCTTCCAAGAGCGCCTCCAACTTGGCCCGCACTTCATTCACAAGCGCGCCTATGCGCGGACGTTCTTCCGCAGACAACGCCCCCATGCCACGCAAAACAGCTGTTAAACTGCCCTTTTTCCCTAAATATTTTACTTTCAAGTCATTTAAGGCGGCTACGGTTTGCGCCTGCTGCATCTCCTGCAACGCTTCCGCTTGTAAAGCCTGTAGCTGATTTTCCATATTCCACTTGCCTCCTGTTTTATACTCATTGCAAAAAAACAAAAGCCCTTCCACCCCCTCGAAAGGGGCGAAAAAGCTTATTCGCGGTACCACCCTTGTTTGTACTCACGCTTCGTAACGTGAAGCAGTCCGTATTTGCCTACTTGAGTTTTGAAAAACGTTCAGCAAATAAGGCTCCGGAGCGAACTTCTGACAGTGAAAAAACAGCGCGCTTACAGTCCATGGCAACGCCTCCCTGAAGAATTCTCCTCTGCATACTTTCTCCCTCATCACCAGCACTATGTAGTTTGTTCCCAAGCCGGATAACCGCTTTTTATTGTACTAAAAAGCGGCGGTACAGGAGATACGCGGCAATGGAGCCAGTTGCTTCAAATACTTTCCATAGCATATCGGTGGTCATCATGGTGAGACCCTCCCTGCTCCTGTTCAGCATGCTTTCAGGAAATTTCTTGTTGTCATTATACCATA
>CAZKCR010000374.1:0-1505 GCA_964551055.1 uncultured Anaeromusa sp. | reverse complement strand
TAGGGAGACGGTAAGACGGATAGTCAGGAAGGGAGGGACGCGTGAATATGAAGTCTGACCTTGAGCAACAAAGCTCCAAAGAAATATTCCGCAAGAATTTTGTAACCCGTGTGCAGTCTTTATACGGGAAAAGTATTGACGAGGCCTTGCCAAGCGAAAAATATATGGCCTTGGGCATGGTGGTCCGGGATTACATTAGCTCGAACTGGATCCAGACAAATCAGCAATATTCGGATCGCGGCGAGAAGCAAGTTTACTATTTTTCTATTGAATTTCTTCTGGGACGTCTTATGGAGCTTAACCTTATCAATCTGGGCATTCGTGATGTGTGTGAAGCGGCCTTGAAGGAAGCGGGGACCGACCTTCAAGAATTGTTGGAAGTGGAACGGGACGCTGGCTTGGGAAACGGCGGCCTGGGACGCTTAGCGGCCTGCTTTTTAGATTCGCTGGCAGCCATGGGTTTGCCGGGGCATGGCAATGGCATTCGCTACCGCTATGGTTTGTTTGAACAAAAAATTGTCGACAACTATCAGGTAGAGTTGCCGGATCATTGGCTTAAGGATCGTTATGTATGGGAGTACCGCAAAGCGGACAAGGCGGTGACGGTGTGCTTTGGCGGCCGCATTGAAATGATCGAGCAAGACGGGCATATGCGGGTAGTGCATCAGGATGCTCAGGCTGTCCTGGCGGTTCCTTATGACGTGCCTGTTATCGGTTATGACAATAATACGGTTAACACCCTGCGTTTGTGGAACGCGGAGCCGCTGCAAAGCGAATTTGATTTGACCAGCTTCAACCGCGGCGACTATCTGCAGGCGGTGCAATATCAACAGCAGGTAGAGGCGATCTCCAAGATTTTGTATCCAGAGGATACCTTTTACGAGGGACGTCTTTTACGCTTAAAACAGCAGTACTTTTTTGTCTGTGCTGGTTTGCAGAGCATTCTGCGGCGGTTTAAGCGCAAGTATTTGGATTTGCATCTTTTGCCGGACAAGATGGCGGTGCATATCAATGATACGCATCCGGCCGTAGCTATTCCGGAATTGATGCGTCTTTTGATGGATGAAGAAGGTTTGGGATGGAACGAGGCTTGGGATATGACGATCCGTACGGTGTCCTATACCAACCATACGATTTTGCCGGAAGCTTTGGAAAGCTGGCCGGTAGATATGTTTGCCACGCTGCTGCCCAGGGTGTATCAGATTGTGGAGGAAATCAACCGCCGCTACTGTGCGCGCCTTTTAGACCGTTTTCCGAACGATGATGAAAAAATTAGGCGCATGGCGATTATTGCCGACGGCATGGTGCATATGGCAAGATTGGCGGTGCTTGGAAGCTACAGCGTCAACGGCGTGGCGGCCATTCATACAGATATATTAAAGCAACATCTTTTTCATGACTTTTGGAAGGAAACACCTCATAAATTCAATAATAAAACTAATGGGATTACGCATCGCCGCTGGCTGCTTAAAGCCAATCCGCGTCTTTCTAACTTGCTTACGGAA
>CAZKCR010000373.1:0-1563 GCA_964551055.1 uncultured Anaeromusa sp. | reverse complement strand
ATGACCGAAGCGTTGCGGTATGAACATGCACACCGCAATATTGCTTTTTCTACAGTTTGTCCTGCCAATGTCATTACTCCAATTTTTGGTGGTGTAAAGCCTCCTGCTGACGCTGTTCCAGTTGAAGAAGCGGTGGAGATTATCCTGGATGGCGTAGCGAAAAAAGAAGGTCTGATTATCTTGCCTGAGAAGGATAAGCAGCAATACTATGAGTGCAGGGCGAATCAAGAAGAAATGGATAGATATTTTAAGAAAATGGCTGATGACCGTAGAAAAGCGTATGAAACAGGCGGGAATTATTATTGAGGCGGTAAAAATAAGAATACGCTACAACTGGCCAAGGCGAGCTGTAGCGTGTTCTTGTTTTTCAAAGCATTTGTTTGGCGGACGTAACTGTCACTTCCAATACGCGGGTCAAAAATGAAAACTTTTCTTTCATCATTTCAAACTCTGAACCGGATTCAAGGTATTTTCCGGTTCCTTCAATGACGAAGCCGGTTCCTTGATAGTCATTATAGCCAATGACGTTTTTGCTGCCCAAAGCCATTTTTAACTTGTTGTTTTCCAATAGATTTTTTTCGGTTCTGCGCATAGCGTAAGCCGGAATCAAGATGCGCTCGTCGGGGGTTACTACTAAATAGGAATTCCAGGTATTTACGATATGCGGTTCGCCTGTGCCCCAAGATACAATGGAAACAACACCTTCATTTTTTAGGACTTCATAAAATTTTTCGCTTAACATTTTGCAAGCCTCCTTGATTTGTTTGAATTTAAAAGGTATATTAAAGATAGATGTTATCTATAATTGAATTGTAGCGTTAAATAGAGTTCCTGTCAATATGCAAGACAAAGATAATTAAAGACAAATAGTATCTGCGATTTGCATGAGTTATATTGACTAATTGGCAATATGACAGTACGATGTGGAAAGATATAGGAAGAAGGTGGATATCATGCAGTTTTCGATAGGGGTAGAATACGCGTTGCATTGTTTGCTATATATGGTGGATGTTCCAGCAGGCAAGTCTGTGGGGATTAAAGATTTGGCAACGTACCAAGGGGTTTCGGAGACATATCTTTCGAAGGTTTTTACAAAACTAAAGAAGGCGGGACTCGTAAAATCAATTCCCGGAGTCAATGGCGGTTATGAGCTGGCTCATGCGCCGGAAGCAATTTCTTTTTGGAACATCATTGAAGCGGTGGAAGGAACTTCTTCTTTTTTTCAGTGCGTAGAGGTGCGGCAAAGAGAAGTGCTTCTGGATAAGGAAAATTTGCCGGATTCCTACACGAAATGTCCTTGTTTAATAAAGGTAGTCATGCTGGAAGCAGAGGAGCGCATGAAAGAGTATTTGGAAGGTAAAACGCTGGGATGGCTGCATGCGCAAGTAGCCAATAAAATCCCTGCGGACCATAGCGAAGCGACGAAGGAATGGTTTAGAAACGCTAAGAAAATGAGAAATACAAAGCCGGCGGCCATGTAATGTGGTTGCCGGCTTTGTATTTCTAGTGCGTCTTGAGACTGTTTTATAAGGAAGAGGTGCTAAAAGAGAGCATCAGATGTTC
>CAZKCR010000372.1:0-1583 GCA_964551055.1 uncultured Anaeromusa sp. | reverse complement strand
CAGCGAGTTAAGAAACTGCCGCCTTACCCTGCTTTTTCGAGGCGCGCGCAAATCTTGTCTCAAATACAGTTATGCCGCCGTTTATACAGAAGCTCCTAACCCCTAGGTTTTTCAGCCGTAAAAACTTACAAATTATGGAATATCAAAAAAGTCCGCCCCCCTTAAGGATACGGACTTTTCAAATCTTTAAGTTCTCTTATAGATAACAAAGGAACTGCTGATACAATTAGCAGTTCCTCTGTTATTAGAAGCGATCCAATTGCTCTATACCTGCCCGAATGCGCTCTTTTAAGTCTGTTTCTTCTGCTGTAAAACCAGCATCATCCGGTTGGATGTACATCAGAGAGTCCCTGATCTCATCCAGCAGATCATACGCGCTTTCGTGCAAGAGAAGCTCGCCTTCATGCTCCGTCAGATACAGATCAAAATCTTCCGCAAAAGCTTCCAGCTCCATTTCACCCTCAACATAGCGGTGGCATAGCGCCAGTAATTGTCGTAATTCGTCGTTCATACTCACCCTCCTCAATGCATCATCATACAGGGAAGACATGCAAAAAGGAAGGGCTTTCAGATACGCTCTGCCGGCGACAAAGACCGAATTTCAAGACATCAAGGAAATAGCTTCATCGGAGAGAATACCGCTCCGTGGCACACCGCCGCACAAGCCTTCTCTAACTTCCAGAAGGTTGCAAAAAGAAATTTTTCCTGAATCTCGTTAATCAGTGGTTTCTTAAGGCCGCAACTACCGTTTCCAGCACCTTTAGGCGCGCATAATTTTTAGAATTGGCTTCCACCAATGTCCACGGCGCCTTGACCGTACTGGTGCGAAACAGCATTTCATCCACGGCTTGACGGTAGGCCTGCCACTTCTCCCGGTTGCGCCAATCTTCCGGCGTAATCTTCCATTGCTTATAGGAATTATCCTGTCGCTCTTGAAAGCGACGCAACTGCTCATCCTGATCAATGTGCAGCCAAAACTTGATTAAGACGCCGCCTGCCAACGCCAGTTGTTCTTCCATTTCGTTAATTTCATGATAGGCGCGCTTCCAGTCTTCTTGCTGACAAAAGCCCTCTACCCGTTCCACCAAAACCCTTCCATACCAAGAGCGGTCGAAAATAGCAATCTCGCCCGCCCTCGGAAACTCACGCCAAAAACGCCACAGGTAATGATGCCGCCGTTCCAGATCATTCGGTGCGCCAATAGGAACCACGCCATAACCGCGGGGATCCAGTTTTTGCGTCAGCCTCCGAATGCAGCCTCCCTTGCCGGCAGCATCCCAGCCTTCAAAAACAATAACCGTCGGCACATGTTTGGCAAACAGCGAATATTGCAGCATTCGCAGCTCTTCTTGCAGAGCATTCGTACGTTTTTTATATTCCGCAGCAGACACCTGCAACGTTAAATCCGCTTTGTCCAAAATAGAAGTATCTAAATCATGCATCACCGCAGCTTCTACACGCTCGGTCGGCTCCAAAACAACAGCCTGTCGCCGCGGCTTTTGCAGCGCCGCTTCCAAGGCCCCCACTACTTGATTATATATTTTCAAAGCCGCAAAGCGCTGATCTTCCGCTTCTATTAACGT
>CAZKCR010000371.1:0-1598 GCA_964551055.1 uncultured Anaeromusa sp. | reverse complement strand
AACGTACGGAATATACAAACTTTTTGTTAAGTGTATCTTTGGTGTTGACACTTATTTTTTCTTGTGCTATACTCGGCACAAATAAAAGATTTACGGCGTAGAAGCCGGCCAAGCCATATTGGTTTGGCCGGCTTTTGCGTTTCCGGCGCTGACGCGGATGAGCAGGAAGGTTCTGTTTGTCCGCGTTTTGTGTTTTTTACAAAGGCAAAAGTGGCAATGAAGTAGGCGCGGTTTAGCGGAAAAGGAGGTGAGGCCGCTGCAGGGAGATGGGAAGGCAAATGAAAAATGCCGAAAGAGTATGGCACTACTCTTCCGGCGGGGGCTTGTCGTGAATCCCGAGGGGGGCTTCTTTGACATACCCATTTCATTATAGCCTCCCGCCAGAAGATTTTCAAGAAACAGCAAAGTCGGAAAAAGAGATGGGAGGATGGAATTTATGAGACAGGTAGCAATTTACGGCAAAGGCGGCATCGGCAAATCGACAACAACCCAGAATACGGTGGCGGCCTTGGCGGAAGCTGGGAAAAAAGTAATGGTAGTTGGCTGTGATCCGAAGGCGGACTCGACGCGGCTGCTTTTGAACGGTCTTTGTCAAAAGACGGTACTTGATACACTCCGGGATGAAGGGGACGATATTGAACTGGACGATATTTTAAAACCAGGTTTTCGCGGCACGAAATGCGTGGAGTCCGGCGGCCCGGAGCCTGGCGTAGGCTGCGCTGGACGCGGCATCATTACCTCCATCAATTTGTTGGAATCCCTGGGCGCTTATGAAGACGACCTGGATTATGTGTTCTACGACGTTTTGGGCGACGTGGTTTGCGGCGGGTTTGCCATGCCGATTCGCGAAGGCAAAGCCGAAGAAATCTATATCGTAGCATCCGGAGAACTAATGGCTCTTTACGCAGCGAACAATATTTCCAAGGGCATTCAAAAATATGCGACCACCGGCAAGGTGCGCTTGGGCGGCATTATTTGCAACAGCCGTAAAGTTGACAACGAGCTGGAATTGCTGCAAGCGTTCGCTACGGAACTGGGCTCGCAGCTCATTCACTTTGTACCTCGTGACAATGTGGTGCAGCGGGCGGAAATCAATAAAAAGACGGTTATCGATTTTGACCCGAAAGAAGATCAGTCTGATGAGTATCGCAAATTGGCGATGGCTATCAACCAAAACAAGATGTTTGTAATTCCTAAACCCATGACCCAGGATCGTCTGGAAGAATTGATGATGTCCTACGGTATTTTGGGCTAAGTAAAACGTTAACAAAAAGGAGTGAAGTCGATGTTGTTGGTAAGAGCCATTATTCGCCCGGAAAAGCGGGATGAAGTGCTGTATGAGTTGTCTACAGCCGGTTTTCATGCGGCAACGGTTATCGATGTTATGGGCCGAGGCAAGCAAAAGGGCATCAAAATCGGCAGTATTGTGTATGACGAAATTCCTAAAGTCATGATTTTGATGGCAGTGCGGGATGAAGACAAAGAAGACGTAGTCAGCGTCATCATGCGCACCGCTAAAACCAGCGATTCCGGCGCTTTTGGGGACGGCAAGATTTTTATCACGCCTATCGAAGAGGCATATACGGTATCCTCCGCAG
>CAZKCR010000370.1:0-1605 GCA_964551055.1 uncultured Anaeromusa sp. | reverse complement strand
CAGGCAAAAAAAGAGCCGTCGTGGCGCGAGATACGAGTAAGTCAGTGGCTCCTAGAAAAAGGAGCTGTTGGGAATGGATAAAAAGCAACGCTATTTTTCGCTGGCCTTTCTCTTGGCTGCCCTGCTGCTCACTTGGCTTTTCAACGATTGGCTTTTTTCTTCGCTCCCTGTGAAAGAGCGAGAGGTATCTTACAATACTTTTTTGCAGGAGCTCAATGCTGGCGAAGTGGAAAAAGTCTTTATCGGCAATGACCGCATCCGCTTCTCTTTGAAAAAAGACGCCGACAGCAAACGGCCTATCTACTCTCAAGTCGTTCCCGTCTCCGACCCGGCTCTGACGGACCGCCTGCTGAAAGCCGGCGTCGTCTTCTCCGCCCAGACGGAAACCTCCAGCCCGCTGGCCACCCTCTTAGGATGGATTTTGCCCCTGCTGCCACTGCTGCTGCTCTGGTATATCCTGCTGCGGCGCATGGGAGGCGCTGATACGGCTATGGCCCTGGGCCAAAGCAAGGCTAATGAAATTCAAGGCGAAATGATCGGCGTTAAATTCTCCGATATCGGCGGCGTAGAGGAAGCCTTAGTGGAACTGCGGGAAATCATCGACTACCTGCAACGGCCGGACGCCTTTGATCGCATCGGCGCCAAGCTGCCTAAAGGCGTACTGCTCACCGGCCCGCCCGGCACCGGTAAAACGCTGCTGGCCAAAGCCACCGCCGGTGAAGCCGGCGTGCCTTTCTTCTTTCTCACAGGTTCCAGCTTTGTAGAAATGTTTGTCGGCGTAGGCGCCGCCCGAGTGCGGGATCTCTTTGCGCAGGCCCAAAAAAAAGCGCCTTGTATCATTTTCATCGACGAAATTGACGCGGTCGGCCAGGCTCGCTCCAATATCAACCGTATTGGTGCCAACAGCGAGCAGGAAAACACCCTCAACCAACTGCTGGCGGAAATGGACGGCTTCAAAGCCAATTCTGGCGTCGTCATCATGGCCGCCACCAACCGCGCAGACATCTTGGACCCTGCGCTAGTCCGGCCAGGCCGTTTTGACAGGCAAATCCAGGTTTCTTTGCCTACAGAAGCCGGACGTCTGGAAATACTGCACATTCATACAAAAAGAATGCCTCTTGGGCCTGACGTAGACTTAGAACGGCTGGCTAAGATTACCCCTGGTTTTTCCGGTGCTGATCTAGCCAACATTGCCAACGAAGCCGCCCTCCTAACCGTACGCCGCCAGGCGGAAGAAGTTGCGATGGAAGACTTCAACCTGGCCATCGAGCGCATCATCGCCGGCTTGCAGCGCAAAACACCGCTTTCCAGCGAGGTGCGCCGCAAAGTAGCCTACCACGAGGCCGGCCACGCCCTAACCGCTTATCATTTGCCTGGCACCGACCCCATCCACAAAGTCAGCATCATCCCTACGGCCAAGGGCGCCCTGGGCTATACCATGCAAATGCCGATGGAAGACCGCTATCTAGTAGGCGAAGGCGAGCTTAAGTCCCGTCTGGCGGTCATGCTGGGCGGTCGCGCAGCAGAATGCCTAATCTTTGGCGAAACCTCCACAGGCGCCGCCAACGATTTGGAACGCGCCACGGAAATGGCCCGACGCATGGT
>CAZKCR010000369.1:0-1652 GCA_964551055.1 uncultured Anaeromusa sp. | reverse complement strand
GAACGCAACGCCTCCAGCGCCCGTTCTTGTCCGACAATCTCATCAAAAGAAGCCGGCCGCAG
The DNA here is from genome assembly GCA_964551055.1 of uncultured Anaeromusa sp. Classification (GTDB taxonomy): domain Bacteria; phylum Bacillota; class Negativicutes; order Anaeromusales; family Anaeromusaceae; genus Anaeromusa. The sequence continues at coordinate 1,590 of CAZKCR010000369.1, read as the reverse complement.
CATGGACATAACCGATTTAGAAACGCTGCGCTCCTCCATTTTTTCCAGTTCTTCATACTTCTTGCGCATCGCCGGCGTCTCGCCGCCCTCTTCATCCCGCAGCACTTGCAGACGAATGTCGCGCAGATATTCTTGATGGCGCTCTTCCATCTTCTCGTTTACTTTTTTTTCAATGCGGTCTTCCACCCGCTTTTTCGCCAGCATATCCGCCAGCAGATTCTCAATATCCCGCAATACCGCGGGAATTTCCTGCTTTGGCGGGGCTTCCTTCAGCGTAGGGTCTTCAAAAACCAGACGCTCCAAGCCTAACAGCCGCTCTTCAAAGCGTTCGGACTGCATCAGCGGCAGCACGCCCATCTTCCCCGCCTTAATGATCAGCTTTTCTTGGCCGACCAGAGACGCGTAGGTCCGGTACAATGCCAAAAGCTGCCGTTCTTGAGGCGGTTCCTGCTGCTGTATTTCTTCTTTATGCAAAATACGTTGTAGAAAATCTTTCATAGCCCACTTGGCTCCGATCTGTTAAGATACGGGGATCAAGCCTTAGCGGCAACAATCTCCACCTGAATCTGAGTGCTGACTTCAGGGTGAAGTTTAACAGTTACCGGATAAATCCCCACGGTTTTTATAGCTTCTTTAATTTCAATCTTGCGCTTGTCTACATCCAAATCATGCTGCTTGACCAAAGCGTCCGCCACATCCTTAGAAGTAATCGCGCCAAACACCTTGCCGCCTTCGCCGACTTTCACTTCCAGCGTCACTTTGACCTTCGTCATTTGCGAAGCCAATACTTTCGCTTCGTCATGAGCGCGTTGCTCTTTATGCTCCTTGGAAGCCGACTGTTGTTGCGCTGTATTCAAATTCGACGAGGTAGCTTCAATAGCCAGTTGCTGCCGAAACAGCACATTACGTGCGTACGCATCAGCCACTTCCAAAATATCGCCTTTTTTACCTAACTTTTTAACTTCTTGCGTCAGAATTACCTTCATCTGCTGCACTCTCCTTTGCTATTTCGCGGAGGATTTCCTCCAGCTGCATTTTTATATCCGCCGCTGTAACGCCGCGAATTTGCGCCCCGGCCACCGTCTGATGACCGCCGCCGCCGAAGCGCTCCATAATTACGTGTACGTTGCAATCCCCTTGGCAGCGAGCGCTAATGCCTACGCCGTCTTCATAAGGAAAGAGCACGAAACTCATATGCACGCCTTCGACCATCAAAAGTCCGTCCGCCACCTGTGAGGCCACCACTTGGGCATCTCGCACATCAGGCGGGCAAACCGATACCGCCGCCCCGCCAGGCAACATTTCCGTATCCACCATCATGCGGGCTTTGGCTTGGGTAGTGGCAAAGTCCGTGCGGAACAAATAGCGCACAAGTACCGGGTCAGCGCCAGCGCGCCGCAAAAAGGACGCCGCTTCAAACGTACGCACCCCAGCCTGGACGGTAAAGCTTTTGGTATCTACCACAATGCCTGCATACAGAGCTGTAGCGTCCGAACGAGTCAGTTCTACCGATTCATCAAAATACATCAAAAGTTCCGCTACCATTTCGCTGGTCGAAGAAGCGGACGGCTCCAAATATACCAAAAAGGG
>CAZKCR010000368.1:0-1653 GCA_964551055.1 uncultured Anaeromusa sp. | reverse complement strand
AACTTCATATGTAAGTTCTCTTATCAAGAGAGGCTGAGGGACTGGCCCGATGACGCCCGGCAACCGGCAGGAAACTGCAGTGGTGCCAATTCCAGCAGGCAACTTGCCTGAAAGATGAGAGACGCACGGCAGGCCCGTTCGTCTCGGGGCCTGTTTTTTTATTTTCCGGAGGTGACCAGTATGAATCCAAACGCTGCACAATCGTCCTGTGAGCCGGCCTCTCAGGAAGAAGAAATCGTTATCGTTATCCGCGGCGGCCGCATCGTCAGCTTTACGAAGCGCTTAATAGAAAAAAAATAGTACATCAAGGAGTGACTATCATGCATATTTCTTCACAGCTTGTTCAAATCGGCTGCAAAGCCGATCCCCGCACCGGTGCTTTAAGTACCCCCATTTACCAGACAGCCTCTTTTCGCCACCCTGCTTTAGGCGAAAGCACCGGCTATGATTACACACGCAGCGGCAATCCTACAAGGCAAGCACTTGAGGAAGGTTTGGCCCGCCTGGAAGGAGGCGCTGGCGCCTGTGCGTTTTCTTCGGGTTTAGCGGCTATTACTACACTTTTAATGCTGTATAAGCAAGGCGACCATTTGATTGTCGTCGAAGACTGTTACGGCGGCACGTATCGCCTTTTTGAACAAGTGCTGTCGCGCTTTGGCTTGACCGCCTCTTATGTTGACGCGACCACCCTCGACGCCATCGGGCAAGCCTTACGCCCGGAAACCAAAGCCGTCTTTATTGAAACTCCTACCAACCCGCTTCTGCGCATTGTCGATTTGCGGGCTTTAGCTTCATTTTGTCGCAGCAATAACCTGCAGCTCATTGTAGATAATACCTTTTTGACCCCCTACTTCCAGCGCCCCTTGGAACTTGGCGCCGACCTGGTCATACATAGCGGCACCAAGTATCTCGCAGGGCACAACGACTTGCTGTGCGGCGTCATCGTCGCTAAAGAGCCGGACTTGGCCGCAAAAGTAAGCTTTTTGCAAAACGCCACCGGCGCCATTCTCAGCCCCAGCGACAGTTGGCTCCTTATCCGCAGCTTGAAAACCTTGGCGCTGCGCATGGAAAAGCACAATGCCAACGCACTTGCTATTTCCCGCTGGCTCCTGGAACACCCCAAAGTCAGCCGAGTGTTCTATCCCGGCCTACCGTTGCACAACGGCCATACCATTCATGAAAGTCAAGCCAGTGGCTACGGCGGCATGGTATCTTTTGAAGTAAATGACCCGGCGCTTGTGCCCCAGATATTATCCCACGTCCAGCTCATCCAATTTGCCGAAAGCCTGGGGGGCGTAGAGACGCTGATCACCTTCCCCGCCGTGCAGACCCATGCGGATATTCCTGCCGCCGACCGCGAACGCCTAGGCATCTCTGACCGTCTGCTGCGCCTGTCCGTAGGCATTGAAGACGCTGACGATCTCATCGCCGACTTAGGTCAGGCCTTAGGTTAAAGAACCTCGATAACGAACAAGAGAACCGGAGTAACTGAGGGTACAATAGAGGATTACGAAGGCACTATTAAAACAAAGGCACCGCTGCTTTCATGAGCACTCCGCTAAACTAAGGAGTTTTTTCGCCAGACGAGAAAGAAAACGCAGGCATAGCGGCGCTATACCGAGGCTTTCTGACGATGTCCGGCGGAAAAAGAAC
>CAZKCR010000367.1:0-1671 GCA_964551055.1 uncultured Anaeromusa sp. | reverse complement strand
TCCGCCAGCTGCGCCGCCAAATAAAGCCCCATGCCGGTAGCATGCTGAAATTCCCGGCCATTACGCCCGGTAAACCCTCGATCAAAAATGCGCGGCACATCTTCGGCCGGAATGCCAATACCGTTGTCCTCCAGCACCAAGCTCCAATGTCGTCCTATGCCTTTTGAAGAAATGCGGATACAGCCACCCAACGGTGTATACTTTAGGGCATTGGATAAAATTTGGTCTAAAATAAATCCCAGCCATTTGCGGTCACTCAAAACCCAGCCCGGCAGTTCCCGCAAATCCAGACGAATCCGCTTAGCGATGAACGTCCGCGAATGACGCTTTACCGCCTCTTTAACCACTTGCTCCAGCCATACCTCCTGGATCAAATAATCTTTGGCAAAAGACTCCAGCTTGGCCGAATAAAGCACCCGTTCCACGCCGGCTTCAATGCGATCCAACTCTTCTTCCAGGCTGGACAACAATTCTTCAGGCGCTTTATCTGTCGCCCCTTCCAGCAGTAAGCGCGATACGGCAATAGGCATCTTGGTGTCATGCACCCAGGTAGCCAGGAATTCTCCCTGCTTTTGCCGTTCCTGGTGCAATCGCCGATAGCGGCGCTCCTGCGCGGCAAAAATGCGCTGCAACAATTCCTGGTATAGCGCCTGCTCCCGATTAGCCGGCCGCGGCAACGGCGGCATCACTGCATCCGCCAGCACTTCTTCGTCCGCCAACACCTCCTGCAGGCGGCGCAGATGCCGACGCCGCACGGCAAAATCTCGTAACCAATAGAGCAGAAAAAAGAAGAGACACACACCTATCATATATAGCAGGTTTTCCGTATCCATATGCAGCGTATTATCCAGCTCCGCCATCGCGCCCACGAAGAGCGCCACACAAAGCACGCAAAAGAAAAGCCCTGCTTGATCACGCACATAGTCTTGCCAATTCATATGAGCATATACCCTTGTCCCTTGCGGGTTTCAATCCAGTCTTCCAAGCCTGCATCACTCAGCTTGCGCCGCAGCCGATTGATGTTGACCGTCAACGTATTGTCGTCAACAAAATTTTCATCCTCCCACAAGGCGCGCATAATTTTTTCCCGGCTGAGCACCTCGCCGCCGTGTTTGATCAAAAGATGCAAAATGCGCAATTCATTGCGGGTCAGCATAATTTTCTTATCCTGGTAATGAAGCTCTCCTTCGCCCAAATGAAGCACCGCCCCGCGATGCTCCACCGTTTCTCCTTCTTCTTTACCATACGAATAGGTGCGCCGCAGCAACGCCTGCATTTTGGCCGCCAACACGTCTAAAGAAAATGGTTTTTGTACAAAGTCATCGCCGCCCATGTTCACGGCCATAACAACATCCATGTTGGCGCCTCGGGAAGAAATAAAAATAATGGGTCGTTTACTTGCGCTGCGAATTTTGCGACACCAGTAAAAACCGTCATAAATCGGCAAATTAATGTCCAACAACACCAAATGGGGATCCTGCTCCTCTACCGCTTCCATGACTTTGGAGAAATCCTCCACCCCTCTCGTTTCAAAGCCCCATTTACGCAAATTCAACAAGATCAATTCCCGCAGCTTACTATCGTCTTCGACCACCAAGATCCGAAACATCCGCAGCCCCCCTTTTATTCCAGCCTACTCGGCAAACTTCTTTATTATTACTATTATACCGT
>CAZKCR010000366.1:0-1676 GCA_964551055.1 uncultured Anaeromusa sp. | reverse complement strand
AAAGGGAGGTGGCGCGAAGCGTCGGTGGGATTGTCTATCCCCTTGACTCTTGTTCAAATTCGTATACTCTTTGTTCTGAGAAATAAAAAACCCCGCCAAGTAGAAGTTCTGCTTGGCGGGGGTCGTGTTTTAAACCTATGAAATTACAGTCGGTTGCTGGAATTAAGTACGTTTTTAATTTTGTGCTGTACCATGTTTTTAATGGCTTCACGAGCTGGCTTGAGGTACTGCCGGGGATCAAAATCGGCAGGATGTGTCTGCAGGTGCTCACGGATGGAAGCCGTCATGGCGAGGCGCAGGTCGGTATCAATATTAATTTTGCAGACACCTTGTTTGCCGGCTTGGAGCAGCATATGTTCCGGAACGCCCTGGGCTCCCTTCAAATCGCCTCCGAACTCATTGCATTTGGCAACAAATTCGGGTAAGACGGTGGAGGCACCATGAAGAACCAGCGGATATCCTGGGAGACGTTTGCTAATGGTTTCCAGGCGTTCAAAGTCTAAAGTAGGTTCGCCTTTAAATTTATAAGCTCCATGGCTGGTGCCAATCGCGATGGCCAAGGAGTCACAGCCTGTGCGCTCTACAAACTCGACGGCTTGGTCCGGATCGGTGTAGGAAGCGTCTTTGCCGCTGACTTTGATGCTGTCTTCTACGCCGGCTAAGCGGCCCAGTTCGGCTTCGACTACCACGCCGTGGGCATGCGCATATTCTACGACTTTTTTGGTAAGCGCGATATTTTCTTCGAAAGAGTGTTTAGAGCCGTCAATCATGACGGAGCTAAAACCTCCGTCAACGCAGGCCTTACAAATTTCGAAATCTTCGCCGTGATCCAGATGTAAGCAAATAGGAAGATCTGAATCTGCTAAAGCTGCTTCTACCAGTTTAATCAGGTAAATGTGCTTTGCATATTTACGCGCTCCTGCAGACACTTGAAGAATTAGCGGTGCTTGTTCTTCTTTTGCTGCATCGACGATACCTTGAATAATTTCCATGTTGTTGACATTGAAAGCGCCAACGGCATACTGACCCTCGTAAGCTTTTTTAAACATAGCGGTGGATGTAACGAGTGGCATACGAGTCCCTCCTTAGATTTGTAATTGGTATACTCTATTCCCAAATGTATTATACCATATCTTGTGCAACAAGGAACATAATGAAACATAAAAGAAGGTGCTTTGTTATTTATTTTTTAGGATTATTTTTGTGTTTTCCAGCAAATTCTTCATGTCGGATGGCAAAGGCCCGCGAACACATATCGTTTTTTGTGTTAAAGGATGACGAAAGCGCAGGGCATAGGCATGAAGGGCTTGGCGCTGAATATGAGTCTGCAGACCGCCATAAAGATCGTCTCCAAGCAAAGGATGTCCAATATAAGCGCAATGAACCCGGATTTGGTGTGTACGACCTGTTTCCAAATGAAAACGTACTAAAGATGCTTCGGTATTGTGGTGGCAACAGTGGTAATGGGTGAGCGCTTGTTGCCCATTTGCGGCTACTTGGCGTTCGATTAGGCTGTCTGGTTTGCGGGCAAGGGGGGCTTGAATACAGCCCCAATGAGTGGTCCAGTCGCCGTGGCAAAGGCCCAAATAAGAGCGTTGTAAGTGCAATAAATTATCTTTTTGAAAAAAATGCTGGATATCCGGGCGTTTAGCGATAAGAACTAAGCCGGAAGTATT
>CAZKCR010000365.1:0-1678 GCA_964551055.1 uncultured Anaeromusa sp. | reverse complement strand
TGAAACGTGGTTTTTCTTTGGGCGATTTGGCTAAGAAAACCGAATCCGCCATGGGTCCTATGGCTACGATTATTCTGGTTATCGGCGCTGCTGGCGCGTTCAACCGCGTCATCTTGGACAGCGGTATCGGCGATGTCCTCAAAACCGTGCTGACGACCATTCAGATCAGCCCGTTGATCATGGCTTGGGTTATTGCCATTGTCATGCGTTTTGCCATCGGCAGTGCTACTGTGGCGATGATGACATCCGCTGGTTTCATCACACCGGTCTTGGCTGCGTATCCTTCGCTGGATCCGGCTTTGGTGGCTATCGCCATTGGCGCCGGCGCCATTGGGGCGTCTCATGTAACTGACCCGGGTTTCTGGTTTGTAAAGGAGTCGTTGGGTATTCCGATGAACAAAATGTTTACCATTTATACCGGTTCGACCACTATTGCCGCTGTCGTCGGCCTTGCAGGCACGCTGATTTTGGCGGCCGTTGTCGGCTAAATTTTATACGAAGGCCGGTCTGAGAGATGTAGAGAAAATGGCCGGTATTGTCCAAGGAACACCTGCTGCTATCGGCAGGTGTTTCTTGTTGACTTGTGTTTTGCGGCTTCTTTTTATAATATAGAAGAAGAAACTTTCTAACGGAGGATATAGGGCATGATTGAACAGGCAAGACAAGTGCTGCGTATGGAGGCGGCTGCGATTGAAGCACTCATTCCGCGCATTGATGAACAATTTGTAGCGGCGGCGCAGCTGATTTTGGAAACTAAGGGCCGGCTGATTGTTACCGGCATGGGTAAGCCGGGCCATGTGGGGCAGAAAATCACGGCGACTATGCTTAGTACAGGTACGCCCTCGTTTTTTCTACATCCGGCGGAAGGCATTCATGGCGATTTGGGCATGGTGACGGAAGATGATATCGTTTTGGCGATTTCCAACAGCGGGGAAACGTCGGAAGTCATTAATATTTTGCCGTCGATTCGCCGCATTGGCGCCAAGATTATTGCTATCTGCGGCAATGCCCAGTCGACGTTGGCGCAGAATGCGGACGTGGTGCTGGATGCATCGGTAGAGCAGGAAGCTTGTCCTTTGGGACTGGCGCCGACCACAAGCACGACGGCTGAGCTGGCTATGGGAGATGCCTTGGCAGTGGTTCTCATGTCAGCGCGCAAGTTTACTGCAGATGATTTTGCTGTTTTCCATCCCGGCGGCGCTTTGGGACGCAAGCTGCTGATGAAGGTGGCCAACGTCATGCACGGCGAAGAGGAAAATCCGACAGTAACCTTGGAACAGAGCGTCAAGGAAGCGCTGTTTGTCATTACCGATAAGGGTCTTGGGGCTACTTCGGTAGTGGATGCAGAGGGCAAGCTGGTGGGCCTGATTACGGACGGCGATATTCGTCGCGGTCTGGAGAAGGGTCTTGATTTTCTTACTCATAAGGTAGGCGAGCTGATGACCAAAAAGCCGCAGACTATTACGGCAGAGAAATTGGCGGCTGAGGCTCTGCGCCTGATGGAGCAGCACAAACCCAAGCCGATTACGGTCTTGCCTGTAGTGGACAAAGACGGCCATTCCGTGGGTCTGGTGCATGTTACCGACTTGTTGCGGCAGGGCATTGTGTAACCGGCAAGAAAGATAATATAAAAATCCCTTCAAGACGGTTTAAAATCGTCTTGAAGGGATTTTTTATT
>CAZKCR010000364.1:0-1685 GCA_964551055.1 uncultured Anaeromusa sp. | reverse complement strand
TGACGAACCACGTCAATCACCGTGCCGTCGCGGTATTCCACTACAGCAACAATTTTCTCGCCGGTTTGCACCGCCGCCGGAGCGCCTGCAATGGTTTCCGCCAGTTCTTTGAGCTGCGCGATGTCTTTTACCGGCAAGCCGGCTTCGGCCAGACGCTGACGCAGCTCTGGCCGCCGCGGATTTACGGCAATACCGCGCTCGGTTACCAAGACGTCAATGGACTCTCCCGGCGTCGTCGCAGTGAGCACTTTGTCTACGATGATCGGCAAGCGTCCCCGCAGCAGGTTGGCTACAACAATGGTAACCTTAGCGCCTGCGGCCGCATCGGAGTGGCCGCCGCTGCCGCCCATGATGACGCCGTTGGAGCCGGTAACAACGTTGACGTTGAAATCAGTGTCGATTTCTGTAGCGCCTAAGATAACGACGTCCAGTTTGTTTACCAGACAGCCGCCGTTAAAGGGGCTGGCATAAAGACCAGCGCCTACTTCGATATGATTGGGGTTGTCCCGCAGCGAACGCTGCGCTTCCAGGTCAAAGCCCTGCACGTCAAAAACGCGGCGGAAAAGTCCTTTTTCCAGCATGTCCACCATGTAGCCAGTAATACCGCCCAAGGCGAAGCTGCCGGTAACGGCTTTGGCTTCCATCATCTGGCGCACAAAATGCGCCGTAGCTAAGGAAGCGCCGCCAGCGCCGGTTTGGAAGGAAAAGCCGTCTTGAATGAGGCCGGTAGCTTCAATGACCTTGGCGGCGTTGGTGGCAATCTTAAGACCGACCGGGTCTTTGGTAACTTGGGTGGTACCGGAAACAATCCCCTTAGGATCGCCGATACTGGCTACAACTACCACCGCATCCACTCGGGTTTGGGAGATGGAGATTGGCGCCAAGGGATAGGGTTCGATATGGTCGGTGACAGCTACTACATAGTCGGCATATTCCGCGTCCGGGAAGGCATAGCCTAAAGAACCGCAAGCGGTGTCGCCGGAGACGCCGTTTAGATTGCCGTAGTCATCGGCTGCCGGAGCGGCGATAAAAGCCACGTCGATTTTGAGCTGCCCGCACTCGATGGCCCGGGCTCGCCCGCCGTGAGTGCGCAAAATGACAGGTTTGTCTAAAAGCCCTTTAGAAACGGCTTCCGCCACAGGACCGGACATGTAGTTGGCGTCCAGGCTGGCAACTACGCCGTTTTTAATGTGTTCAATTAACGGCTTATGCACCGGAAAGACGGAGCTAAGGGCGATATTCAGGTTTTTAAGGCCCAGTTTCGCCGCCACTTCCAGTACCTGGTTTAAGACGCCGTCGCCATTACGAAAATGATGATGAAAGGATAAGGTCATGCCATCTTTAATAGGCACGCGTTTAAAGATTTCTTCCAGACTTTCTACGAGCTTATTTTGCCCGGGCAGCATGCGCTTAACCGGCGGGGCCTGACGCTTGCCATCCGGCACGGTAGCAAAGGCGCCGGCAAAGGCGTTGACTTTGCCGTATCCTGGGATTACTTCAGGTATTTCACGTCCAATTTGATTTTTCATTGTTTCGCCCTCCTCAGCCTTGTTCCGCGACCATGCCTAAGCGGCGCGCCAGATGCAGCACGCTCTGCGCCCGCTGCACAACAGGGGCGTCGACCATTTTGCCGCCCAGCGAGGCGACGCCGGAGCCTTCGGCTTCGGCTCTTTGAATGGCTTCGA
>CAZKCR010000363.1:0-1696 GCA_964551055.1 uncultured Anaeromusa sp. | reverse complement strand
ACAAAGCCGCTGCCAGGGTGCCAAGTAGGATACTTCTCCTTATAGAAAACACTGAACTGCCCCACCGGCGTCTGCTCATAAGGAGTCCCTACTGCCACACTGTATTCTTTTAACAAACGCGAACCATCAAACAAACGCAACTTATATTCCGGCACATTCAGCCGCAGCTCATAAGCAGCTTCCGCCGGCAAAGTAACGCCTGCCAACACCAGCAGGAACAGGAGGAGACTCAGCCATTTTTTCATGGATCTCCCTCCTTACTTTATTGTGATGCATTTGATTATGTACGCGTCATCAATTCATTAGCGAATCACTACTACTGCCGTACCATAGCGAATATACGGGTAAATTTCTTCTAAATCACTGTCGACCATGGCAATACATCCTTCGGTCCAGTCCCGGCCTTCCCTCGTCGCTTCATCACGACCGCCATGAATGCCGATCCAGCCTCCAAGCTGCGTGTCCTGAGGAGGCAAGGCCATCTGTTCATTGGCTGCGACAATACGCTGATATTCACCATAGCTGATAAGCTGATCTCCCAAGCCGCGTTCGGCATGTCCCACATCAGGATAACTGAGCCCCAACCAGGACCTCCCCAGATAAGGGTGACTGCCTAAACGCTCTTTTTCCGTTACGAAAAAGCGGCCTTCCGGCGTCCGGTTGTCTCCCCGTTCTTTCTTATCTCCATCAGGATTTACGCCAAACGCGCAAGGATATGTTTTCAATTCCTTGCCTTCATGAAACACAGTCAAACGATGCTTTGACTTTTCCACCAAAATCGCTGTAACCGCCGACTCGGCAAATTCCTTGGCGTAAGTGATGCGCACAGCATCTGCTGCCGCCTCTGCCGGAGAGAAAAAACCAGTGCCTCCTAGCACGCACAACAAAACCGTCACTAAAGCGGCTCCCAAAATAGACATCTTTTTCTTACTCATTATGTCTTTCAACACCCTCCAATCACAAAACAACTACAACAGAAAGGGTATGAATGATTATATATCATTTTTTCGCGCTTCTCAAGAAAAATCCTGCTACTTGGTTTTTGCAATTTGTGTTTTTTCCTTTTTACCCTACATAACTATAAGATATTCACTCACAACAAGCAGGAATTCTTCTTTTTACGTCTAATTTAATAAATTAATAAATGCATCTATTTTATGCATTTATAGTTTTACTCTACATACTTAAAGGAGGTTTTTTTATGACTCCCCTGTTGACTGATTTAGACTCGATTCGTTTCGCCATTGAATTAGAATCGCGCGGCGCCCAGTTTTATTTAGAAGCCGCGCGCCGCATGGAAAATGAGGATCAACGCAATCTAGTACTTTTGCTTTCAGGGCAAACAAACAATCACTTGGAAGGTGTTAAAAAAATATTGGCCACCGTACAAGCGCAAAAAAATGGCAATGCACCGGAAGCGCTGGACGCGGAAACGGCGGCAATCATCAAAAAAATAGGCACTTCTCTTTCCTTCCCTGCCGAAGCCCAAGCAGCGCAAAAAGTAGCGGAATGCACCTCCGTCAGCTCCATTTTGGAAATTGCCCTGCAAGGCGAAAAAGAGTCGGTACAACTGTACGAGCAAATTGCCAACAGCACTAAAAGCGCCGAAGTTCGTAAGATTTTCACAGCGCTGCAATCCGAAGAGCAAATCCACGTGCAAAAGCTCTTGGAAATGCTCCAAGGCTGGGCCTAATAA
>CAZKCR010000362.1:0-1715 GCA_964551055.1 uncultured Anaeromusa sp. | reverse complement strand
AACGACAAAATGCCAGTTTTGTATATTTTTCCCGGATGGCGCCTGCGTCGCTGCGGCTAAAATCTGACGCAAATCCTCCTCAGGTATCGGTGTCGGCTGAAAAGCCCGAACACTTTTACGCTGATAAATAAACTCCAGCTTCCCCATCTAAGCCCCTCCTTAATAACCCAGCTCTTCCTCCACCAGCCAAACCTGCAAATCCGTCAGCGGCGGCTTCTTGTCAATAATGGTAGTTACATTACAAATACGTGTTGGCCCCTGACAATTCATACAGTGACCGCTTTGCACACAAGGGTTAGGCAGTTTCAAGCGCTGGTTATTACGCGGTGCCGCAATTGCTCGAATGCGCTCTAAGGCGCCCTCTAGGTCATCAACAATCTTGTTGACGCCCGCAAAAACAATGACTTTCTTCGGCCCAAAGACCATAGCGCTCACACGGTTGCCGACGCCGTCTACATTGACAAGCTGTCCACCTACAGTCAACGCATTGGTACTGGTCAAAAAAACATCGCAGGAAAGCTCCTTCTGCCGCATTTCCAGCACTTCTTCCTTGGACAAGCCTTGTTTGTTGTGGTTGAACACGACATTGCCTCTAGCTTCCAATTTTTCAGCCACTTGCAGCTGCATCAACGTCCAGGAACCGCCGAAACCAACGGTAGCCTCCACCGGAATTTCTTCCAGCAATTTGGCCACTCCTGCTGACGCTTGCGAAAAATGCTGCACCCCAAAACGATTTTTCTTTAAGGCCTCCAATGTCTTTGCCACCTGCGTCTCTGTCTGTGTTGTCATTCCGCCGCCTCCTTATTTATCTTTTCCTTTTGATTTTCATTATAGAATCCGCTATAATCAATCACAAGTACAAACATTTTTGTATTATAGTATCCAAAAGGATACCATTGCTTAATTAAAGGAGATTTTTGGCATGTTTTGTTTTAATAATGTTGAGTATCAATGCAGTATGGAACTGTCCTTAGGCCTAATCGGCGGCAAATGGAAAGCCCTTATTCTCTGGCACTTGGGATGTCATCAAACGCTCCGCTTTAGCGAGCTGCGCCGCCAGCTGCCCAAAGTCACGCAAAAGATGCTCACCCAGCAGCTGCGTGAGCTGGAGGATCACGGTCTGGTAAATCGCCTGGTATACGCTCAGGTCCCGCCCAAGGTCGAGTATTCGCTAACCGCAGAAGGCCAAAGTCTGCTGCCCATCTTAGAGCAGCTCTGCCAATGGGGCCAAGGTTACGCGGAACGTCACGACGCAATCACCTCACCGCAAGCCGCCAACCGCTAACTTCCCCTTAACGGATAGCGTCCACTGCCAACATTAAGCGATAATTCCCCAGCGTCGCCAGCTCATCTAAAAAAGCGGCCAATTCCGTCTGCCCTGTGAATGCGGCTCGGCACCAATAACAGCCGTCACCGCTTACCCGGTACGATTCACGCACAGCAGGATGACTGCGCAGCAGCTTTTGCATCTCTCCATGACGACCGCTGCTCAAAATAATGGTGATGAGCGCCATCGTAGCTCTCCCAGTCTTGCTTTCATCCACTACTGCTTTATAACTGCAGATAATGCCTTGCTTCTCTAATCGCCGTACGCGCTCGGCCACAGCCGGTCCGCTCAAATGTACGGCTTCGCCCAGCTCTTTCCATTGCAGCCGTCCCTGCTTAGACAGAATTTCCACAATCTGCTTATCGATTTCGTCCATAACCCGCTCCTT
>CAZKCR010000361.1:0-1733 GCA_964551055.1 uncultured Anaeromusa sp. | reverse complement strand
GCGGCTTGGTGCAAGGCATTTTTTTCGGCGATCCCTTGGTGACAAAGGAAGAATTTCTGGCCGTGGGACGTGTCGATCCCCAGTTTCTTTCCCTGCGCCTTCATTTAGAGCCTAATCTTTCGTCCATAGAACGCCGCCTGCTGGACGCGCCCCATACCAATCGCCAGGATCCAGGAGCCGTCTGCGTTCGCTCGCAAGAGGCCCGCGGCCTCTGCACGGAAGAAATAGAGCCTCTACCGACGCAGCCGCGCCCCAGAGGATGCGTCACCATCGACAACCGCGGCTATGGACGCTACCAAGGAGAACTGCAAATTGTGCTGCAGGATTTGCCTGCCGACCCCCGAGTCAACGTAGTCGCCCATATTGAGCCGACAGAACTTTTCCTGCTTGATTATCTCGAACCGGGAAGTTCCTTCGCTTTTGAAATTTCTGCAGGAGGTACGCTATGACTGTCGCCCTAGAAACACTCGCTACGGAAGAGCAAAATCGCGCCACCGCCGACATCGACCAGTTAACCCCATTAGACATCGTCCGCCGCATTCATCAGGAAGATGCAGCGCTAACGGCAGCCATCGCCCCGGCCTTAGAGGCCATCGCTCAAGGCGCAAGCTGGATTGCTGAGTCTCTCACCCAAAATGGCCGCCTCTTTTACGTTGGCGCCGGCACCAGCGGACGTTTGGGCATTCTCGACGCCAGCGAATGTCCGCCTACGTACGGCACCGAACCGGAGCAAATTCAAGGCCTTATCGCCGGCGGCCCCTCGGCGGTATTTCGTTCGGTGGAAGCCGCCGAAGACCGACCGGAGCTGGGCGAAGAAGATCTCAAGGCCAAAAATCTTACGCCCAAAGATATTGTTATCGGCATTGCCGCTAGCGGCCGGACTCCGTATGTGCTGGGCGCTCTTAGCTACGCCCGCGCTCTAGGCTGCCGTACCGTCGCTCTAGCTTGCTCGCCGCATTCCCCCATTAGCGCGGCGGCGGAGCTTGCCATTACCGTGGTCACCGGCCCCGAGGTCATCACCGGCTCAACGCGCATGAAAGCCGGCAGCGCCCAAAAGATGGTGCTCAACATGCTCTCCACTACGGCTATGATTCTTTTAGGCAAGGTCTACGGCAATCTCATGGTCGACGTAAAGGCCAGCAACGAAAAACTGCGGCAACGAGTGCTCCGCATTGTCCAAACCGCTACAGGCGAAGACGCCGATGCCGTCACCTCAGCAGTCACTGCTGCCGATGGTCACGCTAAAACCGCCATTGTTATGCTGCTGGGAGGAGTTGAGGCTTCTGCAGCCCGCTTGGCGCTGGAGCAAGGCGGCGGCTTCGTCGCCAAAGCGCTGCAGAAATTGGGAAAACGGGAAAATTGAACAGGAGTAGCGGGAGTCAAGGGAGGGTACGACTGAGGGTTCGGTTTTAACAGGCGTCGAATCCCACCGCCACTAGGTTCTCATGTTCAATTTTTCGCGTTTTTCGCGCTTTTCGCGGTTGAATAATATCTTTGGGGAACGTTGATGACGAACCGCGAACCACGCGAAAAACGCGAAAGGGTTTGTATTTGATTTTTCTGTTATTATGAAGGAATCACTTTGACTCATGTCGAAGTGGTTCCTTATTTTATAGTTTTTTCTCATAACCCTCCCTCTACTCACTCTACTCCTGTTCAATCCATTTTTTTATATTCTCAAGGAGGTTGGCCGCCATGAATAAAGACACGCAATCGCTGCTGGAACTGCGCAA
>CAZKCR010000360.1:0-1741 GCA_964551055.1 uncultured Anaeromusa sp. | reverse complement strand
GAAGTGGCGGAGTTGGCGCAGCGCGCGAAAGCGATTCGTCGGCATATTGTTTCGATGGTGACAGAGGCGCAGTCGGGGCATCCCGGCGGGTCCTTGTCGGCAGCTGAGATTTTGACGCTGCTGTATTTCAAGGTGATGAATATCGATGCCGCTAAGGCAGACGATGCAGAGCGGGATCGTTTTGTTTTGTCCAAAGGTCATGCAGCACCGGTATTGTACGCCACTTTAGCGGAAAAAGGCTTTTTCCCGGTAGAAGAGCTGCTGTCGTTGCGGCGCATCAATTCGCGCTTGCAGGGACATCCCAGCCGCAAAGATCTGCCAGGCGTTGAAATGTCTACAGGTTCGCTGGGACAGGGACTGAGTGCCGCGAATGGCATGGCTTTGGCTGCTCGTTTGGATGGCAGCGCTCGCCGTGTTTACGCCTTGCTGGGCGACGGTGAATTGGAAGAAGGCATGGTTTGGGAAGCGGCTATGTTCGCGGCCCATTATAAGCTGGATAATTTGATCGCTTTTGTAGACTTCAACGGTCTGCAGATCGACGGTCCGGTGGCTGAAGTCCTTTCGCCGCTACCGATTGATAAGAAATTCGAAGCCTTTGGCTGGAATGTTATCATTACAGACGGCCATGATTTGCAAGCGTTGTATAATGCGGTGGAAGAGGCTAAAACGGTACAAGGCAAGCCATCGGTGATTATCGCCCGCACGGTGAAGGGCAAAGGCGTCAGCAAGATGGAAAATGTCGTGGATTGGCACGGCAAGGCTCCTTCGATAGAAGAGTGCCGCACATTCTTAAGCGAATTAGACGATTGACGGGGTGATAAGAAATGGGTAAAGCAACACGCGAAGCATACGGTGAAGCGCTGAAGGAAATTGGCGGCAAAAACGAACAGATTGTTGTTTTAGATGCAGATTTGTCCAAGTCTACTAAAACGAATGTCTTTGCCAAAGCGTATCCGCAGCGGTTTTTCAATGTCGGCATTGCCGAACAAAATTTGGTGGGAACGGCTGCGGGCTTAGCTGCCAGCGGCAAGATTCCTTTTGTTTCTACTTTTGCTATGTTTGCAGCCGGGCGGGCGTTTGAACAGATCCGCAATTCGGTTTGCTATCCAAAACTGAACGTCAAAGTGGCGGCGACGCATGCTGGTTTGACCGTAGGGGAAGACGGCGCCTCCCATCAGGCGATTGAAGATGTGTCTCTTATGCGCAGTCTGCCGAATATGACAGTCCTGGTTCCCGCGGACGAGGAAGAAACTCGTCAAGCTATTGCTTGGGCTTCAGAATACCAAGGCCCTGTTTATATTCGTTTAGGACGCATGTCCGTGGACAACGTCAGTCCAGAAGGCTATGTCTTTGCTCCGGCGAAGGCGGCCATATTGACCGAAGGAAACGATGTGACTCTGATTGCTAACGGCGTCATGGTAACGGCTGCGTTAGAAGCGGCTAAGACATTGGCGGCGGAAGGCATACAAGCGCGGGTAATCAATATGGCCAGCGTGAAGCCGTTGGATGCGGCGGCTGTTGTAAGTGCAGCCAAGGAAACCGGCGCTATCGTGACTTGTGAAGAGCACAGCATTATCGGCGGTCTGGGCAGTGCGGTAGCGGAAGTACTGGCAGAGCAGGCTCCGGCCCCAATGGAGCGCGTCGGCGTTAAGGATACCTTTGGCGAATCCGGCAAGCCCAAAGAGCTGTTGGCTAAATACGGCTTGACGGCGGATGATGTGGCTGCTGCTGCACGCCGCGT
>CAZKCR010000359.1:0-1764 GCA_964551055.1 uncultured Anaeromusa sp. | reverse complement strand
GCGGCGTTTCCTTGTGAAAGGACGGCCAAGGATGATTATCGGGAGATTGTAGAAAATTTATTTGCAGAACTTTGTGGTCATCCGGTACAATTACAATGTGTCCAAGGTGTTGCAGGAGCAGCGCCAACGGCGATCAAGACGACGCCGACAGAGCCGGATTGGGGAAATCCGGCTTTGCGAGAAGCAATGAAGATGTTCCCAGGGAAAGTGCTCCCACAGGAAAAAAAGGAGGATGTATAATGTTCGGAGGCGGAAACATGGGCCAAATGGCCGGCATGATGAAAAAAGTGCAAAAGATGCAGGCGGAAATGGCTAAAATGCAAGAAGAGCTTAAACAGCGGACTCTCGAAGTCAGCGCTGGCGGCGGAGCCGTAAAAGTAGTCGTGACTGGTGAAAAGAAAGTGGTTTCTATTAAGATTGCTCCTACGGCGGTAGATCCGGAAGATGTAGAAATGCTCGAAGATCTGGTGACGGCTGCTGTTAATGAAGCATTGACTAAAGTGGATGATCTTATGGCGCAAGAAATGGGCAAGTTGACTGCCGGCATGAATTTGCCGCCAGGACTGTTCTAAGATGCAGTATATTGCTCCTTTGGCCAAGCTGGTAGAACAGTTTCGCTCTTTGCCGGGTATCGGTGCTAAGTCGGCTGTGCGCCTGGCTTATCATATCTTGGAAATGGATCGAAGCAAAGCGGAAAGCTTGGCTAAGGCCATCATGGAAGCAAAGGCCAAGGTGACGTACTGCAGCATTTGCTTTAACATTACCGACCAAGACCCTTGCGCCATTTGTCAAAGTGAAGGGCGCGATCGCAGTGTTCTATGTGTCGTGGAAGAGCCCCGGGATGTCATGGCTATGGAGCGGACGCGAGAGTTTCGCGGGTTGTACCATGTGCTGCATGGCGCATTATCTCCTTTAGAAGGCGTAGGTCCTGATGATATTCGCATTAAGGAACTGCTGCAGCGTGTAGGTGCGGAGCCAGTGACAGAAGTGATTATGGCCACGGATCCGGATGTGGAGGGGGAAGCGACGGCTATGTATGTGGCTAAGCTTCTGAAACCACTTGGTATTTCCGTCACCAGGATTGCGCATGGCTTGCCGGTAGGCGGCGATTTAGAATACGCTGATGAGGTTACCTTAGGGAAAGCGCTGGAGAATCGGCGTTCTATGTAGCGTGTAGACTAAAAACCGCACAAGAGCTTTAACAGTGCTCTTGTGCGGTTTATTGTAGAAAAGAGAGGTGCAGTTATGTCTTTGAGTGTGATTCTTGCTTTTGCAGTGGGGTTATTGGCGCTATATATCTTGTTTCGCGTCTTTACCTTGCCGGTGCGCATTTTCTGGAAGCTTCTATATAATGGGATTTTAGGCGGCATCCTTCTCTGGTTGTTCAATTTGGCGGGAAGCCTAGTGGGATTTAAGCTGGCCATTACCCCGATTACAGCGCTGATTGCCGGGTTCTTTGGCTTGCCAGGAGTTGTATCATTGGTGCTTTATCAGCTGTTTACGCATTAATTACCGGAACGAAAAGAAAAGTTGCCAATAGTGGTTGACAGAAGGAGCGAAGCAATGGTATACTCATCAGCGTCGCTTCGGGGAACACCCCAGCAGCCAGCAGCAAACGCCGCGCAAGCAGCGAATGAAAAAGCCGGTTGACAAGGCAGAAGCAATGTGGCATAATAAACCACGTTGCCGCTGAGAAACACAAGCGACACAGTGCTCCTTGAAAACTGAACGATGCAAACAAGCCAGATGTGCGAGGCAACCTTT
>CAZKCR010000358.1:0-1776 GCA_964551055.1 uncultured Anaeromusa sp. | reverse complement strand
TTTGTAGGACAAGCGTCCAGGCAGCGCCGGCAATGGTCAGGACAGAGGGGTTCCGTACAGGGCGGGTCGCCGGGGAGTTCCAACTCCGTCAGGATGGTAACCAAAGTGATGCGATTGCCATACTTAGGGGTGAGCAGCAGGCTGCTTTTTCCCAGACGCCCTAAACCTGCTTTTACAGCGGCATGACGGTGCGACAGGATGCCCATGCCATGTTGCCTTTCTGCTTCCCAGTGAAAATAGGGAGCGTCAGCGGGAATCGCTAAAGCTAACGAACCTTGCTCTTCCAAATGAAAAACTACTTTTTGCGCCAGGGCGTCAAGTTCTTGGATAATTGTGGCGCCCTGCATGGTATAGACGGCTTTGTTAGCGGCCAACACCGTTCCTTTGGATAACGCCTTACCCAGCACAATCACGGTTTTGGCTTTGGGCATAATGTCGACAGGGCGAAAGCCGGCCGGGGCGTCGGCAAAGGTACTTGCCGGCGCGAAACCTGCTACATGCGCTCCTTGGGACAGGGCGTAAGTACGAAGTTGTTCTTTCAAGAAGCTCACACCTTTCTATGTCGGGACTCCATGCGAACAATGCTAATTCCTCATTCACATCCTCAATGGATATCGGTTGCTAGGCCACCCATGGATTTTCAGGAGAGACCGGCAAATATGCCATCCGTGGCATTGCTGACATTAGGTACAGCACGTACCGTCAGGCGCCTCCAGCGTCGTCGCCGGTTCTCTTGTTCATTCTTTTCACAACTCTTTCTGCAGGCACTGACTAGAGCAGGGGCAGGCCTGATCCAGTCCGGATTGAACAAGCAGACTTGGCGGGATTTCTTTTCGCGTGATGAATTGAAAGCCCAAGCGTTCAAAATAAGCAGCGGCTGTCTCGGTGAGAAGATACAGAACCTTTCTGTTTTGTGCTTGCAGGCGTTCAAGCATGGCTTTTACCAAAGACATACCCACGCCTTGCTTGCGCCACCTTTCAGCTACGGCAAAGGAGCGCAGCAAGGTAGCGGCAGTATCGTGTTGCGCTCCCAGAACACCGATGATTTCGTTTGGCTTTGTTTCAGCCACTAAAAACTCGGCGGCTTCTAGGGCGATGCCAACGGTTGGGAGGCCGCTATGTTGCAGCAGTTTTTCAATACTTGGCAAATCCGCCGTAACAGCTTGGCGAATGCGGTAATGGTTCACGCTTCGTTACCTCCTATACGACTAAGTTGAATAGATACCCTGTGCAAACAATGGCTGCTGCAAGAATACCGGCAAAAATACCGATAAGCTTTGTCTTTAGCACCTTGCGCAGAATCACCATTTCTGGAAAGCTAATAGCGGAAACCGCCATCATAAAGGCGAGAGCAGTTCCCAAGGGAAGACCTTTTTCAATTAATGAGTAGACGATAGGCACCATACCGCCGGCACTGTTGTAAAGCGGCACGCCGACCAAGACCGCAAGAGGAACCGCGAAAATATTGTCCGGCCCGGCGTAGCGAGTCAGAAAGTCTTCCGGAACAAATCCGTGGATGAAACCGCCGATGGCAATGGCTATTGTGAGATAGGGCAGGATGTATCGTAGTAGCTCAATAGTAAAGGTTCCGGCGCTTTGGCAGCGTTGAGAAAAACTATGAAACTCTACCGTGTTAGTCGCGGCGGTAGCGGGAGCGTAGGATTCCAGCAAATGCTCCAACTGCAGGCGGCCAATAATGAAACCGGCTAAAATGGCGATCATGACGCCGCTGGCCATGTAGAGCAGCGCTACTTTCCAGCCGAAAAGGCCGAAAAG
>CAZKCR010000357.1:0-1808 GCA_964551055.1 uncultured Anaeromusa sp. | reverse complement strand
TTATCTTGTACAATGTGCCTTCACGGACTGGCGTGACGATTAAGCCGGAAACATACCAAGCGCTGTCTAAGCATCCGAATATCGTGGCTACTAAAGAAGCCAGCGGTGATTTTTCCGCTATTTTGAAAACCAGAGCCTTGTGCGGCGACGATTTGCACATGTACTCCGGTAACGATGATCAGATCGTGCCAATTCTGGCGATGGGCGGCATGGGGGTTATTTCCGTGCTTTCCAACATTATGCCTAAAGAAACGCATGAAATCTGTAAACTTTTCTTTGAGGGACGTCTTCAAGAAAGCAGCGCTTTGCAGATTCGTTTGGCAGATATTATTGACGCGTTGTTTGTCGAAGTCAATCCTATTCCTGTCAAAACCGCGTTGCGGTTGATGGGCTATCCTGTGGGAGAATTGCGGCGTCCGCTGACTGACATGGAGCCGAATACCTTGGCGCAGCTCAAAAAAGCGTTGGCTGCACATAGTTTAATCAAAAATTAGAGTCCGATAGAGCTCTATAAAGAACAGGCCGCCGGGATTTTCGGCGGCCTGTTCTTTATAGTTCTCAGTTGTATCCTCCGGTCACTCTGGTTCTCTTGTTAGTTCTTTTTATATAAGCTTGACGGTATGACTATTTGACGCTACACTGAGAGGACTCTCTTGATAACAAGTTGGTTTTTGGGGAAGGAAACAGGATAATGGATGAATGGATTGTAGCGCTGCAGGAGTGGGGCGTTTGGGGACTTGTGCTGGCTTCGTTTACTGAAGCGTTTTGTTCGCCGATTTTACCGGATGTGCTGTTGATTCCGCTGGCCTTGGCGCAGCCGGAACAAGCTCTGTTTTACGGCTTCGTCGCTACGACAGCTTCTGTAGCAGGCGGTTTTGTAGGCTATTTTCTAGGAAAACGCCTAGGAGTAAAAGCGGCGCGGAAACTGCTGCCGGAGAGTCAACTGCAGCGCTTAAAAGAAGGCGTTGAAGGAAATGCACTTTGGGCGGTTTTGCTGGCTGTCATGTCGCCGTTTCCCTATAAATGCATTACCATTGCTGCAGGTGCAGTGGGCATGCGGCTGTCTGTTTTTATGGCTATTTCCGTGTTGGGGCGGACGAAACGTTTCTTTTTGGAGGCGCTGCTCATTTACTGGTATGGTCCGCAGGCGGTGGAATGGATGCGGCAGTATGGCGATGAAATGCTGTGGGGCTCTGTGGCGGTAACCGTTTTGGCAGGGTTTGCCTGGTATGGGCGTCGGCGTTGGCGCAGACGCCGGGCGGTGGCTGCTAAAGGAGCGCTGGAATGAGCGAGAAATGAGGATTGAACAAGAGTCGCAAGAGTGACCTGAGGGAGTGACTGAGGGTTACGCGTATTACGGAATAGAGCATAAAAAAGAACGCATCGGCGTCTGGAAAATCAGACAATGATGCGTTCTTTTAAGTTAGAGTATAAGTGCTTTTGTATGAATCTAATAGTCGGTATCTCTCTGCGTACCCTCACGCGACTCTGATTCTCTTGTTCAATCCTTGCTTTTCCTGTAAAAACCTTGTTCGGTTTTTCTTATGCTTTAGGATAGAGCTCGGCGCGTTGTTTTTTCACTTCGCTGTCTTGGAGATATTCGTCATAGCTCATGCGGCGGTCAATGACGCCATTAGGAGTGATCTCGATAATGCGGTTAGCAATGGTTTCGACGAATTGATGGTCATGCGAGGTGAAGAGCATGGTGCCTTCAAACTGCGTTAAGCCATTGTTCAAGGAAGTAATGGTTTCCAGATCCAGATGGTTGGTAGGTTCGTCCAGAATGAGGACGTTGGCGCCGCTGACCA
>CAZKCR010000356.1:0-1809 GCA_964551055.1 uncultured Anaeromusa sp. | reverse complement strand
ACCGACGACTGTAACTTTCATCTTATATGTACCCTCCTTTTAATTGTTCGGCTGCAGCTTAATAGCAACAAGCCGAAAGTGAACTTTAATAAAACTACGTAATAATTTTAACAAAATAACTTTTTAAAAGCAACGATAGGAGCGCTACGAATAATTGTATACAAGTATACAGGTTCGTTTTTCTTTTATTTTCTTACCATGCAGCTACACAACCGTCCGCTCGCGACTCGGTAGCACCTGCTAAAGCGCCGGAATCGCTCCTCCAAATAATCTGCCCTCGTCCAAAAGAAGCAACATCCATAGAAACGCGCACCTCATGCCCTCGCCGAGACAACGCTGCTGCTATATGCTGTGGAAAATGCGGTTCTACTTCGATCGTTCTGCCGCCGGTCCACTGCCAGCGGGGCGCATCCAAAACCGCCTGTGGATTCAAGCGCTGATCAATGGCGCGCACTACCACTTGCAAATGCCCCTGTGGCTGCATAAAAGCGCCCATAACGCCAAAAGGCCCCACCGGCTGCTCGTCCTTACTAATAAAGCCGGGAATAATGGTATGGTAAGGCCGTTTCCCCGGCGCCAGGCAATTAGGATGCCCCTCTTCCAAATTGAAATTGCAGCCGCGATTATGCAGAGCAATCCCCGTTCCCGGCACCACCAAGCCGGAACCGAATCCTTGATAATTGCTTTGAATGAAGGAAACCATCATTCCTTCTGCATCGGCCGCCGCCAAGTATACCGTACCTCCAGATGCCGGGTTGCCGGCAATCGGCAGAATAGCCTTTTCGCCAATCAGCTTGCGCCGCTCCGCCGCATAAGCTGGGTCCAGCAAGCTTGCTGCCTTTACTTGCATAGCGTTGGGTTCCGCTAAATACGCTTTGGCATCCGCAAAAGCAAGCTTTAACGCTTCCATTTGGCGATGATACCATTCCACTGACTCCACGCAATTCATGTCGAAGCCCTTTAAAATCTCCAGCGCGGACAACGCCACCAAACCGTGCCCGTTGGGAGGAATCTCCCAGACATCATAACCGCGGTACTGCACCCGCAGCGGATGAACCCACTCCGCTTGAAAAGCGGCCAAATCTTCTACTGTCAGCGGTGCCGCAAAGCGCGCGGCAAAATCTCCGATACGCTGCGCCAAAGCTCCCCGATAAAAGGATTCACAGCCGGTCTGTCCTAACTCCTCTAAGGTCTCCGCATGCTCCGGCAATTGCACCAATTCTCCTGCCTGCGGGGGCCGGCCATGAGGAGCAAAGGTATGGAACCAAAAGCGAAACTCTTCTCCCTCCAGCTCTCTTGAAAACAGCTGATACTGCTTTTGCCAAGCCGCGGCTACCGTAGGCGACACAATAAAGCCGTTGCGCGCATAGGAAATAGCCGGCGCCAGCACTTTTGCTAACGGCATCCGCCCAAATCGTTTTGATAAGGCTGCCCAAGCGGCCGGAGCGCCTGGCACGGTAACCGGCTGCCAGCCAAAACGAGGCATAGCTTTATGCCCTTGCTTCCATAAGGATGCAGCATCGGCTTTTTGCGCCGCCGGACCGCTGCCGTTCAGACCAAACAACCCGCCATGAACCCAAACTAAAGCAAAAGCGTCGCCGCCAATGCCATTGGAACAGGGCTCTACTACTGTCAAACACGCTGCCGTAGCAATCGCGGCATCCACCGCATTGCCTCCTTCGCGTAAAATCTGCAGCCCCGCCTGCGCCGCCAATTGCTGTGACGTCGCCACCATGCCCCGGGCGCCATACGTCACCATCCGCCGCGACGCATAGGGATATTCCATCGGATCAAATTGCACGTTTTCTC
>CAZKCR010000355.1:0-1813 GCA_964551055.1 uncultured Anaeromusa sp. | reverse complement strand
AACGCAACGCCGTTACGGTCACGTCTTCCAGCGAAAATTCTTCCGTCTCCGCCGCCCATGCCGACGGCGTTACACTTCCCGCCAGAAGTGAACTCAACAACAAGCAGGCCCACAAATGATTCTTTTTCCTTGCCAATTTTTCTTCTCTCACTACACACAACTCCTCTATGTACTTCTTATGCTTTACGCAGCCTTCGCAGCGTTACCACCGACAATCCCATGAAAAGCAGCCAATAAACAATCAAGACCAACCAAGCAATCCCCTCACCGCTTCCGCCCGCTCCATAGCTGCGCAGCAGCTGGCTCGAATGGGTAAGCGGCAACAGTTCCAACACATACCGCACCGCCTCTGGCAAGCTGTCGGTGCGAAAAAAAGTTCCGCACAAAAACGACATAGGCAACAACACGTACGTGCTGAAATGACTCATATCTTCATGTGACTCCATGACCATAGCCGCTACAAACCCAAGGGATGAAAAAACAAGACAATTGAGTGTCAGCACCGCCCAAAAAAGCAAGCCCAACTGCAGCTGCGCGCCGCATACCCAGGCTAAGGCTAAAATAATAAACGAAGACAAGATGCCGCGCACTACGCTGGAGAGCATCTTTCCCACAACGAAGGCTATTGGCCGCATCGGCGCCAGCAAATACTCTTCCAGCGTTTTATGGTACAACCGGCTCATGCTCAGCGGCGTTGCTACGGAATTAAAGCTGATATTCATGGAGTTCAACGCCAAAATACCAGGCACAATAAAATCTAAATACGAGCCGCCGCCAGACAGATTCATGCTCCGCCCCAGCCCCCAGCCAAAAGCAACCAAGTACAGAAGAGGCGCAACCATGCGCGACAGAATAAACGCTGTAAAACGCCGTTTCAGCACAAGCCAATCCCGCCAAAAGACGGTTGCAATATCATACAGCATCATCCCGCCACCTTTCTGCCGGTAAGCTGCACAAAGACATCTTCCAGATTCGCCTGACGCAGTACCGTATCGTTCGCCAAAGCGGATGTATAGTCTGCTGCTTCTTCCCGCTCATGAAAAAACTGAAAATTGCTTTTCCCGTTTTCCTGCCACTCCACAACATACGGTCCTACGCGACGACAAAGTTCCTGCGGCGCGCCATCAGCAATGCAGCGCCCTTCATTCAAAATGACCACGCGAGAACAAAGCGCCTCCGCCTCTTCAATATAGTGCGTCGTCAGAAGCACCGTAAGTCCGTCCTTGTTCAAGCGCCGCAGCAGCTCCCACAAGGTACGCCGCACTTGCGGATCCAGCCCCACGGTCGGTTCATCCAAAAACAACACTTTCGGCTGATGCATGAGTGCTCTGGCAATCAAAAGCCGCTGCTTCATGCCTCCAGATAAAGCCTGCACAAACTCACAGCGCCGTTCTTTCAGTTCTACCAGCTCTAATAACCGCTCTATCCTTTCACAGCGTAAGGGGGCCGGCAAATGATGCAGCCGTCCATGCAAGTCCAGATTTTCCTCTACCGTCAAATCAGAATCCAGATTGCATTTTTGCGGCACCACGCCTATCGCTGCTTGCCACTCTTGCTCACCGCTCTGCGGGCTCTTGCCATCCAAAAGCAGCTTGCCAGAAGTCGCTTCTGAGAGCAGCGTTAAAATTCGGATCAACGTCGTTTTTCCCGCGCCGTTTGGCCCCAATAAGCCTAAAAATTCCCCCGCCTTAACTTGCAACGAAAGTTGCTTTAACGCTTCTCTTTCTCCAAAGCGCTTTACCAACTGCTCTACACAAATCACCTTGCGCCTCCTGCTTCTCGCTGCGCCCTCCAGCCGCGCAAAATCCGCACC
>CAZKCR010000354.1:0-1814 GCA_964551055.1 uncultured Anaeromusa sp. | reverse complement strand
TTCACAGCACAAGAGTTTTTTCGACTTTTTGACTTTTATTTTATCAAAAGGTCAAAACAAGTAATAAAAAAAGCCTACCCTTTACAGGGCAGGCTTTTTCATAAGTAAAACTTATTCGGGGCTGATGGCGCTAACCGGACAGGTAGCAGCACAAGCGCCGCAATCAATACAGGTACCTGCATCGATTACAAACTGAGTGTCGCCTTGGGAGATAGCTCCAACCGGGCAAGTGGACTCGCAAGCACCACACTGAATGCAAGCATCGCTAATTTTGTAAGCCATTTGTCTTCCTCCTCACCATAAAGAAAGTTGAAATAACATCCAAATACATAATATCACAAAGAGCTTCTTTTACCTAGTGCTTTTTTTTATTTTTGAAGAGCAAATTTATTCAGACGCTAAGAGCCGCAATGCACTACGAACCAGCAATTCTGCCGCTGGGGCCAGCACCGCCTCATCAAAATCAAAACGTCCGTTGTGATGTCCCGCCGCCAACTGCGCCCCAAACATCGTGTAGCAGCCCTTGCCGCCCTGCTCTTGCACAGCGCTTAAAAGATAGGCAAAATCTTCAGAGGCGCCAAAATCCACCCGTGTTTCAATTTCCTTGAAAAAAGGGATTTCCTTGGCTGCGGCTTCTACTTCTGTAATAACGGCCGTATCGCTTTCACCGCCTTTAGTGCCTCCTACCACGTCAATCCTGAAAGAAACATCCCACATAGCAGCTGCCGCTTCAATAATGCGCCGCGCCTCTTTCTGCATGTACTCATCCAGCTCGCTCGTAGCCCCGCGTGTTTCCAACTGAAAAAAAGCATTCGGAGGAATTACATTACGCCCCTGCCCGGCGTGAAGCGTGCCGACAGTAATGCGCGTAGCCCCGTCGCCATGACGCGAAATGGCGTGAAGATTCAATGCCGCCGAGCAAGCCGCCAGCAATGCATTTTTTCCCTGCTCCGGAAATGCACCGGCATGAGACGACACCCCTGTATAGGTAACATCCATCTTCGTTGTGGCTAAAAAATTATCGGTACCGCAGATGACTTGGCCAGTTCGGGTAGCTTTAAAGCCAATATGCGCTCCCAACAGATAGTCTACATTTTTCACCGCACCAGCGCTGACCATCGCCTTAGCGCCTCGCACGCCTTCTTCCGCCGGCTGGAAAATCAGCCGTATTTTACCGCGCAACTGACTGCGCTGCGCAGCCAACGCCGTTGCTACGGCTAAACCAACCGCTACATGACCATCATGACCGCAGGCATGCATGGCACCTGCCTGCACAGAAGCAAAACCTTCCGCCTGCGGCCGATGTCCCTCTTCCGTACTTTCTACGCAGTCATTCGCATCTAAATCAAAACGCAGCGCTACAAAAGGCCCTTCGCCGCAATCCAGGTCCGCCCATAATGCCGTAAAACCGCCGCGCATCTGCGCCAGCCATTTCTCCGGCGTTCCTTGCTGCAAAGCCCGAGTCTCATGCCGAGCCAGCACCTCATCTGTCGGAACGCCCATGCGATCCTCTTCACACAACGCATTGCGACCTACGGTCAAGGTATATCCCAGTTGTTCCAGGCGTTCCGCCACTTTTGCCGCCGTGCGATATTCCGTCCAGCCAGTTTCCGCATACTGATGCACATCCCGCCGATCTGCCGTCAGTTGCTTTTCACCCTCTACCAAGCTTTTTTGCCACTGTTCCATCTTTCTACCTCCAGCCTCTAGAAAACGACCCAATAACGGACGTTTCCGTTTTTCGTGTATACTTAGTTTACCCTTTGTTTTTGGTATTGACAACAAACATTTTTGAACATTCGGCAGATTTTAAT
>CAZKCR010000353.1:0-1817 GCA_964551055.1 uncultured Anaeromusa sp. | reverse complement strand
GGCGGCCTTTTGGCGGACCGGTTCTTGGGGCAGCGGCGTGCGGTCTACATCGGCGGAACGCTTATGGCGATAGGGCATTTTCTTATGGCTTTTGAGTCTTTATTTTTTCCGGCCCTGGGCTTTTTGATCGCTGGAAATGGTCTCTTCAAGCCGAATATCTCAACCCAGGTGGGCAGCCTGTATCCGGCAGGCGATAAACGGCGGGACAGCGCTTTCAGCATTTTTTATGTGGGCGTCAACTTAGGCGCGTTTTTAGCGCCGCTGACCTGTGGTACGTTGGGAGTGGTGTTCGGTTGGCATTATGGTTTTGGCCTGGCCGGCGTGGGCATGATGGTAGGGCTTTTGATTTATCTGTACGGACAGCGCTATCTGAAGCCGGACCGTTTGACAGTGCGGAAGGAAGGTTCTGCAGAAGCGGAAGAGCCGCTGACACTGCGGGAAAAACAAAAAATCGCCGCCTTGGTGCTGCTGTGCTTGCTGACCATTCCCTTTTGGGCGGCTTTTGAGCAACAGGGCAATACGTTGGCCCTTTGGTTTGATAGCGATACGGACCGTATGATTGGCGCTTGGGAAGTGCCGCAGACCTGGTTTCAGTCGCTCAATCCTATGTTTATTTTCACGCTGACTCCTTTGATTACCGCTTTTTGGGCCTGGCAGGCCGGACGGGGAGCACAGCCTGGAGCGATTGCCAAGATGGTGCGAGGCTGTCTGCTGCTGGGAGCGTCTTTTCTAGTTTTGGTTCCGGCTGGGGCCTGGTATGATGTGGATGGCACGCCGGTGAGCATGTGGTGGCTAGTGGCCAGTACGCTGGTGATGACTTTGGGAGAACTATATCTTTCACCGATCGGCATGTCCATGGTGACGAAACTGGCACCAGCGCGAGCGGTATCTATGTGCATGGGCATCTGGTATCTGTCGCAGTTTGCGGGAAATCTTTTGGCCGGCTATATTGGCGGCTTTTGGGAAGTGCTGAGTCGTTTTCATTTCTTCTTGCTTTTGGCATCGCTGGTTTTTGGAGCAGCCTGCGCTACAGCAGTATACCTATATATAATGAAACGATCTCGTTTGCGTGAGGACATGCTTAACGTCTAGGACGGGAAGCGTGAACAAGAGGCCCGATGAGAAACGGAGGGCCCGTCTGAGGGTTACGGGTTTGGTTCAGGGGGACGGTTCTCCTGAGTCAGTCAAGGATCAAAAATTAAAAGGACATGTCTGGAGAAGGGGGTATTCTGGTTCAGCAGAACCGTCCCGTGAACCAGTTTTGAATAAGCTGAAGGAGGTTTTTTCATGGAGCGACGGGATTTTATCAAAATGGCGGTGATGGCGCCGCTGGCGGGTAAGGTGCTGCTTGATCTAGAGCCGGCTGGGGCGAGGGGCATTCCGGGCGGCGCTTTTCCAGGAACCCCTAAGGAGCGCTGTTATCCAGGGCCGCCGGAAGGTGTTGTGCGTACTACCTTGCAAGAGCTTTTCAAGGTGGGTCCCGGTCCGTCCAGCTCGCATACGCTAGCGCCAATTCGCATGGCTAATGATTTTCGCCAAGCTATGGAAACGCTGCCGGTGGAGACGATGGAAAAAGGAACGCGTTTGGAAGCGCGTCTTTTTGGCAGTCTCAGCGCTACCGGTAAAGGGCATCGGACAGACCGGGCCATTATGGCGGGACTTTTGGGGCAGAAGCCGGAAACTTGCGATAGCGCCTTGATGGATGATTTGGCGAATGCCTCCAAACTTCATGGCGTTAGCATCCGCAGCCAGGCCTTTCAGCTAAGCTGCGCAGACACCATTGTTTGGGACCGGGTAGAGCATGATTTTCCGTTTGC
>CAZKCR010000352.1:0-1820 GCA_964551055.1 uncultured Anaeromusa sp. | reverse complement strand
ATTGTCCGTATTATACTACTTTTGAAACCATTATTCAACTTTATAAAGTGAAAACTATCTCATTGTATACAGTTTTACAAAAAGAATACTGCATTTTGCATTTAAAACGATATAAAAACAAAAGGAAAGAACTGCCTTTATTTATTCAAAGACAGTTCTTTCCTTACGATTCGATTTTTAGATCTGTTTTATACCGCTCGCTTAGGAATTACTTCCGTTTTGCGTGCAATCCTGTTTTTGTTGGCACTTGGAGCAAGAACCGCAGCAAGGCGTCACCAACAGCGTTCGACAACGGGGGCAACGCAGCCCAACCTGAGCGGTAAGAGGAAAAGCGCAAGTAGGACATTGCTTCATATAATCAGCCTCCATTCTTAGAGCAGCACCGCAGCAACCAAACCACCCACTGCAAAAGCCGCCACCCAGGAACCCAGCCAAATAATCGTTCCTTCGACACGGCCGCGCTCTTTAAACATCACCAGTACCGAAGCAATACAAGGTACAAACAAGGTAATCGTCACCAAAGAAACTAGCATCTGCTCCGGCGAAATCGCCATATCCGTCAAGCCGGCAGCGCCAAAATCACGCCGGATCATGCCCATAATAAAAATGGTCGCTGATTCTCGCGGCAGCTTCAGCATGCCTACCGTCACAGGAGCCAGCACGTCTTGAATGGTTTCCAAAAGGCCGGTTACCTGCAATGTCGTAATAATCAAAGCTCCTACGGCAAATAAAGGCGCCGCTTCCTTTAAGAATGCATACGACTTGGTCGCCATCTTTTTCAAGACATTTTCTAACCGAGGCAGCCGCAGGGGCGGCAAATCAATAAGGAGATCACTGGTTTCTCCTGGCAATACCCGGCTAAGCACCCTTCCGGTTACCCCCAGTACCAGCACTAAAATGCCCACGTACAAGGTCGTGTAGTAGGCGCCAATGCCGGCCAAGAGCCCCACAATAACTCCCAACTGCGCTGAACACGGAATGGCCAGCCCTAAGAGCGCCGTCGCAATGGTTCGTTCCCGCTCCGAGCCCAGCAGCCTGGTTGTAATGGTAGCCATCGTAATGCAGCCAAAACCGAGGATCATCGGAATAATCGCCCGGCCGTTAAGGCCAATCAAGTTCATCATCCTGTCCACTAAGGTAGCCAATCGGGGCAGATACCCAGAGTCTTCCATAATGGAAAGCATGAAATAAAACGCCACAACCAGCGGCAGTAAAAGGCCCAGCACATAGGTGACGGTCATCGTCAAAAGCCCGAATTCACCAATTAAAAAGGCCCCCAACACAGACTCTTCCAGCACATACCGTCCAATCAACCCCCGAATCATCGGTTCATAGTAGCCCTGCATCAGCGTTTCTTCTGTAAACCCAACCACATCCTGCGCCACGAAAACGCCGATGAAGTAGAACATCAGAGAAACCGCCAAGAGAAAAAACGGCACCCCTGTCGCTGGCCGCAGCATCCAACGTCCTAAGCGAGTAGCAAAATCCACACCTTGCTGCGTCTCGCTCAAGACATGGCAAACTAGATCATTCACTCGCTCACGGCGATCACTATAGATAGCCTCACGACGGTCGCCTGGAGCAATGCCATGGCGCTCCGCCACATGAGGATCTCCTTCGAGCACCAAAAGCGCCTCCGCCTGACTGCCAATACGGTTTAAGGCTTCTTTCAGCTCTCGCTGCAGCGTCGCTGGTACAATGCCCGTCCTAGCCTCGTCCAAACGTTCTCGCACCTGTTCCAAGCCCTGGCCCTTGACGGCCACTGTGGAAACAACCGGCACTCCCAGCAGGTGCTCTAAGAGGTGAGCATCCACCCGAAT
>CAZKCR010000351.1:0-1826 GCA_964551055.1 uncultured Anaeromusa sp. | reverse complement strand
TCGCCGCTGCTGTCTTTCATGCCTACGATATTGGGGATGTCCACCAGCCGCTCTAAAAGACGCACGGAAATGTTGTTTTTCACCTTATCCGGATTGTTGTAGAGCAATACCGGAAGGTCGGTGGAGTCGGCGATGGCCTTAATGTGCTGGTATAGCTCTTCTTCGTTGGGAGTTAGGAACATAGGCGGCAAAATGGTGATGGCCTGGACTTTTTCCTCCATAGCCATTTTCGCCAGCTTAAGGCATTCCCGCGTCGTAATGGCGCCAATGCCCATATAGACCGGCACACGCCCGGCGGCCTGCTCCATAACCGTACTCACCACACGCTGCTGCTGGGTATGATCAAGGGCAAAAAATTCGCCATTGCTGCCCAAGGCTAAAATACCATGGACACCGCCTTTGATGATGTGCTCCGCCACACGCCGCAAGGCTTTGGTTTCTACGCGTTCTTCTTCGTCTACTGGCGTAATGATAGGAGGAATAACGCCGTGAATGAAGCTTGTATCCATCTTTTCTCCTCGTTTCTCAGCGCACCAGACAAGGACGCTTGTTATCATATTTCCATCCAGGAATCAGGTATTGCATCGCCATGGCGTCATCCCGGGCGCCGAGACCTTTCGCCAAATACAGCTCATGCGCTTTGGCGACTTGATCCATATCGACTTCGATACCCAGACCCGGTTTTTCCGGCACTTTAATCATACCGCCGACAATACGCAGGGATTCCTTGGTCAACCGCTGGCCTTCCTGCCAGATCCAGTGCGTATCCAGAGCCGCGATTTTCCCCGGTGCCGCCGCGCCTACATGAGTGAACATAGCTAGGGAAATATCAAAGTGGTTGTTGGAATGAGAGCCCCAGGTCAGACCCCACTCGTGGCACATCTGCGCCACTCGCACCGAACCCTGCATGGTCCAGAAATGCGGGTCCGCCAGCGGAATGTCTACCGAGTGCAGTTGAATGGTGTGACCCATCTGCCGCCAATCGGTGGCGATCATATTGGTTGCCGTCGGCAGTCCTGTCGCGCGGCGGAATTCCGCCATGACTTCCCGACCAGAGTAACCATTTTCCGCGCCGCAGGGGTCTTCAGCGTACGCCAAAATGCCGTGCATGTCTTTGCAAAGGCCGACAGCTTCGTTCAATGACCAAGCACCGTTAGGGTCCAAGGTGATACGCGCTTTAGGAAAACGCTTGGCCAGCGCTTTAATGGCTTCGATTTCCTCAGCGCCAGCAAGCACGCCGCCTTTGAGCTTGAAGTCATTGAAGCCGTAACGGGCATGGGCGGCTTCCGCCAGACGCACAATCGTTTCCGGAGTCAGCGCTTCTTCATGGCGCAAGCGCAGCCAGTCGTCTTTTTCGTCCGGCGCTTCTACATACGGAAGGTCGGTCTTCTTGCGGTCTCCTACATAAAAAAGATAGCCCAGCATTTCTACCGCGTCCCGCTGCTGCCCTTCGCCTAAAAGCGCCGCTACCGGCACATCCAGATACTGCCCCAGAAGGTCCAAAAGAGCCGCTTCCAAGGCGGTTACTGCATGAATGGCGATACGCAGATCAAAGGTCTGCAGGCCTCGGCCGCCGCTGTCGCGGTCTGCAAACTGCCGACGCACGGCGTTTAAGATATTATTGTATTTGCCGATGGACTGGCCGATAACCAGCTCTCTGGCATCTTCCAGCGTCTGACGAATACGCTCGCCGCCGGGCACTTCGCCTACGCCAGTATGGCCGGCGTTATCCTTCATAATCACGATATTGCGAGTAAAGTAAGGACCGTGCGCGCCGCTTAAATTCAGTAGCATACTATCATGACCCGCTACAGGAATAACTTGCA
>CAZKCR010000350.1:0-1841 GCA_964551055.1 uncultured Anaeromusa sp. | reverse complement strand
TGAAAAGGAATATCCAGTTTGGCGCAAAATGCAGCTAATGTTTCTTGGGGAAAGTCCGGGGCAAAACCGGCGTCAAGGGTCAGCGCCGCCAGTTCAAAGGGCTTGGCGGAGACTTTTTGCAGCGCTGCCAGGGCGAAGGCTAAAAACAGGCTGTCTTTGCCGCCGGACAGGCCGATAAGGATGCGGTCGCCTTCCTCGATTAGATCAAATTCAAGCACGCCCCGCAGCAGGCGGCTGAAATAGGCTTTCGGCAAGTTGTGAATTGTCGTAGTCATTATACTCTGTCGTACCCTCCGATTATTCCGTTACTCTTGTTTGCTTTTCTTTATAATACAGCCTAGCAAGTTGTACTCCTAACGTCAAGGGACGGGGTTACGGAAAAGGCTGGAATAAGGTATAATAAAACTAATTGCATTTTTTTGCAGGCAAACCAGAACGAGGAGTGTTGATTCGATTATGGCGAAACCGATTTATGCTATTGGACATCGCAATCCGGATACGGATTCGATTTGCGCTGCCATTGGCTATGCGCATTTAAAGCAAGCGTTGGGAGAAAATGTAGTGGCAGCCCGGGCTGGCAAGATCAATGCCGAAACGAAATATGCCTTAGAACATTTCCGCATGGAGGAGCCGCTATTGCTGCCGGATCTCAACCCGCGGGTAAAAGATATTATGTGCACAGACTATCTTTCTGTGGGGCCGGAGACGACGCTGCGTGAACTAGGGAAGCTGATGCAATGCGGTAATGTCAAGTCGGTGCCTGTTGTAGTAGGAGATAATCAACTTGCTGGTATTTTATCGGTAAGCGATTTGGCAAAATTGTATTTTAACGAACTGCAGATGCCGGACGATTTGGCGGAAAGCGGCGTAGATTATGCGGCGGTTCAGCGGGTGCTGGACGCTAAAGTCCTTTGCGGAGCTGATTTGTTGAATCGTACTCTGGCTGGGCGGGTACGGATCGCCTCTGGAACGTCGGCGGCCGTGTCTCGCGTTATTAAGGCAGGGGATATTGTCTTGACGGCGGACCGGCGGGAAGCGCATTTGTCTTGTTTGGATCTGAATGTGGGCGCCTTGGTGGTTACCGGAGATTATGCGGTGGATGAAGAAGTTTTGGCAAAGGCGAAGAAGCAGGGAGTACTTGTGCTGCAAACAGCATACGATACTTATACTTCGGCGCGGCTGATTAATCAGAGTACGCCGGTGCGTGCGATCATGCAAGCCAAAGTGCTTTCTTTTAAGCCTACTGATTTGATTAACGATATCACAGGACCGATAGCTGCGACAAATTATCGCAACTATCCAGTCGTGGAAAACGGCCGCTTGGTGGGTCTGGTGGATCGGGATAAGCTGATCATGCCGGAGCCAGAACGAGTAATCTTGGTGGACCATAACGAAACAGCGCAAGCGGTGGAAGGCATTGAAGAGGCGAAGATTCTGGAAATCATCGATCATCACCGTTTAGGCGGTTTGACCACAAGCGAACCCATTCTGATTCGTCAGGAGCCTGTTGGCTGCACTTCGACCATTGTGGCCAATATGTATTGGAATCTGGAAGTTTCCATTCCTAAAGAAGTTGCTGGCGTACTTTTATCCGCTATTATTTCGGATACGGTGTTGTTCAAGTCCCCGACTGCGACCGCTGTCGATCGGCAGGCGGCGGAGAAGTTGGCGGCGATTGCCGGCGTTTCTTTGGAAGAGTATGGCATGGCGATGCTCAAAGCAGGTTCCGGACTCCAGGATATGACGCCGCCGGAAATCACGCAAACTGACTTGAAGGAATTTCGCATGGGCGATTATCGCATGACCATTGCGCAGCTGTCGGTGATGGATGTGAGCGAGGT
>CAZKCR010000349.1:0-1849 GCA_964551055.1 uncultured Anaeromusa sp. | reverse complement strand
CGTAAACGTCGTAGCATATAGATCATTTCACCTCATAATTTTTTCCAAAAACAAACATTCTTCATTATATTCGGCATGCTCTCCCGGTTTCCTGCCCAAAGAAAAGAACAGAGAAAAGCGAAGAAAGGCAAGATTGAACAAGAGTCGCGGGAGTAGAGGGAGGACACGCTTGAGGGTACGAAACTTAATAATTCCTTCAGGGAGGCGCTTCTGCCACGAACTCCCTGGTAAAGTATTTTTCCCATTCGCAACGAGAGCAATAACTTAATAGGCTCCACTAAAATAACTGTCGCTTCCTTCAGGGAGGCGCTGCTGCCATGAACTCCCTGGCAAAGCAAAAGATTTTTGAGTCTGGCAAGAAAGAAGGTCGCAGGCATAGCGACGCTATGCCGAGATTTTCTGACGCCGCCAGGCGGAAAAAGATTCGCTTTGCCAGGACGAGTTCATAAAGCAGCGCCTCCCGTAAAAGAAAGACGCAGCACTTCCTGCTACGTCTTTGCTTCGTTGTTTAGCGATTTCTTAATAGGAGTCGGTTTTAAACTGATGCAGGACCGCCGGCGCTGCGCCATGTCCGGCAGTGAAAGAAATATCCACTACATCGCCGGGCCGCACTAAAGGCAGTTTAGGAGACAGCGATGCCGCTCCCATAAATACCGGAGTCTGCCCTTCGAGCATCAGAAAATAATACGATTCGCCATGCTGCACTACCTGAGAAATACGTGAAACCGGTCCGCGCAGCATATTTTGTTTCATCTCGCCGGACCCCAGGTCCACCAGGCCGGTCTGGGCCAGATTCTGCCGATAAGAGCGGTAGGCGCTTTCCATGTCAGCGCCAACGCCAACAATATTGTAGTTTTCTACCGAAACAAAAGCCACAGCCTTCAGCAGGCCTTCTTTATCCTTCATAGGCATAATATACGTCGGCACGCCGCCGATATTATACAATACCGGACTGCCGGCGCGGTACGCTTTTTCCTGTACCTGACCTTCCGCCGATTTCTTAGCGCTCAGTTCATTGGCGCCCGCTACCTTGTACCACCGCACTTCCTTCGTGCGGGAGTTAACCAATACAAAGCCTACGGTACTTTCATCCTTACCGGAAGAAGAAATGCCTGTATACCAATACACATTGTCGTCATCGCCGTAAATCAAATGCAAGCCGTCTCCGGCGGGACGCAGCGTGCCGGTTTTCGCCAGCAGCGTATTCCAGAAGCCATTGACATAGGCGCCCCAGTCACGAATTTGATGGAAAAGAAAATCCTCCGGCTGCACCCGATCCACCCAGCGCGGAACTTCCTCCGGCCCATAACGCTGAATCTCGCCGCTTTGAGCGTCAACAACCGCTACACCAACCGCGTC
Source organism: uncultured Anaeromusa sp. (assembly GCA_964551055.1). GTDB lineage: Bacteria > Bacillota > Negativicutes > Anaeromusales > Anaeromusaceae > Anaeromusa. The sequence goes on along the minus strand of CAZKCR010000349.1, from coordinate 490 downwards.
ACTGCCGCCATAACCGACTTTATTCCGATACAACGTCGCCACCCAGTAGGGACGCAGATCGTCATCCACTTCAAAGCTAAGGTCGCCAATCCCCACATCAACAAGCCCTGACAGATACAAATGCCGATGCAGATCTTCGAGAAAAAAACCTTTTGTCTGGTATTTCAGCCGAATATCGACGCCGTTCACCTGCTGTATCAAATGCACGTCCTGCGGATTGGTCGCCGAAACCATCACATACCCTTGGCTGCCCTTTTGGCGGTTGCTCCACCATTGGAAGAAGCCGCGATACTCCAAAGGAGCCACATAAAAAAGCTGGTCTTTCACCTTCTGCAGCGACATCTGACCTAATTGCACTTCGCTGCCCAAGGCGGGAATTTCACCAATTTTTTTGTCGGCCAGTCTGGCGGCGATTTCTTCATCAACAATGCGGATCTGCCCTAAATTGATAGGCGCTACATCCGACGAAAAAGAACTTTCCGTAACCGGC
>CAZKCR010000348.1:0-1878 GCA_964551055.1 uncultured Anaeromusa sp. | reverse complement strand
ACTGTCAAATCGCGGCTGTCTATTTTTACGGTTACCTGTCCTTTATTCGCATCAATGCCGTACGCCAAGGCCCCGGTTTGTTCGCTCGTATACGCCGCACCGCCTACGCGAATCTTCGTCGCCTGCATCTTCTGCAGCGAAAGCACCGGGTCCGGCGTCAGTCGCTCTTGAATCAACGCTAAAGTAGGCGAAGCCGTTCCTTCCGCTTTAACCATCACCAATGCCGTATCCATATTCCGCATGTCAGCCACCAATTTAGCCCCCCGCGCCATGGCTTGCGAATCTTCATACTTTAAAAGTCCAATCCCCGCCAAAGTCACGATAATAGCAATAACCACCATCAATTCAATTAAAGTAAACCCGCCCTCTTGACTCCAGCATTTTCCCCATTGGCAGTACCGCCTCATCAGTACGTCACTCCTTCCGTCATACATCGTATTACCTGAAGGACCCAATAGCTCCTACGGATTCAAACACAGGCAGCATAACCGCTAAAACCAAGGTCCCGACTAACAGGCCCAAGAATACAATTACAAAAGGTTCCAGCAACACGCCTAGTCTCCCCGCCGCCTCCTCTACGTCAGCCTCATAAAAATCGGCAGCCTTCGCCAACATCGCTTCCAAATTTCCCGTTTCTTCAGCTACAGCTACCAGCTGCACTACAAGAGGCGGAAACAAATTACTGGCACTGAAAGAAGCCGTCAAAGATTCTCCTTCGCTCATGCTTTGCCGTACCGTTTGCAGACGTTCTAGAAACCAGAGATTGCTTGTCGTCCGTTGCGCCAACTCCAGTGCTGGCAACAAAGAAAGTCCGCTCCCCAATAGAGTTCCCAAGGTACGACAATATCGGGCAACTACGGCTTTACGCCAAAGTCTTCCCAACACGGGAACCGACAAGACCATTCGGTCTCGCCGACGCAGCCAGGAGTGTTTACCATTCCAAAAGCGCAAACCAATCACCAAGGCCGCAGTCAAGCCTATTAGTTTGATTCCTTCCTGCCGCAGCCAAGAACTACCTTGTAATAACCACCGCGTCAACCACGGAAGTTCCAGATTCATTTGTGCGAACATATCCGCAAAAACCGGCAACACATACAAAAGCATGTAAAAAGCCAAAGCCAACGCCATCATTAATACCAAAGCGGGGTACAGCAGCGACGAGAACATTTTTTGCTTTAAAGAATGCTCTTTTTCAAAATAGATAGCCAACCGGCTCAAGATCTCTTCCATGGCCCCGGAAGCTTCAGCCGCCTCTACCATGCCCAAAAGCAAGGGTGGAAAAAAAGCCGGCTGCTGGCTTAGCGCTCCTGCCAGAGAATTTCCCGTCTGGATTTGCCGCTCTACTTCTTCCAAAACCCTTTTCCAGCGCCGATTCCCGGCTTGACGGCACAACACTTGCAAGGAAGAAGAAAATGATACGCCCGCTTCTACCAGCAAAGAAAACTGACGGCAAAAAATGGCCAGTTCCTTATCAGTTGGGCGCCGCACCCATCGCCGCTCTTGGTTCGTCGCACAACGGGCTACATATGTCACATAGCATTGGTGAGCACGAATATAGGCAGCTACCTCTGCTTCGTTAGTCGCCTGCAAAACGCCGCGCCGTTCCCGCCCGTCTTGTCCGCGAGCGCGATATGCGTATTCACTCAGTTCCTTCATTCCTTGCGCCTACTTCCATCCTTAAAGCAAATCTCTGTTCTTCACTCCGGCACAGGCCGTCTCGCGTGAAATCAAATGCTCTCGCCACAAGGCAGCTACCGCCATATCCATGGTCTGCATACCCAATTTCCCGTTTGTCTGCATAACCGAGAGCAATTGATGCGTCTTTCCTTCGCGAATTAAGCTGCGCACCGCCGGTGTTGCCAACAAAATTTCCATAGC
>CAZKCR010000347.1:0-1892 GCA_964551055.1 uncultured Anaeromusa sp. | reverse complement strand
GTCAGATCCTGCAGGCGTGTTGTCGCCAAAAGCAAAACAAAGATAAGCGTCATTACAAGCATTTTTAAGGCGATGGCGATGGAAAAATCAAAACCGGCCCCGAAAACGTATTGCATTAAGCCTAGTAGTACGGCAAAAACGAAAAGGCCGGTGGAGGCAGCCAAGGTGCTGCGCAGCTTTCCCGCGAAGGCCAGAGATAGCAGTTCGGCTAAAATGAGTACGGACAACGCCAATGGAGTCTGGAGCAACATGGCCCAAAGCGTGACGGCTAAGGTGAGAAGCAGCTTTGTCAGAGGCGCGAGTTTATTCATGGCACACCGTTCCTTTCAGCAGCGGTAAAACTTGCTGGCAAAAGGTTTGCGCATCGCTCGTTCCCGGCTGTCCTAGCAAACGGGACAGCTGCAGGAGAGCTGGCTCTGCCAGACCCCAGCTCTGCAAATCATGAGCGCCGGAAAATAAATCCGCCACCGTGCCGTCAAAGACCTTGCGGCCGCCGCCGAGGACGGCGACGCGTTTAAAATGCGCGGCTAAAAGCTCCATATCGTGAGTGATCATCAAGATAGCCACGCCTTGGCGGTGCAGGTCTTGTAAAAGTTCCATCAACTGCCTTCGTTCCCAGGCGTCTTGGCCACTGGTGGGTTCGTCCAGAATGAGCAGACGTGGCTTCATGGCCAGCGCGGAAGCAATGGCAACGCGCTGCTTGAGCCCTTTGGGCAAAAGGCGAGGATCCGCTTGCGCCTGGTCGGAGAGCGAGACGGCCTGCAGCGCTTTGGTGACGGCTTCGCTCGTTTCGGCTGCGCTGAAGCCGAGCTGTTCGGGTCCGTAGGCTACTTCTAAAGCGACGGTGTCGCGGAAAATTTGACGGTCTGGATTTTGGAAAACATAGCCGATGTGCCGGGCCCGCTGCGCGGTATTGCGTCCGGCCAAGTCTTCGCCGTCCAGGAGGATGCGTCCGCCGGTTGGCTTGACGAGGCCCATGATTAGCCTGGTCAAGGTGGTTTTACCACTGCCGTTGTGTCCGGCGAGGGCCATGAAATCGTCAGCTTGTAGTTCCAACGAGACTTCGTGCAGAGTGGGGGCTTGCTGGCTGTATTGGAAAGAAATTTGTTCAAGTATCAGCACGATGGAATGTCTCCTTTAACATAAGCTTGCAACTCTCTGGCCGCTTCCGCTTCGTTTTTCCAGGGCGCCAACTGCTGCCCTAGCGTTTGTTCAAGGTGGAAGCGGGCTTGCCAGAGCGGCGGCAGGGCCGGGCGCAGGGATTCTTTCAGCCACAAATGACGCAAGACGGTATCGGCGTCTCCTTGACTGGCGATGCGTCCTTCTTCCAGAAAGACAAAGCGGTCAGCGTAAGGCAGCACGCAGGCTAGGTCGTGCTCAACAGTCAGTACGGTTAGGCCTTCCTTCTGGTGTAAGTGGTGCAGCAGGGAGTAGAGTTCGCTGCGTCCTTTCGGGTCAAGAGCCGACGCTGGTTCATCTAAAATAAGAATAGAGGGCTTGGTGGCCAAAAGAGAAGCCAGAACCAGACGTTGTTTTTGGCCGCCTGATAAGGCGGCGGTTTCGCGTCGTTCTAAACCGGTAAGGCCTACCTGCTCTAAGGCGGAAACTACGCGGCTTTGGATGTCGGCAGGGGCCAAGCCCATGTTCTCTAGAGCAAACGCCACTTCTTCTTCGACGGTCATAGCTACAAGCTGTGTCTCGTAGTCCTCCAGCAAAATGCCTGTCATGGTAGCCAGGACGGCAATGCCTGTTGTGCGAGTGTCCTGGCCCTGTACATAAACGCGGCCGCTCAAAGATCCCCCGTAGTAATGGGGGATGATGCCTGCGGCGGCCCGGCATAAAGCGGTTTTACCGGCCCCGTTGGGGCCGGTAATTACGGTAAAGGAGCCTGC
>CAZKCR010000346.1:0-1905 GCA_964551055.1 uncultured Anaeromusa sp. | reverse complement strand
TACCGGTCTTGGATATACACAGACAGCAGGCAGCTGCACAGCGTCACTACGCCCATGCTCAAAAACGGCAAAAATAAGCTACTAACTTGTACCCCGGGTAACACTTTAAGCAACGCCGCCGGCGTCACCACGTTCGTCAAAAAAGTCAAACCGCCCAACGTCCGCCAGGATATCGGACAACGCAGCTTGCAAAGTATCGTGCGCACCAAACCATTGGCTATGCCTACTACTAACGAAGCCGCCAACAAACACCAGAACGTATCGACAAAAATTTCTGGCAGCCATTCCACCATCCAGTACAAAATGACCGCATTGACTACGATACGCAGAAGCAAGCCGCACACAAATATCCCTTCCTCGCTGCAAAAATCATCGTCCCCTTTGGACGTCATTGTTTCTATTATACCGTGATTATTCCTCGTATGCCAATTACTATTCTGTCATTTTAGTTATCAATGTTGCGCTCCAAAAACAGCAAGGCTTCCTTCAGTTCCAAGCCGCCGCCAAAACCGCCCAGCTTGCCGCCTGAAGCTACAACCCGATGGCAAGGAACCACAAGGGGAATGCGGTTTGCATGCATAGCTCCGCCGACTGCACGCGCTCCCTGCGGCACGCCGATAGCCCTAGATACCTCTCCGTAGCTGCAAACACAACCATATGGAACCGTTGCTACATAGCGCAAGGCCTTCTCCCGAAAAGGCGTATAACCTCGCCAATCCAATGGCACATCAAAGATCACCGGAAATCCCTGAAAATAGGTTTGCAGTTGAGCCGCCAATGCCTCCCAAGCCAACTCCGCCATATCCTCCGCAGGTGATTCCGGCGCCGCCGTCGGAGAAAAGCGCAGATCCGCCCAAGCCTCTTTTTCCGTTTTGCGAGGAAACCCCAATTCCCAAAGGCCTTGGGCCGACCACAAGGACGCCATCACGCCCCAAGAAGTCGCAAACGTTCTGGCCGCCAATTCGACGTTTACCATAAAATATCCTCTGCTACGTCTTCTACCGACGCCGTACCAGTCATGACCATCGCCGCTTGCAGTTCCGCCGCCATTTGCTGCAAAACAAAGGTAACCCCGTCAGCGCCTCCTACAGCGCCGACTGTCAGCGGGCGGCCAATCAGAACAGCGTCAGCGCCCAAGGCCAGCATTTTCAGCACATCCGTACCGCTGCGCACGCCGCCGTCTACGAGCACTGTTAAAGCGCCATCCACAGCTTCTACAATCTCCGGCAGCACCTCCGCCGTACCGGGCGTATAGTCCAGCACCCGTCCGCCATGATTGGAAACAACAATACCATCGACCCCCGCCCAAGCACAAGCTTCCGCATCGGCTTCCGTCATAATACCTTTAACAAAGAACGGCAATGGCGCATGGCGTTTCAACTCCGCCAACTGCTCCTTCGTCTTGGGCCCGACCCGTTGCCCCGCGCGAGTCATGTTAATCAGCGCCGCCGCATCTAGATCCATACCGACCGCAATCGCTCCAGCAGCGGCAGCCTCCTGCATTTTCTCTAAAATCGCTTCATTGTCTCGAGGTTTCAAGACTGGAATACCTTGGCCGCCAGCCAGACGCACCGCTTCCAAACCACCGTTAAATACGCCGGGATTAGGGCCGTCACCAGTCATGCCCAAAGTGCCCGCTTGTCGGCAGCCGTTCACAATAGCCGCTGCATAATCGGCTTCCGGCAGGAAATCATTCAGATTAAACGCAATGCCCCCAATCGGCGCTCCCAGAATCGGCATCGACAATTTCTGTCCAAAAATCGTGCAGCTCAACTTCGGTTCATTAACCTGATGCACAACTCGCTGCTGCAGCCGATGCAAAGCCAACGCCTGCATATTGCTTTGAAATGCCGCCCCTGTGCCAAGCCCCCCCATACCAGGAACCTCGCCGGCGCAGGCTACGCC
>CAZKCR010000345.1:0-1911 GCA_964551055.1 uncultured Anaeromusa sp. | reverse complement strand
GACACAAAATGCTGCGGGTTTCCGTCTCTCTTCTGCAACCAGGCATGATCACAGCCCACAATATTTATAACAGCGAAGGCGTGCTTTTAGTCAGCGCCAACCGCGAATTGGACGAACAATACGTAGCCCGGCTGAAAACCTTGGGCTTGCGTTCTATTTATGTAAAAAACATGCTCTACAGCGGCCTTGAGTTGCCGGAGGACCTTTTGGAAGAAGACGATCGGCGTCTTCTGGTCAAGCAAGTCCAGCAAGTATATAAAACCTTTCAAGAAAGCGGCCAAATTGAAATCGAGGCTCTAAAGCCGCGCGTCAATCGTTTAGTCAGCGAAATCGTCCGCAACCGTCATATGATGGTGCATTTTGTCGACTGCCGCACCAACGAAGACTATCTTTACGCTCATGTGGTCAACGTCGCCATGATGTCGGTACTGGTAGCCGCCACCATGGAGTTCAACGAAGAGCGTCTACGTGACATGGCGATGGGCGTTATACTTCACGATATCGGCGAAATGTTAATCCCGGAGGAAATCCTAAATAAACCTGGCAAGCTTACACCTGCCGAGTGGGATGTCATTCACAGCCATACAAGCAAAGGCTTTGAGGCCTTACGCAAAGTACGCGATTTATCGATTCTTTCCGCGCACATCGCTTATCAGCATCATGAAAATTTTGACGGCAGCGGCTATCCGCGCAAACTTGCCAATGATGATATTCATGAATATGCCCGTCTGACGGCCATCCCCAATATGTTTGACGCGCTGGTCTCGGACCGTCCCCAGCGCCGCGGCTTTTTGCCCCATGAGGCTTATGAACTGCTGATGACCTTGAGTGGTCGTTTTGTAGATCCTCAATACTTGGATGCCTTTTTGCGCACCGTCGCTATTTACCCCATTGGCAGTATCGTCCGCCTGGACAGCGGCGAGTTCGGCATTGTCACCAAGGTGCTGCCGCGCCTGCAAATGCGCCCCACCATCAGCCTTTTAGCCGACCCGAACGGCCATCCATATCCAACACCTTTTGAGATGGATTTGACCCAAAACCTGACAACGCAAATCACCAAAGTGCTGCGCGAAGAAGAAGTTATTTATCTGAGCCGCAGCTTTAAAGGAATTTGAGTACTTACCAGGCCGTATTGAAACCTTGTTTCATGCGGCCTTTATCACTCTTTTCGCGTCTTTCGTGTATTTCGCGGTTCGTTAGCAACACTGTAAATTCTGGTATATTTAAAACCGCCTTGCAGGGCGGCAGAAAGGCGTTGGTCAACTTGGAGTTCACTGTAAAATTCGTTGTCTTCTTTCTGCTTCTGCCCTTCGCTTTTCGAAAGCTCTCCTACCTTGTAACAAACCCACTCATGGAGCTACGCACCGTTCCTAAAATCCTCGTCGGTTTTCTTTGGGGTGCACTGACCGCCGCCTTGTTTACCTACCTTGTCTCAGGCGTCCAAACGCTTTTTATGATTTTCGGCTATATGTCCGGCGCCTACTGTGCCGCCTTATCCTACAAACGCGATCTTCACACAGCAACCCTGCTGGCACCAGCCAACCTCTCCAGTCTGTTCACTTACGCCGCCCTCGTTTTAGCGAAACTATTTCTAGCCTAAAGCCTTGCTTCCAATCGCCACGCAAAGAGAACCGGCCTCCGGAGCCGGGAGCGCGAAACCAGCTTTAGAAAAACGGTCCCTAGCATCTCTGTAAGTCTATAGTCATTGGCAAGTGAAAGGAGCTGCAGCAATGGAATGGTTAACCAATCCGCAAGTTTGGATGGCCTTAGTCACCCTAAGCGCGTTGGAAATTGTTCTTGGCATTGACAATATCGTATTCATCTCTATTCAGGCTGGTAAGCTTCCGCAGCCGCTCCAGGAGAAAGCTCGTCTAGTCGGCCTTGCTTTAGCCATGGTCATACGCATCGCTT
>CAZKCR010000344.1:0-1911 GCA_964551055.1 uncultured Anaeromusa sp. | reverse complement strand
GGGTTTTCTCCGGCGTCCAGGCGTTCTTGCAAGTGCTGTACGGCGCCGGAAACCTGATGAGCTTGCTTGGTGAGCGCTTCTAAGGGACGAATAAATTGATTCGCCAAGCGGTGAATGCAAAAGAGAGTCAAAATTTGAGCTAAACAGGTTAAAAAGAGATAGCGCCATAAGAGTTCCCGCAGCGGTTCGTCAAGATAGCTCCGCGGTAAGGTGATGACCAAGGCCCAGCCTGTGCTGGGAAGCTTGCCAAAGTAAGCTAAGCGCTCTTCGCCCTGAAAGGTGTACTCAAGAAAGCCTTCGCTTTGTTGCAGCAGATCGCTGCGCATTTGTGGCGGCAGCGAACGCAGGGGCTCCGCTTGATTGATGTCTAGGGACTGCAAGGTGGGATCCGGATGAGCTAGAATAATGCCATTCTGATCCAGCAAAAATGCATAGCCTCCGGTAAACGGCTGGATATGACGGATGCGCTCCAAAAAACGTGACAGAGGTACGTCCTGGCTGAGAACGCCGATCAGCTCTTGATTATCAAGGCGAATTTGCTTGGCGATGGAAATGGCGTATTGGTTGGTAACCAGGTCCAGATACGGATCGCTGAAGACTAGGCCGGAAGATAAAAGCGCTTGGCGATACCAGGGGCGCTGCCGGGGATCGTAGCCTGCCGGCGGCTGCCAACGGGAGCCGTCAATCATGACTCCTTCTGCCGTGCCCAAATAGATATCAGTAACATCGGAATCCAGACTCATTTGACGTGTCAATAATGGTTGCAGATTCTCCGGCGAGCGAGGTAGTAAGGGCAATAAACTGGCGGTTTGTTCCAAAGCAACCGCTTTGCGTTGCAGCCAGAAATCAAGACGGATTACTTCTGCTTGGGTAACGGCGTTAATTTCTTTTTGCAGGTTCAGCAATAGCTGTTGACGGGCAAATTGGTATTCTACAAAACTGGCCAACAGCAGGCTGGCGGTAAGAAGCAGGGAAAAAGTAAGCGTTAGCTTGATGCGAATGCCCATATTAGCTTCCTCCTTGCAGCGGCGCCGATGGCGTTGATGCTTCTTTTAAGGGGAATGAGAAAAGGAAGCGAGCGCCTTGACCTGGTTGGCTTTGGCAGGTGACACTGCCGCGAAAGCTTTTTGTTACCAGTGAATATAGGATATACAGGCCTAAGCCGGTGCCTCCTTGACCGCGCTTGGTGGTAAAGAAAGGGTCGAAAATTTTAGCTAATACTTCCGGGTCCATACCGACTCCATTGTCGCTATAGATAAGCTCCAGCGATGTTTCGTCGGGGTGCACGTCGATCTTCAGCTCGCCTGCTTGTTTATTGGGAAAAGCATGCTGGAGGGAGTTGCGGATGAGGTTGGTGATAATTTGAGAAAAGGCGGTAGGGGGGCCGAAGAGCTGCACCTGGTCCGGGCAGGAGATGGAGAGGCGATGAGGCGTATAGTTTAGTTCATTTTCCAAGCTGTGGGCGATGGCGTAAAGGTATTGCTTGACGTCGAACCACTGGGAAGCGCTGCTGTTTTCTACATCCACCGTGCGAAAGCGGCGCACTAAATCGGCGCTGCGCTCTAGATTGTCTTCCAAAAGCTGCAAGCTTTGGGCCAGCAGTTCTAAGTGGCTTTGGAGCTGTTGGCGGCTGACGGCGGGAGCGCTTAGAAATTCTTGCGTTTCCCGCAGTACCTGCTGGGCATGGGAAGAGGCGGTAATACTGATGCCCAGCGGCGTGTTGAGTTCGTGGGCGATGCCGCTGACCAAAATGCCCAAGGCGGCCTGTTTTTCTGCTTGCAGTACATGCTCCTGCGCGCTGCGCAGTTGCTCCAAAGTCTGTGTTAATTGGTGATTGCTTTGCGCCAGCGCTTGCGTGCGTTCTTGGACTTTGCTTTCTAATTGTTCATTGGCTTCACGCAGTTGCCGCTC
>CAZKCR010000343.1:0-1916 GCA_964551055.1 uncultured Anaeromusa sp. | reverse complement strand
CCGCTACCGCCGACTGCACATCGCCAAAAGCAGTACACATTACCACTTCAAACTCGTCACGCCCAGGTTCTTCTTTCAAACACTCCAGCAATTCCAAACCTGACATGCCTGGCATGCACAGATCCGTGAATACCAAATCAAAGCGATTTTGATGAAACAAAGCTAGCGCTTCCTCACCGGACGCACATTTCCGTACAGAATGCCCTTTTCCTCGCAGATAATCCGCCAGCATCGTACGCACCAGCAAATCATCATCGACAATCAAAATCCGCATAAGCCACCTCGTTTCACAGTCGCCCTCATCCTCCTAATATTGGGGGACGAAAGCCGACGATGCGCTCTCCTAGAGAGATGTATGTTCATTTATATTCTTAAAAATTTGGTACTTGCTTACCCCTGGCAATCACGCAAAAAAACCCACGCGAAATAAAGAGCCACGCCACGAACCTCTATCGGTCCGCAAAGAGTATCGGCCTCTCCTTCCACGCCATAAAGAGCTACGAATTTTCTATACTCTTGAAAACTGACTTCTTCAGAGCAATGAAACCATACCGCAGCCTGCCGTGCGCCAACCCGTTCCGCTTCTAGGAGCGCCAACGCAGTACGATATAAAAATTGATATTTCACATGAATAATACTCTGACCCAGAAGGCCCAACTGCGCCGACAAAAATTGCGTCCGCGAGTCATCTTCTGTTTTCTGGACGTCCTCCCGGTCTATTGCCGCCGTTTTTCCCTTCAGTCGCAGCCATTCCTGCACTGATGGCCCCATGGCATTGCAAGCTGTCGCTTCCAACATCATCACAACCAGCTCGCTTTGCTCATTACACGCCAGTACGTATAAATCGCTGCGCGACGGTACGCCGCCTTTAGGCAATGGCAAGCGATACTCGGGAAAGGCAAAAAGTTTTTTCAAGCCTTGCAAGCGAGGCTGCAAGGCGGCCATAGCAAGCACGTACTCCGGCAATTCTTCATCCTGCCACCATAGCTGCGCCATGTGCCGCAGCTCCTTGGAGCATTCCCATTGCGCCGAATTACCCAGATATTCCTTCCACCGTTCCAATGAATCCAAGGGAACATGCATGCGCATTCGCCCAGCCTCCTATCATTTCCGGTTTTCATGCGCCTTATCATTTATTTTCTGCAGCATCGCCGCAAATTGCGTTCGCTCCGCTTCGTCTAAGCATGCTGTCAGTTTTTTGGCAAAATAACGATACCCCTCATCTTCCAACTGAATCAGTTGCTCTCCTTTGGGCGCCAAATGAATATGATATACTCGCAGATCTTCCTGCGATTGGCATTTATACACATATCCTTTCTGCACCAATTTCTGCACAATTGCTGTAACCGTCGATTTTTTCACTTTAAATTTTTCTACAAGATCACGAAAAGTGGGCCGCCCCAGCTCACGCACTGCATGAAGATAATGCAGCTGTGTCAGCGTCAGCGCACATAAATCGGTTCCTGCTTCCGCTTTTTGTCGATGCTCCCGAACCGCTTGCCGCATCACGCAAGAAATTGATTCAATGGTCTCTACCACCAGATCTTCAATTTGCATTCCCAAGTCCGGCTCCTTTCGCCAGCAAAGCCACGCAATTGCTAAAGATAACGCTCCTATCTCCCCTGGTTTTCTTTAAACTGCCTTCTATCTCTCTAATCAATATCTATTATTTAAAAATATGTAAATATACTTTGTCTTATATTCGTCGGTCATTAAGTTTTCCCTGCCTTATTTTCACTCTGCTTTGGGACAAAACACGAAGAAGAACCTTAAAATCATAAATGCTCATGACTCGCCCCCTCAGATAAGTCAACTAATAAAGCAGTGGCTTACTAAAGGGAAAAAGGACTGCTCTAGCAGTCCTTTTAGTCTTTTTGCCGGTCGCGCAGCGCCCGCTCCATATCGCGCTTAGCATC
>CAZKCR010000342.1:0-1916 GCA_964551055.1 uncultured Anaeromusa sp. | reverse complement strand
ATATAGCTGAGAGTGCGGAAAATGTTTTGCGCGTAGTTTTTTCCTGGCACGGCCCAGCGGCCATTTAGATCTTCCCAATTAGAGCAACGGCCAAATTTGTCAGGAAGCGCTTTGAGCAAATCATAGCGAGGATCTACAATGGCCAAAGACGGTGTGCGGGGAGAAGCGTATGCTAAAAGATGCTGGATTTGGGCGCGGACGCCAATTTGGGGCGATTCGAAAAAGGCTCCCTTGACGCCGCCGCCGGTAGTTCCGATGCCGGCGTAATTATTTTGTTCCGGGACCACATCGCCGCCATAGCGGAAGCAGTCGGTTTCTAAAATGGCTTGGGAAATGGCTAAATCCGGGCGAATGCCCTCGCGAGCGGCTTCTTCGTAGTAGTAGCTTACAAGTTCCTCTACTGTGCAATTGAGCTTGGGCTGAGGATTGCGCTGTAAAATATAAGCCACAATCTGCGCAGGGGGCACTTCCGCTTTGCCGAAAATGGGGGTTTTATCTTCTTTTTCTGGTTTTTCCACTGGTGTTTTCAAGGAAGCAAGGATGCTTTGAATGCGTTGGGAGAACGGTGTTGGTTCTTCGGCGGCAATGGCAGTTGCTTCCTTTTTTGTGTCCTTTACCTTGCCTTTTGAGGCGGATTCTGCCGGGGAGGCAGAGGCGGAAGCGGCAAAACAAACCAGCAGCAAGCTGCAAAAAAAGAGACGGAATTTCATGGGCGAGGGCTCCTTTCACTACATCAAGGTGTTACAAAAAATAGTTTAGAGGGCTGCTTGCTCGAGGATGGCTAGAACAAAACGGGCGCTGTCGTAAAGATCTTTTTCCTCAATGTATTCTTCCGTGGTATGGACTTTTTTCATACCGACGCCCAATACTGCCGTAGGCACGCCTTTACGGTTAAAGTGGTTGGCGTCGCTGCCGCCGCCAGTGCCTGTGATATGGACGGGAAAATTCAATTGATGGGCGGCGGCTACAGCTAGGCTTACTGCAGGGCTGTCGGGAGCCAGGCTGAAGCTGTCGTATTGACGCTGCACGGTGACTTCGGCGCTAGCGCCATATTCTTTGCAGGCGCGTTCCAAGGTTTCTTTCATATGCCGACTTTGTGCTTCCAGCTTTGCCAGGTTGCGGCTGCGGGCTTCGGCGCGGATTTCTACATGGTCAGGGACAATGTTGGTGGCTGTGCCGCCCTGGATCAGGCCGACGTTAGCGGTAGTTTCTTCATCAATGCGGCCAATTTTAAGAGCTGCTAACGCACTGCCTGCCGCCTGGATCGCATTGATGCCTTCTTCGGGGGCTAAGCCGGCATGCGCTTTTTTGCCATGTACAATAGCGGTGATGCTGTCTTGTCCGGGAGCCATGATGACAATTTCGCCGGGAGCTCCGTCTGCGTCTAAGGCATAGCCAAAGTCGGCTTTGAGCAGTGCTGCATCCATGTGTTTGGAGCCCTTGAGGCCGCCTTCTTCATGGACGGTAAAAACGATTTGCACAGCCCCGTGGGGCTTGCCACTTTCCTTAAGAGCGCGCAGCCCTTCCAAAATAGCGGTAATGCCGGCCTTGTCGTCACCGCCCAGGACGGTATCGCCTGCGGAAGTGATGCGGCCGTCCTGCCGTTGCGGCTGAATGGAAAGACAAGGGGAAACGCAGTCCATGTGCGAGGTGAAAAGGACGGTGGGCGCGGCGGCCTTGGTAGCCGGCAGGGTGGCGACTAAATTGCCGCAATTTCCTTCGAAATGCTGTTGCGCCTGGTCTTCGAAGACCGTGCAGCCGAGAGCTTCCAGCTTGCGCCGCAGTACATCCGCTACGGCTTTTTCCTGCCCGCTGGGGCAGTCAATGCGGACCAGCTCAAAAAATTCTTCCAACATGCGTGCTTCGTTAATCATGAATATGCCTCCTAGAATTATAAGAGTTACGTTTACACAGAG
>CAZKCR010000341.1:0-1932 GCA_964551055.1 uncultured Anaeromusa sp. | reverse complement strand
TGCATAGAAAACATCCCCTCGCCGAATCGCCATCAGCTTTTACCTTCCATCCACAGCATGGACAACGAAAAGCATTCTACATCGACAACCGGGGCCTCCTCCGCCAGGCCCAGATTAATAGCAGCCATTTCTTCATAGCCGCGCCGCATCTGTTCCCGCTTGCGAGCTTGCAGATAGATTTCCACGGCATCCTCAAAGCACTGGCTCATCGAGCACTGATTCTCCTTTGCCACACCGCCCACCTCTTGCACCAAGGAGCTGGGAAGGGTGACAACGATTTGTCGCAAATCAGACATCCAAGCTACCTCCGCTCTAGGCACCCGCCTATATCTCACTACCCATAGTCAAAGCAATTATATACTTATTATAAGAGGCATGCTCTCCAGTGTCAAACCGTTTTCTCCGTCAATGCATGCCGCGCAGTTGCCAGAGCAGCGACAATATCCCCAGCAGCCATACCAATCCTGCCGGTTTCCGCCACCATATCGCCTGCTAAGCCGTGCAAATAAACGCCTGCTATCGCCGCTGCCACTGGCGCCATACCCTGTCCCAAAAGCGCCGCAATGACACCGGTCAATACATCGCCGCAACCGCCGGTTGCCATTCCTTCATTACCAGTCGGATTAATCCACGCCTCACCGCCAGGAGCGGCAATTACCGTTCTTGCCCCTTTCAGCACCACTACCGCTTGCCAGGATTCTGCAGCCAGACGAGCCACGCCCAAACGATCCGCATTAATTTCGTCAGCACTGCATTCCAACAAGGCCGCCAATTCGCCCGGATGCGGCGTCAAAACCGCCGGCTCCTTACGCCCGGCAAGAATTTCAGTTTGACCGCAAAGCGCATATAAGGCATCCGCATCCAAGACTAACGGTATTTCCGCCATTTGCACCACTTGACGTACGCAAGCCAAGGTACTTTCCTGCCGGCCTATACCCGGTCCTATGGCCAGAGCATTCATCGCAGCCGCCCACTCCAATAAGCGTTCCGCCGCTTCGCTGTGCCAGCCTCCATCCGCCGCCTCCGGCAGTGGTCTTGTCATCACTTCCGTCAGCTTCAGCGCCGCCGTAGGCTGCAAGGATGCAGGCGTTGCCAGCGTAACCAATCCAGCGCCAGCACGCACGGCCCCTTCCGCCGCCAGGCAGGCAGCGCCGCAAAAAGACAAACTTCCTGCTGCCAATAATACCCTGCCACTTGTCCCTTTATGCGCATCGTCCGGACGCACCGGCAACAACTGGCGCACTAAAGCAGCCGTAGTCAGCTGTTGCTGAATGCCAACTCCATCCAGCACCTCCGGCGGCATGCCGATATCCGCCCTTACCCAGCTTCCTGCATAAGCAGCGCCGGGATAAAATAGCAAACCCGGTTTAGGCAAAGCAAAAGTAACGGTATGAGCCGCCTGCACTACATCTAAAGAAACTTGTCCTGTATCCGCCTCTACGCCGCTGGGCAAATCCACCGCCCAAACCGGCAACCCGCTCTGATTCATGAGCCGGGCCGCTCTAGCCAGTTCGTCTCCCATCGCCCCGTGAAACCCAGTTCCTACAAGCGCATCGACAAGAGCGTCCGCAAAGAGAATACTTAAACGCGCCTTTTCCCAATCCCGTTCCTCACGCAAAACATTAACTTCTCCGCCATAACGGCGCAAAATTTCCAAATGAAAACGAGCGTCACCAGCAACCTCCTCTTCGGGAGCCACCAGAAAGACTTTCACTTTAGCTTTTTGGCATAACGCATGCCGCGCAGCCACAAAACCGTCGCCCCCATTATTTCCCTTACCGCAAAAGAAAATTATTTTTTTGCCTGCCAGCCCGCTAAAGATCTGCGCCATATGGCGCGTCACCGCTGCACCGGCATGCTCCATCAGCATTTGACCGGGAAAGCCATATTTTTCAATGGTGATTTGATCGCAGGCCCGCATCTGCGCTGCCG
>CAZKCR010000340.1:0-1945 GCA_964551055.1 uncultured Anaeromusa sp. | reverse complement strand
GCCTCAATCAGCGCGCCTGCTTCCTGGCGGCTCAGCGACGGCAGCGTGCCGGTAAGCACAAAGGTCAATCCTTGCAAACGGTTCGCGCCTGCCGCCTGGACCATTTCCTCAGTCATCACCACGCCGGCCTCTTGCAACCGAGCCACCAGCGACTTGACTGCATCTTTTTGCAAATACTCCAGAACGCTCGCAGCCATTTTAGCGCCCACTTCCGGCAGCGCCGTCAAGGTCGCTTCATCCGCTTGCCGTAGCGCCTCCATGGAGCCAAAAGCTCTAGCCAACGTTCGCGCCGCTTTGACGCCAACATGGCGCATACCCAGTGCAAAGAGCAGCCTAGACAAACCTGCTTGTTTACTGGCTTCAATGGCCGCCAAGAGATTCGCCGCCGACTTTTCTCCCATGCGTTCTAAGGCCGCTACTTCTTCGAAACGCAGCGCGTAAAAATCGGCTGCATCCTTTATTAATCCAGCCTTGAGCAAGGCTTGCACTACTGCCGGTCCTAAGCCATCAATATTCATGGCGTCGCGAGAAGAAAAATGAATCAAACCTTCTCGCAAAAGAGCCGGACACGCCGGATTGACGCAGCGATGCGCCACTTCCCCTGGCAGCCGTTCTACCGGTCCGCCGCATTCAGGACACTCTTTCGGCATCGAAAAAACGCGTTCTGCACCGGTTCTTTTTTCCGGCAGCACCGCCAGCACTTCCGGAATAATTTCCCCCGCTTTGTGAATGCGTACGGTATCGCCAATGCGGATATCTTTCTCCCGCAAGTAATCTTCATTATGCAGCGACGCGCGGCTAACCGTAGTCCCTGCCAAACGCACCGGCTCCAGTACTGCCGTAGGCGTCAGCACGCCGGTGCGGCCCACGCCGGTTTCAATGTCCAGCAGTATCGTCAACGCCTGCTCCGCCGGAAATTTGTAAGCCATAGCCCAACGCGGATCCTTAGCCGTACTCCCCAGTTGCTGCTGCGCCTCCAGAGAATCCACTTTCACCACCAAGCCGTCGGTTTCATACGGCAGCTCATGACGCAATGTATCCCATTCTTCACAGCGCGCTACCACTTCATCCATCGTAGCACAAAGCCGATACAGCGGATTTACTTTAAAGCCAGCTTCCTTTAAATAACTCAAAAACTCGGAATGAGCCTGCCACTGCAGACCTTCGCAAACACCATGACCGTATAAAAAAGCATCCAATTCCCTATCGGCAGTCACTTGCGAATCCATCTGCCGCAAAGAACCGGCCGCCGCATTACGCGGATTGGCAAAAGGAGCTTCGCCGTTTTCTTCTTTTTCCTCATTCAGACGTTGGAAGGATTTTCGCGGCATAAAGACTTCACCACGTACTTCGATGAGCGCCGGCACTACGCCGTTCACCGGCCGCAGCTTCAGAGGAATAGAGCGAATGGTGCGCACATTGGCGGTCACGTCTTCACCCTCTACGCCGTCGCCTCGGGTAGCTGCCCAGAGCAAAACACCGTCTTGGTAACAAAGATTAATCGCCAAACCGTCAATTTTGGGCTCTACAACGTACTGCACATCCTGTTGTTCTAGCGCCCCTGTCACACGTCCGTGAAACGCCTGCAGTTCTGCGGCGCTAAAAGCGTTGGCCAGACTTTTCATCGGTTCCAAATGCCGTACTTTGCCAAACCCGCTTGCTACCGCCGCTCCAATTCGCTGCGTAGGCGAATCCGCCGTCTTCCACTGCGGATAGGTTTCTTCCAGTTGCTGCAACCGCTGCAGCAACCTGTCAAATTCCGCATCCTCTACCACCGGCGCGTCCAACACATAATAATGATAGCTATATTCCTGCAGCCGCTGCCGCAGTTCTTCCATTTCCTGGCGCGCTGCGCCTTCCTGCGAGGCAGTCAATCCTGCCACTCCTTCCAATACTATGCTTTACTGATGGGGGCGAATTTTACAGCCAAGGTCTTAATGCCTTG
>CAZKCR010000339.1:0-1945 GCA_964551055.1 uncultured Anaeromusa sp. | reverse complement strand
CGGGCAGCTGCGGCCAAAGCCGCACTGCTATAGGGTTTTCCCAAGAGAATTGCTTCCAACCGCGCAGGCCAGTCGATAGTCAATGCATCGGTATAAACCTTTGCCTCGCTTACCCGGCCTTGCCGCAAAGACAAGGCGATTTCAACGCCGCCCCAGGCAAAACGAAGGCGCAACACCCGCTCAAAGGGAGGTGTCTTTCCCAAGCGCCAGGCATCAGAAGCGTGCTTTTCGACAGGCTCTTGCAGCTCCAGCATCGTTTCCGGCAAAAACGTCTGCGCCGTGCAGGCTCCGTATTCTTGACAAAATTCTGCCTGCAGAACCTCAGCCATACGCTGCGGCGTTAGGTCTGGCAAAAAATCCGCCAGATTTGCTACACGCTCACGCACGGAAGATACGCCTTTAGCGGCCAGCTTCGCTTCATCCACTGTCAGATAGCGGCCTAGCTTGTCCAAATCTCCTGCCACCAATAGCGTCCCATGATGCAAGGATGCTTCGCGTCCTTTTAAAAAGGCCTGCCCCGAAACTTTGCGCCCCTGCACCAGCAGATCATTGCGCCCGGAAGCGCAGGCCTCCAAGCCCAGCGAGCGCAGTGCTTGCAATACTACCCCTGTTTGCCGCGCTTCATCATATACCTGCCGTCCCATGAGAAATGAAAAGTTAAGATTGCCGCCGTCATGGTACACTGCACCGCCGCCGCTGAGGCGTCTGGCTAAATAACCGCCCTCTTGCTCCAAACGTTCCAGCAGGCATTCCCGCCAAGGATTTTGGTGCCGTCCAATCACCACGGTCTGTTCGTTTTGCCATAACAACAGCAACGCCTGCTCTAACTGCACCGTTCCCAAAAGATATTCTTCCAGGGCCAAGTTCTGCCAAGGATGTTTGGACAAAGACACTGCTAGTCTCGTTGTTTCCCCCATTTATAACGTCCGCACCTTCTGACTTACTTCGTTCAGCATGGTTTGACGCGCGGTATCATCCACCACTGTTACAGAGCCAAAAAAGCGATGTTCCAACACCTTCAGGCCACACAGAGAAAAAATCCCTTCATCCACTGTTAAACGCAAGGCCTCTGCTAAACCGCTCTCTTCATAGACTGCTTCCGACATACCCATTGTCGTAAATGCCAACACTTCTTTACCAGCAAGCAATCCCTTCAAGCCGCTTTCACTAGCGGAAAACGCAAATCCTGCCGCAAAAACTCGGTCAATATACCCTTTGAGCATAGCCGGCATGGCGGACCACCACAGCGGATAAATAAAGATAATTCGATCCGCCCAAGCCACACACCGCTGTTCATCGGCAATATCCAGCGGCGTTTGCGCTTCTTCAAAATCCAGCAAATCTCTACCGCTCAAGGAAGGACTAAAGTGCATCGCGTACAAGTCCCGCATCATGACTTCATCCCCCCGGGCATGAATCGCCTGCACTGCCGCATCGGCAAGAGCCCGGCAAAAGCTGCCCGACTGGGGATGACAATAGATCAATAACTGCTTCAATCCTCCAGCCTCCTATGAATATAATACAAGTGCAATGACTTCCAGCGTTTCCGGCCCTTCATTAATCAGGCTGTGCGCTTCTCCGTCCTTGGTAAACAATAAATCCCCTGCCTGCACTGTGCTTTTGGCGCCATTGTCATCAAAAACGCCTTGGCCTTTCAGTACATAATAGGCTTCCACATCGCCATTATGCTGATGAAAACCTACCGAGCAACCCGGTTCAATGATATTCCGTGAAAATAAACGACCTTTACCTTGAAATTCTTCTCCTTGCAGCAAATGCACCAGCGTCACTTCACCTTGACCGCCCAGCATTTCCTTGCGCACCTCGCGCTGCAATTCGCCTGCCCGTTTGATCATGTTCCTTCCTCCTCTTCTTCTCTCAGAACATTTCGGGATCTACTCCACTTGAGCAATTCGCGTTCCAAATCGCAAATCCTGCAAAAAAA
>CAZKCR010000338.1:0-1953 GCA_964551055.1 uncultured Anaeromusa sp. | reverse complement strand
TCCAAGGTCACATTTGTCAAAGCCAAGGTGGAAGTTCTGGCAACTGCGCCAGGCATGTTAGCTACCGCATAATGCACAACGCCGTATTTTTCATACGTAGGTTCACTATGCGTCGTAATGCGGTCAATAGTCGCCACCGAACCGCCTTGGTCAATCGCTACGTCGACGATAACCGAACCAGGCTCCATCGATTTTACCATTTCCTCGGTCACCAGTTTCGGCGCTTTGGCTCCCGGAAGCAATACAGCGCCAACCAGCAAGTCAGCTTGCTTCACCCATTTAGCCAAGCTGAAGCTGTTAGACATAACCGTCTGTACACGTCCGCCAAAAATGTCATCCAAATAGGCCAGGCGCTCCGCCGAACGATCCAGAACGGTAACACGAGCTCCCATGCCTACCGCTATTTTAGCCGCATTGGTGCCAACAATACCGCCGCCAACAATGACTACCTGCCCTACTTCTACGCCAGGAACGCCGCCCAACAGAATTCCTTTGCCGCCACAAGGCTTTTCCAGGAATTGAGCACCGATCTGGACCGCCATGCGGCCAGCCACTTCGCTCATCGGCGCCAGCAATGGCAAACCGCCATGGCTCCCCAGAATGGTTTCGTAAGCAATCCCCACTACTTTCTTTTTGAGCAACGCTTCTGTCAAAGCTGGCTCCGGCGCCAAATGCAAATACGTATACAAAATTTGCCCTTCATGGAACAAATCATATTCTGCCGGCAAGGGTTCTTTTACTTTTATAATCATTTCTGCACTATCAAATAATTCCTTGCGATCCGCAATCACCGCGCCGCCTGCTTTTTGGTATGCCTCGTCACTAAAACCGCTGCCTAAGCCAGCTCCTTTTTCTACCAGCACTTTGTGCCCAGCCTGCACCAACGCATCCACGCCGGCAGGCGTCAAGCCCACCCGGTTTTCATTATTTTTAATTTCCTTCGCCACTGCAACAATCATCGTAATCCCTCCAAATGAAAATTACGGTTTGTACCGCTGCGTTTTATATAGCAATAACCATGCCAACTTTATTTCCGCCATTTCCTTAGGCTCTTTTTACTCTTGGAAACTTTTCGCACCAATTATTGGCAACAAAAAATTCCATGTGGAAACTTTTGTTGCAGGAAATTAAGAAAGCTTGTGTAATACACTGATAAAGAACGTTTAGTTTCTAAACTGTCCCCTCTTGAAAGGAAGTTTCTATTATGCGTTTTCGCCTTCCTAATGTCGACCGCGTTGGCTTAGTCATGGATATCTCTCGCATCCTCGCCGAACGACACATCAACATTCTTTCCATGGAAGTTGACCTGCGCGTCATTTTCCTGGAAGTTCAGCCCTTATCACACCATGCTGCCCGAGAATTGGCAGAATGTCTTCTGACCGTTCCTGGTATTCTCGATGTCGAAATGATCGATCTGATGCCTCACCAAGAACGTTCTCAGCAAATTCAAGCCATGCTGACCTCTGTACAAGACGGCATTATTGCCATCGACCGTCATGGACGCATTATCCAGTGCAACCCAGCCGCAGAAAAGTTGCTTCACTGTCCTGTCGAAGAAATTCTGGGCAAATGGCTGGAAGATATTTTCCCTCCTGCCTCCCCGTTGCGTCGCACATTGGAAAGCGGCAAAAGCTATCACAACGAAGAGTTGTTTTTTGAAAAAGTTGCCGGACATTGTCTTGCTACCAGTACCCCGCTTTTAGATGCCGCTGGCTTTGTCAGCGGTGCCATGGTTGTACTGCGGGATATTCGGGATGTCCAAGAACTCGTCCATCGTTTGACAGGATCATCACCCTTCACCTTTGCAGAAATCATTTTCACCAGCGCCGCTATGCAAGAAGTAGTCTCCCAAGCCCAAACCTACGCTCGTAGTGATTCTACCGTTTTGATCCGCGGTGAAACCGGCACAGGCAAGGAGCTCGTTGCTCGCGCCCTTCATGCCGCATCACCGCG
>CAZKCR010000337.1:0-1970 GCA_964551055.1 uncultured Anaeromusa sp. | reverse complement strand
GAATTTCACCCCGCCCTGAGAATAAGTTCGCTTGCTTTTAGTATACTCTTTTGCGAGAGGGTGTCAACTCGCAAAACAAGGGAGGATTTTGCGGCGTACAGCGGGAATATAGGAAAACTACTAATTTGGGAGGCTATTATGGAAAATATGCAAAATGAGAAAAAAACGTGGAAAGACTACCTGATGACGATCATTGCCGTGACAACGCTGCTTCTGGCAGCGTGTGCCACAATTGCTTCATTTAAGGCGGCAGGCTATGGGAATCGCATGGTATTGGCGCAAAACCGCGCTTCGGATCAATGGGCGTACTATCAAGCGAAAAGCATCAAAGAAACGCAGTATCAAGTGCAACGCGACGCTATGGCGGCGTTGATGCCCCCGGAAGTGCGTACAGAGGCGGTTGCTAAGCAAATAGTCGTCTTTGAAGAGGAAATCAAACGCTACAAAAAAGAAAAAAATGAGATCACCCAAGAAGCGCAAAAACTGGAGGCGGAGCGAGATGCCGCCAGTCAGTATAATACGATGTTCGGCCAGGCCTTGATGTTTTTGCAGGTCGGTATTTTACTGTCGTCCTTATCGGCCATCAGTAAATCCTATGGCTACTGGAGTGTTGGCGTTGCTGTAGGGACGATCGGAGTCGGCTTGTTCTTTTACGCATGGCTGGTGTTGTAAACGGAAAGGGGGGCAGCATATATGAATATTTTCTCGGGAGGACGTACGTCAGCAATTGTTGCGGCTTGTACGGTCTTGCTGATTGGTTGGAATCCAACGGTACTAGCGCATAGTGCAGAAGGACCCTGCCAAGAGTGTATGTCGGCGGAAGAGTTCAAACTAGCGGATGTGCGGAACTTTTTCCCTGCCTCCGTGGGGCAGCGCTGGAATTATGTGGGCTATGGACAGGAGTTTGCCGGTTTTACGCGAATGGTAACACATCTCAAAGGCGAGCGGGTGCAGGTAGAGGATGCTAATGGCGGTGCGCACGTGGCAAGAGTCTTTTCCATGACGGAAGATGCCATAGTACAACAACTGGTGTCGGGTGAAAGCGAGACAGCAGAGAATTTGCTGGCGGTCAAACCTAACCAAGAAGTGCAGCTTCTGAAAGGACCGCTGCAGCAAGGCGCTACCTGGGAAGACGGCGCTTGGCGCTATCGCCTGCTCAATACCAACAAGGCAGTGTGGGTGCCAGCGGGGATGTTTTCCGGCGTGGTAGAAGTGCAGGCACGCTCTTTGGCTAGGCCCAATGAAGTTATAGTGGCCTGTTATGCGCCGGAAGTGGGTTTGGTGCGACGGGATTATTACAGCGGCGGCACGCAAATTAGTACACAGCTGCAAAGCATGAGCATAGCCGGACAGAACGCGCTGTCTCCGGAGAAATTATCGTTGCCTGATTTTTTTAGTGGCATTGTGAAGCAGCAGGCAACGGCAGAGGTAGCTGCCGGGGTTCGCTTTGCTCGGATTCGCGCCTTAAAAGACAAAGGGCATGAACACTATGCGGCTGTTGTCGATGTTTATCGCGCACCTTCCGGTTTTAACGGCGATCCTCTGGCCATGCCGGAAAGCTGGAAAGCCGCAGGTTGGCAGGTGCTGATAGAAGCCACTTATCACGTTCAGTTTCAGCGCAAGATAGAAGCAGGCCAAGCGAGCTATGTGCTAAAAGAATGGCTGCCGGCGAAGGAAGCCTATCCGAAATAGAACACGAACAAGAGAGTTGGAGTGATCGGAGGGTACGACGGAGGATTAGTTTAACAGGAGTAGAGTGAGTAAAGGGAGGGCTGCGGTTTTTTTATGGAGTTAGGATCGTGGCTTTGATTTATCATAGATTGTTGGCATTTTTTTGGGCCCAATAAAAAGGCAGCAGGTTTTCGGCCTGCTGCCTAGTTCTAGTTTCTAATTGTTCCGTTAAGGAGCTGATAAATTAATGAACACTCCATCAAAACGAGAAAATTTTTCATCAGACGCGAAAGAAAACG
>CAZKCR010000336.1:0-1975 GCA_964551055.1 uncultured Anaeromusa sp. | reverse complement strand
TGGAAGTGGGCTCCATGCTTAAGGTGCTCGGTATTACTACGGCCCCGCAATTGCTCGGCTTGATGGCTGGGCTATATGAACTGGTAGGCGGCATTCTGATTGCGTTCGGTTTATTTACCCGTGTGGGAGCGGCGTTGGCGATGTCGAATTTGCTGATTGCTTCCCTGGTCATGTATAACCTGAAAGGACTTTCTGGAGCCGCTCCGGCTTTTGAAGACGCTCTGTTTATGCTGGTTTTGCTGGCGGTAGGGGCAGGAAAATACAGCTTGGATCACAAATGGTTTTCTAAGGATTAAGCGAATAAATTTGAGGCTTCTAAAGGAGAGAAGGCAGATGGCTGAAAAAACAAAAGCCCCCGTTCTTTTTGTGGGGCATGGCTCACCGATGAATGCCATTGAAGACAACGAATTCACGAGAAGCTGGCAAAAAATTGCCGACTCCATCCCTCGGCCGACCGCAATTTTAGCTGTATCGGCTCATTGGTATACGGCAGGCAGTCGGACCAGTGACGCCGAGACGCCGGAATTGATTTATGACATGTACGGATTTCCTGATGCGTTATACCAGGTGAAATATCCCGTACCGGGGGCGCCGGAGCTAGCGAGAATGACGCAAACATTACTGCAACGAAATGTGGAGATAGACACCGACTGGGGGATTGATCATGGAACCTGGTCCGTGCTCTGCAAGATGTATCCGGAAGCGGATATTCCGGTATATCAGCTTAGCGTGGACCATCAGGCAAGCGCAGAGGAGCACTTCAGGATGGGACAGCAGCTGCGGCCGCTGCGGGAACAAGGCGTGCTGATTGTTGGCAGCGGGAATGTGGTGCATAATTTGGCACGCCTAGACTGGGAGAAACGTGGCGGCTATCCTTGGGCCGTTGAGTTTGACGGCTATATTAAAGAGAAGATCCTGGCAAGAGAGTATGAAAGCGTTATTCACTATAAAAATGCCGGTCCGTCGGCAGAACTGGCTTTTTCAAGACCGGATCATTTTTACCCGCTTCTTTACGCATTGGGGGCTGCCGAGGAAAGTGACACGATTTCCGTCTATAATGATGCTTGCACCTTAGGCTCTATATCGATGACCAGCTATTTGTTTTCATAAAATAAATTGGGAGGTGGCCTAGATATGAATCAGACGCGAACGGTGAAAAAAATTATTACAGGGGAGCAGACGGTTGACGGCGCCGGTGTGCGCTTGGTGCGTGTCATTGGTCGGAAGGACACGAAAGAATTTGATCCCTTCTTGATGCTGGACGCCTTTGATTCTCGCAATCCTCTTGATTATATTAAGGGCTTCCCCTGGCATCCGCACCGCGGCATTGAGACAATAACGTACTTGATTCAGGGCGATATTGAACATGGCGACAGCCTGGGAAACACAGGCAGTATTTTAGATGGAGAGTGTCAATGGATGACGGCGGGTTCCGGCATCATCCACCAGGAAATGCCTAAAGCCAGTGAGCGCATGTTAGGCGTTCAGTTGTGGTTAAATCTGCCTGCTGCTGATAAAATGACGGCTCCGATGTACCACGGTATCACTCAAGGAGAGATGCCCGTAGTGGATGAAGAAAAGGCCCGGGTTCGGGTGATTGCAGGCACGTACAAAGAAACAGCAGGTGCTAGAGCAGGAGATTTCGTGAAACCCTTGCTGCTGGATGTAGAGGTCAACGCTGGGGCGGAGTGGACGCTAGAAACAGATCCAAATGCGTCTTTGTTTATCTATATTTTTCAAGGCGAAGGTGTAGTCGGAGAGAGGGGCGAAACAGCGGTTGCGGCAAAGCAAGCGGTTTTGTTTTCCGAAGGTGCCGTATTGCAGGTGAAAGCGGCGGAGTCTGGTTTGCGGTTTTTGCTGGCAGCTGGGCGACCGCTCCGTGAACCCATCGCTTGGGGCGGCCCCATTGTGATGAATACCCAAGAAGAACTGGATCTGGCTTTCCGTGAGTTGAAGGAGAATACGTTTATTAAGT
>CAZKCR010000335.1:0-1985 GCA_964551055.1 uncultured Anaeromusa sp. | reverse complement strand
CCGCCGCCAATAGTACCTTGTACCGTACCATCCGGCAATATCAGCATCTGACTGCCCGCCTTGCGAGGCGTCGAGCCCTTGGTTTCAACAATTGTCACTAACACAGCCTTTTGGCCTTTTTTTTGAAAGTCACAAATGCTTCTCAACAGGGTCGCATCCATGCCAAACCTCCTCTGCCAAGCGCAGCGGCTGAGGGCTTTTCTTTTGCAAGACCCCAAGAATTTCCGCCGCAACGCTGAGTGCGATTTCTCCAGGCGTCTGCGCTCCCAAATCCAAGCCGATCGGCGCATGTATCCTTGCCAGCCACGACTCTGGCACGCCTTCTGCCATCAATTCCCGGAAAAGAGCCGCTACACGACGGCGACTTCCCAGCATGCCTATATAAGCAGGCGATACTCCCGCCAATCGCCGCAAACACAAACGGTCATGCTGATGACCGCGCGTAGCCAACACGATCGCGGTTTGCGCATCAATACGTTCCGCCAGTTGCAGCGTCGCCTTCGCAAAATCCTGACACAAGATTTCCGTGCCTGCAGGAAACCATGCTGACGTTGCAAACTCGGGCCGATCATCGACAACAAGCAGTTCAAACTCCAAGAGACTCAGCATCTGGGCCAGAGCTCGGCTGATATGACCGGCGCCGAAAATAACTGCTTTCCGAGCTGGCAGCAAGCGATCCCAAAAAATCTGACCCCAACGATCTGCAAGAGGCTCCAGCCGCAAGAGTTTCGGACCTTGCCAGCTTTGTTCTTGTATACAGTCTATTACTTTTTTCGTAAAATCTTGATCCCAAAGAACTCCGTCTTGTCGACCATCTTGATGCACTAACAGCATTTTCCCTACAGCGCGCTCTTCCGAGCAAGCCACCAAGGTTAACACGTCAATGATTTCACCGTTTTGCGCTGCTTGCGCCAACAATTCATACTGGCGCATCATTTTTCCCCAAGTACAACAGCGCTTCCACTACACCGCCGCCTACCGCGCGAGCTTTATCGGAAATGCTGAAGCAATGCTCCCGCCGGCAGCGCGGGTCCACATCAGCTACCTTCATGCCGGCGCCTACCTGCAGCCCTTCATGCAGCAAGCCGCGCAACACTCCTGCGATTTGAGTACGTACCGGCTCTTCTCCCGCATAGGCCACCACTTCCCCGACACAGACCGTATCACCGATGGTCCGCACGCAACGAAACGCGCCCGCCGCAGGCGCACGCAGCACCCGCTCCTGCGTATAACCGCCGATTGCTCCTGGAATACCTGTATTGGAAGCAGCAGCTCCCTCTAAAATAACTCTTCCCAAATCATGGCCTCGATTGGTTTCGACTACGGCATGCACGTCATTCTGCGCTGAAAAGCCAGGTCCTACGCCGATGACGAGCTCCGCCTGTTCTTTATAAGTACCGGTATTTCTCTTGGCCAGCGTCGCATCCACCAGCGCCCAGGGCCGCAAAGTACGCCACAAAACTCCTTCCGGATCCACCACAACAGGAATGATTCCCCTTGCAGCTGCGGCCGCCTCCGCAGCACTGCGCAAAGAAGCTTCTACGCCCTCTACCATACAGCGTCCTTCATATACGGCCTGTGCAAAGGACACCGTCCGACGAATGACAGTAGGCTGCGGCAGTTCGCTGATCACTACGGCAAAACCGCAGCGAAAGAGGCGATGCGCAATACCGCTGGCCAAATCGCCGCCGCCTTTTACCAATACCAACTTTTTCATCTATAGTCTCCTAACTGCATTAACGCATAAGATAAGGTTTTGAACAGGAGAACCGGAGTCACGGAGGATTCGACTGAGGGTTACGAAGTACCTATGTTTTAACAGGAGTATAGTGAGTAAAGTGAGGGTTACGAGGTACGGTTTACACAGAAAAATAGGATGGAACACGATTACGACTGAGGCTGCGGCGGCCGTGACTGTATTTGAGACTTTTGTTGGAGTAAGACGGTCCGCAGGACGAAAAAGCCGGTTAAGGCGGATCACAGTT
>CAZKCR010000334.1:0-1991 GCA_964551055.1 uncultured Anaeromusa sp. | reverse complement strand
CCGCGTCATTACTAGATTGAGTGGCAGGGGCAGAAGGACTTGAACCCTCAACCAACGGTTTTGGAGACCGCTACTCTACCAATTGAGCTATACCCCTATAATACAAACATGCACCGCAGGCGTTTCCCTTGGCACGTTTTGTATTATAGCATAGGTCGCCCGCCTTGTCCAAGGTAAAATTATAAAACCTCGAAACATTTCAATCAAGCTTTCCGCAACACTCACGTCCTTGCAAAAAAGTTCTCCACATCAGATCATTTGTCCTTTTTAAGAAAACACAAACAAGCTCCAAAAAGTAAATTTGTTATATTTTTTCTCTAGCCCCATTGACAAGGCTTTCATTGATTGCGATAATGTATACATTCGACGAATGATGTTGCAGCTGCTTTTTACATCTTTGTTAACTAAAATTCTATGATTTTCAAAAGCGATGATCGGAATAAAGCAAAGTCTAATTTCTTACAGAGAGCCGGTGGTTGGTGTAAACCGGCAGAAACGATTTTTGCGAAACTCATCCGGGAGCTCTGATACTGAATACGCATTTGCGTTTAGGTTTCAGCGATCGTCCACGTTACGGACATCAGCCATTTATGGCTGAGTAATGAGCCACAAGGATAGGGTGGTACCGCGATCTTCTCGCCCCTATTGACACAAACGTGTCAATAGGGGCTTGTTTTATTCTGCGTACTTTTAAGGAGGACTTTTAGTATGAACAATCAAAAAACCGGTTCCATTGGCGCAGCAGCAGCCATGGCCGCCGTCTGGTTTGCAACCCATTGCGGCGGCGGCTTTGCCACAGGCAATCAAGAAGTAAATTTCTTTGTAAAATATGGCTGGTATTCCGTATTTCTTCCTGTCATCGCCATGCTTATCCTAGGTTGGGGCCACCGTAACGCTCTGGTCTTGGCCAAAGATTATCAAACCTATGATTATAAAAGCTTCGGAGATGCCCTATTTCATCCCTATGAAAAATATTTTTCCCTTGTTTTTGAAATCGGTTATATCCTTCTCTTCATCTGCGGCGTCAGCACCTCCATTGCCGGCTCTGGCTCCCTGTTGCAAAGCTCACTAGGAATTCCGTATGGCATCGGCATTGTCGCCATCGGCGCCATCATCTTGTTGTTGACCATTTTCGGTACCGATCTAGTTATAAAAGCCTTAAGCTTTAAAACCTACTTTCTAATCGCCACACTGCTGACGCTGTGCATCCTTGGCCTGCAAATGGGCGCACTCAACTTTGAACGCATTATCACAACGCAAGAAACCTTTGGTCATAGCTTTGGCGACGCCGTCTGGTTCACGATGATCTACATAGGCTTTCAGGCCTTTACGGTTTTGCCGATCATCTCGGTCTCCCATCATATTAAAACAACTAGAGACTGTAACTGGTTCATGTTTTTCGGCACGCTGTTAAACGGCTTGTTCCTTGTCGCCGTGTGCATCATGCTGCTGGGCTTCAGCCCGGAAGTACTCAATCAAACCTTACCCGTATATTTCGTCTGCACACAGCTGGATCTTCCCTGGCTTAAAATCCTCTACACCACTATTCTCTTCGTCGCCCTGCTGGGAACAGCTATCTCCTTGATTTTCTCGGCAGTAGCCCGTTTCGAACCGGAATTTAACCGCCGCAACATCTTCCAGTCGGTACGCCTGCGTCGCATTGCCATTTCGGTTGTCTCCATTATTTTATGCACAAGCATTTCTGTCTTTGGTTTGACTAATATCGTTGTTAAAGGCTACGGTTCTGTTGGCTATATTGGCCTGCTCTTCGTCCTGCTTCCGGAAATTGTAGTGGGCACAATCAAAATCCGTAACAACGAGCGCCGCCGCAAAGAACAAGAACAGCAACGCCTCGGCGCTTAAACTTCTTACCCCAATAGCGATCCTTAAAAGAGAACACAACTCAAAGTAACAAAGAAAAGACAGAGAGAGCACAGAGATTTAACAAGAGTCGCGAGAGTCACAGAGGGTTCGACTGAGGGTTACGGAAT
>CAZKCR010000333.1:0-1993 GCA_964551055.1 uncultured Anaeromusa sp. | reverse complement strand
GGCTGCTTGTATGTGAGCCGAGAGCTTTTTTCTTGGCTTAAGAAGCGCAAGGAACCGGGAGCGTCTACCGGGGCCGAGTATTTGCAAAAAATATGGGAGCAGTTGCGCGCGTGGCATGTGTTTTTGGGGTATGCCGCCGTATCGTTGGCTTTTTTACATGGCTATGTAATGCTGATGTATCGCTCGTACAAAATAAACGCTGTTTATAGCGGCGAAGTTGCCGCGGCGGCGGCGCTACTGCTTTTCATCGGCGGCAATTGGCTCTACAAGAATCGAAGGATGCTAGCTCTGCGCAAGTGGCACAAAACATCTGCGTTGCTTGTGGCCGTGGCCCTTGTCGCGCATAAAATGCTTAAATGAACGGGTGATTCCTAATATTGACAGATAAATTTTAAAGGCATATGCTAAGTCTATACCAGAAGAAAGGGAGAATGACTTATCGTAAAAACGCAATCTGTAGTTCGTGCATAGCAAAGGCTATTGCATGAGACTGCAAACTTTGTAATAGCCTTTGCCCAATCCTAAAGAAATTAGGAGGAAGCAAGATGGGCTACAAGGCGGCTGCGCAGATATTGCCGGAGGATTTGCTGCTGGCTGTGCAAGAATATATTGACGGCGAGTATCTTTATATTCCGCGTAAAGAAGGATCGCGGCGAAGCTGGGGGGATACAACGCAAACCCGTCAGCAGACAGAGGCGCGAAACTGGGAAATACGACGGAAGCGTCAAGAGGGCTTGTCCCCTCGTCAACTTGCGGAAGCATACTATTTATCACCGAAGACGGTGTATAAAATCTTGGCTTCAAGGGAAGCGGAATAAGCAAAGAGTCGTAAGGAAACGCTTCCTTGCGACTCTCCTTTTTTGTTCTGAAACAAGAGGGAGAACCAATGCGTCCTAAAGATGTGCTATACTGCGCCTAAAAGGGGGGCGTACGATGAGCAGTTTTTCTATGGAGCAATTGGGCTTGACCGAGACGCAGCGCAAAGCCGCAGACAACATGACGCACCTTGGCCGCGTAGCGGCGCAATATCGAGACGGCTATACGGTGATAACCACGACAGGAGAGCGGTCTGCGGTTGTTGCCGGGCGGCTGCGGCATGCGGCTGTGCGGCCGGCTGATTTTCCGGCGGTGGGCGATTTTGTGGCGCTGGAATATGATGCCGAGGGAGCGGCTTTGTTATGGCGCGTGTTGCCCCGCCATAGCCTATTGGTTCGCCAAGCGGCGGGAACGGCGGGACAGGAGCAGCTCATTGCGGCCAATGTCGATACGGTGTTTATCTGCATGGCTTTGAACAGCGATTACAATCTTCGGCGGTTGGAGCGGTACTTGAGCTTGGTTTGGAGCAGCGGCGCTACGCCGGTAGTGGTTCTTACCAAAGCCGACGTCTGCGAGGATGTGGAGGGGAAGACGGCGGAGGCTTATGGCTGCGCTTGCGGCGCGAAGGTACTTTGTGTTTCTGCGTTGGAGGGAGACGGCGTCGAAGCCTTGCATGCATATCTGGGGGCGGGAAAGACTGCGGCATTTATCGGTTCTTCCGGCGTGGGGAAATCTACCTTGATTAACCGACTGCTGAAAAAAGAGGCGTTGACCACGGCAGGGCTTCGTAAAGACGAAAAAGGGAGGCATACGACAACACGCCGAGAGATGCTGCTGCTGCCAGGGGGCGGCATTGTGATTGACACGCCGGGAATGCGGGAACTGGCGCTGGAGAGCGGGGACTTGTCTGCGGCGTTTGCGGATATTGAAGCATTGGCGCAGTCGTGCCGTTTTGCAGACTGCAGGCATGATAAAGAGCCGGGCTGTGCGGTACGGCGGGCGGCGGCAGAGGGGCTGCTGCCGGAGGAACGCTTGAAATCCTGGCGGAAATTGCGCCAGGAGCTTCTCTATGCGGAACTGGATTCACGCCGCCTGGAAGAGGCGAAAATGGCCGTAATGTTTGCCGACGTTGGGGGCCGAAAAAATGCGCGCCGCCTCATGCAAGAGGCCAGTAAAA
>CAZKCR010000332.1:0-1996 GCA_964551055.1 uncultured Anaeromusa sp. | reverse complement strand
TGCTCTTTTTCCGGGATACCTATGCCTGTATCGGTGATGGTAATTTCGAAATGGCTGTTAGTTTTTCGCGAGGCAAGCGTAATTAAGCCGCCGTCCGGCGTATATTTGATACTGTTTTCAATAAATATGCGCAGCAGCTGCTTAATCGCTGCGACATCGGCAAAAATTGTGGCAGGCTCGCTTGGCGCCAAAACGACTTGATGCTGAGGCGCAATCAGGCGGGTTTCTTGAAAAAGTTCCTCCAGCAGCGGTTGCATGGAAATTACTTCTTTCGTCAGCGTTTGCTTGTTCTGGTCAGTGCGGGCCAGGAAAAGAAGTTTTTCGATTAAATTGTGCATGCTGGCGGCTTCTGATTTTATCGCTTCAATGCCTTCGGCCAAGGCGGCGCTGTCCTGTTTACCCCAGCGGTCCAGCATATCGGCGTAGCCGCTGATTACAGTAATCGGCGTACGCAGCTCGTGGGAAGCGTCGGCCACGAAACGCTGCTGTTGTTCAAAGCCGGTTTGAATGCGGTTCAGCATGTGGTTGAAGGTGGCCGCCAGTTCGTGCAGCTC
Organism: uncultured Anaeromusa sp.; assembly: GCA_964551055.1. Classification (GTDB taxonomy): domain Bacteria; phylum Bacillota; class Negativicutes; order Anaeromusales; family Anaeromusaceae; genus Anaeromusa. The sequence goes on along the minus strand of CAZKCR010000332.1, from coordinate 1,442 downwards.
ATCCTTGCTGCTGCTCAGAGCGATTCGCTTGCCAAGATCGTTGATTTCAATTTCCTTGGCGGTGCTAATGATTGTTCGCAGGGGCTGCAGCGTTTTGCGGCTGATAAAAATACCGGCCAGGACGGCAATCAAAAGTCCCAGGGAGGTGGTAATAAGCAGGCCCTTGATCAACGTTTTTAAAAAGCTCTTTTCAGCCACCATGGTTTTGATGATGTGCAACTGGTAGGTATGGCCGCCTTGAGATACATATTTAGTTGTGTAGTAAAAGTACATATCATTCATATGCAGGATGCGCAGCGGTGTATTCAGCAATAAAGTGGGATTGAAAAGGTTGTGTTCTATCTCCGCTTTTTCTACGACCGCTTGGTTGCTAAGCATATGTGGAGCGCTGTCGACAAGAATATTGTTTCGCTCGTCGGAGATGCGCAGAATGACGCCCGGAAGAATCAGATTTTCTTTAAGCAAGCTCTGATCAACTGGCTCGCCGGAAGAGACATACCGAGAGATGGTATCCACGCTGAGGGCGATGTCGGCGGCGGCTTGGTTGTAAAGAACGTAATACAAGCCGGCGACGGTTAAGGAACTGGTGAAAAGCAAGATCAAGCTGAGCATGGCCGTATATAAAAAAGTTAGTTTGATAGAAATAGGGATTGGGATTCCTTTAATCTTTGACCACATAGCCGACTCCTCGTACAGTATGGATGTATTTTTCACCAAAGCGTTCGTCTAATTTGCTGCGTAAATAACGGATGTATACGTCGACGACATTGGTATCACCCATATATTCGTAGCCCCAGACCTCTTGGAGAATATGTTCGCGGTCCAGCACGACATGCTTGTTGCGGACCAAATACTCCAGGAGGTCGTATTCTTTTTTGGTCAGCTCTACCAGCTGGCCGTCAATTTGCGCTTCATAGCGGCTGGGGTATAAAGTTAGGTTTTTTAGATGCAGGGTGTTTTCCTTGACGCCGGAGACTTTGTGCTTGCGCAGCGCCGCGCGGATGCGCGCCAAGAGCTCTTGGATGGCGAACGGCTTAGTCAGGTAGTCGTCGGCGCCGATGTTGAGGCCTGCGACCTTGTCATCGAGCTCGCCTTTGGCCGTAACCATGATGATGGGGATATCGGATAGCTCGCGTACACGTCGGCAAATTTCGATGCCATCCATTTCGGGCAGCATGACATCTAACAAAACAAGATCAAAATCCTCTTGTACAATTCGTTCCAAGGCGTGGCGGCCATTTGCTTCAATGGATGTGGTAAAGCCTTCATGCTCCAGCTCCAGCTGCAGAAAGCGAGCGATTTTCCATTCATCTTCTACGATGAAAAGATGAGGTGCTTTGATCGTCATTATAAGTAACCTCCATGGTTTGTCTAGCTGTAAGTATTAAGTATATGAAACCACTTTTTTTCTTGAAGCGAAAGAGGTGTTTTTCTTTTTAATC
>CAZKCR010000331.1:0-2007 GCA_964551055.1 uncultured Anaeromusa sp. | reverse complement strand
GGGTATTGGCTGGAAAGCAGGCCAGATGGGGCTATGGTGGCGGAGGCACCAGTGGCGATGAAGCCAACAGCGGCTCCGGCTACATCGGAAGCGAAATCGGGTTTGCAGCAAGCGGTACCCCAGGGCGGGGCGACGGTGAGTGCGCGAGACCCTTTTGCGCCGCCGGCAGAGTATCGAAGCTTAGCGATGACGAGCAAGAAAACGCCAACGGCAGTGGCGGCTCCCCAGACGGTCTCTATGGCTAAAGCGTCAGCATCGGCTGCACCGGTGCCTGCGTCAACGCAGGTATCGCTGCAGCCGATGCTGACAGGAATCGCTCGTTCGGGCGGTCAAACCATGGCGATGGTGCGGTATGAAGGGCGTACGCGGGCGTATGGGCTGGGAGAAGGGCCGGGGGAATACCGGCTTGTGCAAATCGAGGAGCGCAACGCTTTGCTGGAAGGACCGGAGGGGCAGCTTTGGCTGTCATTAGGGCATTGAGGCGGGCGTATTGGGCTGGAGCGCTGTTGTGGGTATGTTTATTTATCGGCTGGTCGCACACAGTGCAGGCTGATATGGAAACGCTGGTAGACTTGCAGGTGGAGGAAGAAGAGGTCGTGCCGGTTTTGCAGACGCTGGCTCGGCTGGGGGAGCTGAACCTGGTATTGGATCCGGCGGTGAAGGGACGGGTTAGTGCGCAGTTGCAGCAAGTGCCGCTAAAAACGGCGCTGGATGTAGTCGCTCATTTACAGGGGCTGGAGTATCAGCAGGTTGGCAATGTTTTGGTGGTAGGGACGGCGGATTGCTTCCGGCAGGGGTTTGCTAAAGCGTATTGCGTCAAGCTGCAGTATGCCAAAGCTTCAGAAGTGGCGAATTTGCTGAATGACGCCCGCAAAGATAAAGAACCATCCTCGTCGAATACAGGAAAAAGTGGCAAGAAAGAAAAATCTAAAAATGCTTCCCCGGAAGTTGGCGATGGGCCTGCAAAGAATACAGGACGTTTTTTAGCGGATGATATGACCAATTTACTGTTTTTTCGGGGCTCTGCCGCGGAGTGGCGTCAAGCGGAAGAGATGGTCGCGCTTTTGGACGCGCCAGGTAAGCAGGTGGCTTTGGAAGCGCAGGTTGTGGCGATCAATAAAAAGAATCTGCGAGATTTGGGTGTGGAATGGGAATGGCAAAAGACGCCGACCTATCCAGAAAAAAGTGAAACCACAAGTTATTCTTCGCAAAATAACACTACAGTACAGCAAGATAAAACAACAGAAAAACGGGACTTTTTGTGGGGGACTGTACGCTATGGCAAAAGTCCTAGCGGCGCGCCCTATGAATTTTACTATCAGGCGAAGATCAATGCCTTAGTCAGCCAGGGACAGGCGGAAATTTTGGCTTGTCCTAAAATTACGACGCTGAACGGGAAAACTGCCTATATTAATATTGGTGACAGTGTTCCTATTCCTCGGGAATCGACGGAGCAAAACGGACGGACAACAGTGACGTACGATTACCGGGATGTGGGGATCATTTTACGGTATACGCCGCAGGTGCAGGCTGACGGACAGATTACGGCAGCCGTGCATACAGAAGTGAGCACGCCGCAATTGGAGACGCAGCTGGCGCCGCCTGCGTATCGCTTCAGCAAACGCGAGGCAGATACACAAGTGCGTCTTCATGACGGGCAAACTATGGTGATCGGCGGTTTGATTGGTCGTTCGGAAACGAAAGCCATCAGCCGTCTGCCTTTTTTGGCGGAGCTGCCGGTGTTAGGGGCGTTATTCCGCAATCAGTATCATGAAAAAGAAGAGACTGAAGTGGTTATATTTTTGACAGCCCGAGTGGTTTTAGGTTAAAATGCCTAATGGTACAGAGCGTTAGTCTGTTTATAGCCGTTTTTTTGAGAATTCTTTTATTGTTGATGCAGTAATTCAGTGAATCAGCTATAATAAATATAATATGCTTTTACATAGTTATGAGAATACATAGCGATAGGGAGCAAGGTGGAGGAGTATATGACCATTCGAGTTGTAA
>CAZKCR010000330.1:0-2008 GCA_964551055.1 uncultured Anaeromusa sp. | reverse complement strand
AAAAACAGCCGGCCCCAAAAGGGACCGGCTTGTTTTTACGAATGCCTTATGCGTCAGCGAGGCGCTTGTAGGTAGCGCGACGATCAGCCGCATCTTTTTCTGTTTTGGCGAACAATGCTTGCGCATTTTCCGGGTTCTGCTTCTGAAGAGAAGCATAACGAACTTCGCCTTTAAGGAAAGCTTGGAAGTCGCCGGTAGGCTCTTTAGAATCCAAGGTGAACGGATTCTTGCCCTGCTCGGTCAGTTCCGGATTGAAGCGATACAAGGACCAGTAGCCGCACTCCACAGCTTTCTTGGTTTCTTCTTGGCTGCAGCCCATGCCTTGTTTCAGACCGTGGTTAATGCACGGAGCATAAGCGATAATCAGGGACGGACCCGGATATGCTTCCGCTTCGGCAATAGCTTTGAGGGTTTGGTTTTTGTCCGCGCCCATGCCGATCTGCGCCACATATACATAGCCATAGGACATGGCCATCATGCCGAGATCTTTTTTCTTGGTTTTCTTACCGCTAGCGGCAAACTGAGCGATAGCAGCCGCCGGAGTCGACTTGGAGGACTGACCGCCGGTGTTGGAGTACACTTCGGTATCCAGAACCAAAACGTTGATGTTTTCGCCGGAAGCCAACACATGGTCAAGACCGCCGTAACCGATATCATAAGCCCAGCCGTCGCCGCCGAATACCCACTGCGAACGCTTGGTGAAGAAGTCGCTGTTTTTAGCGATTTCCGCCAATACAGGAGCTTGACCTTCTTTGCCTTTTAGAGCAACAGCCAGACGAGCGGCGCGGTCACGTGTGCCTTCGCTGCTATCTGCGTTCTCCAGCCAATCGGTCATAGCGGCTTTCAATTCTGCGTCAAGATCCAGTTTGAGAGCTTCTGCTACATCGGCAGCCAGCTTAGCCCGCACTGCATTGGTACCAAAAAGCATACCCAAACCAAATTCAGCATTGTCTTCGAAGAGGGAGTTAGCCCAAGCCGGACCATGGCCGTCGCGGTTAGTGCAGTACGGCATGGACGGAGCGCTGGCGCCCCAGATGGACGTACAACCGGTAGCATTGGCAACCATCATACGATCACCGAAGAGCTGGGTTACCAACTTGACGTAAGGAGTTTCACCGCAACCTGCGCAAGCGCCGGAGAACTCGAGCAGCGGCTGTTCGAACTGGCTGCCTTTAACCGTCAGCTTGTTCACGGGGTTGGCTTTCACAGACACTTCTTTAGTTGCATAGTTCCAACGTTCGTTGCAATTGGAAAGCTGGCTTTCCAAAGGTTTCAGAATCAACGCTTTTTCCTTAGCCGGGCACACTTGGGCGCAGTTGCCGCAACCGGTGCAATCCAGCGGAGAAATAGCCAGATGGAAATGAAGCTCTTTAGCGCCTGCTGCCGGTTTGGTTTGGATACCTTCCGGAGCATTTTTAACTTCTTCGTCGTTCAGCAGCACCGGACGGATAACTGCATGAGGACAAACATAGGCGCACTGGTTACATTGGATACACTTATCAACCTGCCACTCCGGCACATTCACGGCAATACCGCGTTTTTCATAAGCAGAAGTTCCTACCGGGAAGGTACCGTCTTCCACGCCTACGAAAGTGCTCACAGGGAGGCTGTCGCCTTCCAGACGATTCATGGGGTCAACTACTTTTTCAACAAATTCCGGTTTAGCGCCTTCGGTGCAAGCCAGATCGTCTGCTACATTGGCCCAGGCAGCAGGCACATTGATTTTAACAATGGCGTTAACGCCCTGATCGATGGCCGCGTTGTTCATGTCGACAACGTTCTGGCCTTTTTTGCCATAGGATTTTTCCACAGCATCTTTCAGATACTTAACGGCGTCTTCCACAGGAATGATATCGGCAATCTTAAAGAAAGCAGACTGCATGATCATGTTGATGCGGCTGCCCAAACCGATTTCATTACCGATCTTCACAGCGTCCAAGGTGTAGAAAGAAATATTGTTTTTGGCAATGAAGCGTTTCATAGTCGCCGGCAGATGTGTTTCCAGCTC
>CAZKCR010000329.1:0-2027 GCA_964551055.1 uncultured Anaeromusa sp. | reverse complement strand
AGCCTTGGCGGGAAATAGCGCAAGCTTTTTTGAGAAAATCTTGCGGTGTGCGGCGACTGATTTGTACGTTGGAACTGGGCTGCAAGAGACGCATTTCGTCCATTGTTTCCAAAATCAGATAAGATACTTCATTAACGCCGTCGTTGCCATCGGGCGTAATGCCGCCGGTGTTGAGGTTGGCGAAATCCGTGTAGGTGCCGCTTTCCTTGAGGGTAATGCCTACTTTTGGAGGGGCGGGTTGGTTGTTGAACTTAATCCAGAAGCATTGCAACAGTTCTTTGGCCTGTTCGCGGGTTAGACGGCCTTCGGCCAAGTCTTTGCGATAAAAAGGAATCAAGTGCTGATCTAGGCGGCCTGGGCTGTAGGCGTCCCAAGGATTGATTTCTGTCGTTACTCCGATGTGCATAAACCAATACATCTGTAGCGCCTGATGAAATGTTTGCGGCGCATGCGCCGGCACGGTGAGGCAATTGGCGGCGATGGTTTGCAGTTCGTTTTTGCGCTGCGGATCGTTTTCTTTTTCCGCCAGGTCTTGAGCCAAGGCGGCATAGCGGGCGGCGTAGAGCATCATGGCGTCGCAGGCGATACGCATGCCTGTAAGTTGAGCTTTTCTATCTACATAGGAGGGATCGGTCAACGGATCCAGAGCCTCCAAAGCGGTATCAATTCGTTTTTGGACATCCAAAAGGCCGCTTCGATACATTTTGCCGTCCGCAACCGTGTGCCCGGGGCCGCGTTGTTCCATGAACTCCGTAAATAAACCGGCTTCGTAGCAGTCGTGCCATTCTTTGGGCAGAGAATCTAAAATCTTGCCGCGCAAGGCGCGATTTTCCCAGAAAGGGATAATTCGTTCTTTTTGCAGCTCTTTCTCGTCTTTGCCAACGCGAAAGTACACAATTTCTCGTTGATCCATGACATTGAGATCCTCTTCGGTATGGCAGCATAATTCGGGAAAAGAGGGCGCTTGCTGTGGTGCTTCGGCTTTTTCGCCTACCAACAGCTCGCCCGGTCCCAGGTAGAGGGCTTTGTGCAGCATAATATGCTGCAGTGTCAAGGCGCGCAGCATAGGAACGGGAACACGGCCTTCGTATTTTTCATAGGCTTCGGTAACCAAACGGCTGCGTTCCAGAGACAGGCGAGGTTCCGCCGTAGTACTCTCCCTGCGTAAGGAGCGGATGCGTTCATTCATACCTCGTTCTTGTTTCATAATTTTATCCTCCTTGTTGTACCGGGTGGCCGGCGTTCTGAATGGTAGTAAGCCAATGCTCTAAAGCTGGAGCGGAAGGCGGCTGACCATGGAAAACAGGATAGCCTAAGCGGTTGGCTTTGGAGCCGCCAATGCTATGGTAGGGAAGCAAATGTATGCGTTGCGGACTGATTTCTTTAAACAGAGGCAGCCATGCGGCAAGGTCCTGGGGACGATCATTGAGGCCAGCTATAAGTGGCAGGCGCAGCGCAAGAGAGGCGCCTGCTGCCGATAATTTGCGTAGATTTTCCAAGATAAGTGTATTGCCGACGCCTGTAAGGCGCTGATGTGCGGTATCGTCTGGATGCTTCAAATCGTAGAGAAAGAGCTGCGTGTAAGGGAGGAGTGCCGAAAAGTGCTCGAACGGCACATGGCCGCAGGTGTCGACGGCGACGGAAAGTCCGCGCGCGTTGGCGGCTTTGGCTAAGGCGAGAGCGGCTTCGGGCTGCGCCAGCGGTTCGCCGCCGGACAAAGTAATGCCGCCGCCGGAAGAGCTGTAAAACGCTTCGTCACGCAATGCTAGCTGCAGTGCCTCTTCCAAGGTGTACTGGCAGCCTGCTAAGTAGCGGGCGTCTCCCAGACATTCTTCGCAGCAGAGACCGCAAGCTTGGCAATTGCTTCTTTGCAGCTGTCCTCGTGGCGTCGCTTGCTTGGGGCACACGCTTTCGCAATAGCCGCAGGCAATGCATTTTTCTGCATCATGCAGCAGCTGCGGTTGAAAAGCTTGGCTTTCCGGATTATGGCACCACAGACAGCGCAGTGGACAGCCTTTGAAAAAGAA
>CAZKCR010000328.1:0-2036 GCA_964551055.1 uncultured Anaeromusa sp. | reverse complement strand
CTTAGGAGGAGCGGACAACCTGCTTTCCATCGCGCACTGCATGACCCGTCTGCGCCTCACTGTCGCTGACGAAACAAAGGTAGACAAGGAAAAAATTAAAAATCTTCCCGGCGTACTGGGCTTACTGGGCGCGGAGGGGCGCGTACAAATCGTTTTGGGTCCTGGCGTCGTCAACAAGGTAACCGCCCACCTTCAGATACTGCAGCAACAACCCGCCTCACCCAAGAAGCCAGAGCCCCTTGGCGAAGCGCGCACGCGCAAGGCGGCCCTCGACGAAAAAAATCGCACCCCCTTCAAACTGCTGCTGCGCCGTCTCGCTGGCATTTTCATCCCGCTCATTCCCGCGATCGTCGCGTCCGGCATGGTCGCGGGCCTAACCAATCTCGCTATCCGTTTAGGCCTGCCGCCGGAACATGAGCTGGCCACTTTGCTTTCCGTCACCGGCTGGGGCCTTTTCGCCTACCTGTCCATCTTCATCGGCTTCAATGCCGCCAAGGAATTCGGAGGCACCCCCGCTTTAGGGGGCCTAGCCGGAGTTTTACTCATCAACCCGGCGATCGCGTCCATCCAGTTAGGAGGCGAAGCGTTAGTGCCCGGCCGCGGCGGCGTCATCGGCGTTCTTCTGGTAGCCTGCTTTATGGCTTGGCTGGAGCGGCGTCTGCGCCGCTACGTGCCCAATGCACTGGACATTATCGTCACCCCTACGCTGACGCTGCTTGTGGGCGCCTTGGCGACTTACTATGTGCTCCAGCCCTTAGGCGGTTTTTTATCTGATGCCATTGTTTTGGCTTTCAAGGTTCTGCTCCAGGATGGCGGCGGTTTCGCCGGTTTTGTGCTCGCCGGAACCATCTTGCCCATCGTCATGACCGGTCTGCATCAAGGTCTTACGCCCATTCATATGGAGTTTCTCAACACACTCCACGAAAATCCGCTGCTTCCCATCCTTGCCATGGGCGGTGCCGGCCAAGTAGGCGCGTCGCTGGCGATCTATCTAAAAACAAAAAATACTCGTCTACGGCATATTATTAAAAGCGCGCTGCCTGTCGGTCTTTTGGGCATTGGCGAGCCGCTGATTTTCGGCGTCACCTTGCCTTTAGGACGCCCTTTTTTCACGGCTTGCCTGGGTGCAGCCTGCGGCGGAGCCTATCAGGCGGCTATGCATACGGCTTCCATTTCCATGGGCGTATCCGGCCTACCCTTAGCTTTTCTCATCCAGCCGGACAGTCTAGTGCATTATCTTCTGGGCCTAGTTATCGCCTACACCGCTGGTTTTTGCGCCACTTGGCTCGTTGGTTTTGAAGATCCCGCAGAAACGTCAGAGGAGGTAGGAGCATGAAAAAAATACAAAAAGGCATTTCTCTTTTTGCCGGCCTGGGATACCCGCTCGCGGCAAGCCTGCAGTACCTGGAAAACGCTAAAGCAGCCGGCTTCAGCGAGCTTTTTACGTCCCTTCACATACCGGAAGCCAACAATGAAGCTCTGCTTTCTGAATTGGAAATCATTTTAGCCAAAGCCAAGGAACTCGATTTTGCCGTTACCGCCGATATTTCGCCGCGCACTTTCCGCTTTTTCGGGGGCTCGCTGCAAAACACCGCCCCCTTATCCCGGCTGGGACTGGCCGCCCTGCGCCTAGACGACGGTTTCACCTGCGCCGATATTGTACGTCTTACCCATGAACAACAATGGTCTATTTGCCTTAATACCAGCACGACTACTGCAAACGATTTGCAACAGCTTTTGGATCACGGCGTCTATGCGTCTCGCCTGCGCAGCTGCCACAACTACTATCCGCGTCCAGAAACCGGCCTGTCTTGGGAGCTTTTCGCCGACCGCTGTCGTCTCTTTGCGGCTCAAGGTATTGAAGTAGCCGCTTTCGTTCCCTCCTTACACAATCCAAGAGGGCCTCTCTTTGCCGGCTTGCCTACGTTAGAAGCCCACCGAACCTTACCAGCGCAGGCAGCCGCCAAAGAATTGGCCTCCAGCGGCTTGGTGCAAGGCATTTTTTTCGGCGATCCCTTGGTGACAAAGGAAGAATT
>CAZKCR010000327.1:0-2044 GCA_964551055.1 uncultured Anaeromusa sp. | reverse complement strand
CGGTCGCGAAAAGCCGTCATATTACTGAACGCCAGCAATTCCGGGATTTTTTCTTTGCGTACTGATTGGGGAACATTATACAAATCCGCATAAAAATCAATATTCTCTTGCACCGTCAAATCCAGATACAAACCGAAGCGCTGCGGCATATAGCTAATGTGATTTCGGAGCGCTTCGACCTCGTTTAGCGTATGAAAACCACACACCCAGGCTTCTCCTGCGCTTGGCGCCAAAAGGCCCGCTAAAAGCCTCATGATGGTCGTCTTCCCCGCTCCGTCAGGCCCTAACAAACCAAAAATTTCGCCTTCCTGCACAGCAAGAGTCAACTGGTTCACAGCGGTGACTGCGCCGAATGTTTGCGTCACCTCGTGCATTTTAATTGCATTCATCATTTATTCTCCATTCAAGAGAATTTGCGCATCCGCCGGCATCCCTGGTTTTAGCTCATAGGCTTCATTGGCAATGGAAATCTTAACGCGATACACCAGTTTAACCCGTTCTTCGGCGGTTTGGATATTTTTCGGTGTAAATTCCGCTTCTGAAGCGATAAAGCTGATCTGGCCCTGATATTTTTTCCCTGGATACGTATCGGTGGTCACAGTGACCGGCTGCCCAAGCTTTACCTTACCCAAGTCGGTTTCAGAAATATAGGCTTTTAGCCAAACCTGACCTAATTCGCCAAGGGTGACTACCGCCGTGCCTGGAGATACATATTCGCCTGCTTCAATATTTTTGGATAAAACAAAGCCGTCTACAGGCGCGATAATTTGGGAATAACCAAGACGAGTCTGCGCTAAATTCAACACCTGTTTACTTTGTTCCACTTTGGCTGCGGCCAACGCAATCTCTTCCTGCCGGGGGCCTTCCACAAGTAAGCTAACCTGCTGCGCTGCTTGGTCGCTGCGGGCGTTTGCCGTCGCATAGGCAGTGCGGCTCCGGTCCAACTGCTGTTCGGCTATGGCGCCTTGAGCATACAACTGTTGCGTGCGGCGATAATCCGTAGCCGCATTTTCCTTGTCCGCCTCAGCGCTGCGCAAGGCTGCCTGTGCCGCTGAAATATCTTGCACCCGTGAGCCATTGTTCAATTGCGTCAGCATTGCTTGCGCCGCAAGAAGTTGGGCCTTCGCGTTAGCTACATCCAGCTCCAGATCAGCCTGCTCCAAAGCAGCGATAGGCTGTCCTTTTTTCACCTTTTCGCCTTCGTCCACAAAGCGCTGCGCCACATGTCCGGCTATTTTAAAGCCAATCCCGACTGTGGTTGTTTCAATATTGCCGGAAACCTTAATACTGTTGGGATCGCTCTGTTTCTTAAAGTACAAAGAATATACACCTGCAGCGATTAGACCTACGAGCAGCAGAAGCAGTAACACCTTTAGTCTCTTTTTCATGCCGGCGCCCCCATATCATAAGTTAAATCGGATCAACTTGTTGTGAATGTGAATTCACTTTCATTTTAGCATGTGCAACAGAAGATAACAAGGATAAATATATACCGCCGCTTATACCACCTAATCTCGAAAACCCCTTTCGCGTTTTTCGTGTATTTCGCGGTTCGTTAGCAACGTCTCTCGAATTTAATCTCCAACCGCGAAAATCGCGAAATTGTACAAAGGGATCCCACCCAAAATCTAAAACCGGCTAAAACGCTTCTGTTGCGCTCCGCCGGCTCCGTTTTTCCTATTCTCTTGCTACTTGCCTACTTTTCTCCAGACTTTCTTGCCGAACAAATTGTGTTGGTATCTTCTTGTCCATGCGTATAGCCCACAACGGTAAAATGTTCCGACAGCGCCTCGGCCACTGCTTTATAATTAGGATCTTTCTTTCTCATGCAGGAAGACAGATGAATCACATCCACTTCTTTTTTCCGCAGGGTTTCTATCTTTTTCGTCAAGTCTCCGCCATTATGCGTCAATGACAGCAATTCCACGTTTTCCACATCCTGATACCGTTCAAAAGCGTCCTCTTTTTGAAAAAAAGCTTTTAGACAGCCCCCTACGGTACAGCGCTCCATAGTTTCTTCGCGCACAAGAATAGCAATTTTCAT
>CAZKCR010000326.1:0-2046 GCA_964551055.1 uncultured Anaeromusa sp. | reverse complement strand
GCTGCATAAAACCCTCCAAATCCAAAAATGCCCAAAATAACGGCTACAGCTATACTTTTCTTCGACATACTTGCTCCTCCTTTTTATGGTTTAATCCCTAACCCAGCATGCCTGCTAACACTCACCTCCCTTGCTGAAATCCAGAGCGTACAAGGCGCTCCAATCACTTTTCTTCAACGCTAGTCACAATCTTACCGTTCTTAATCGTATACGTTACAAGACGAGACAAGGCGCTTTTCTTCTGCGGATCGACAAATTCAAAGCAATAGCTGTAGACGCCGTCGCCCACATCCTCGTCGGCAATGCGCGGCTGCGCGCCAAGGGTAAAGGTATCAACGTCATACTGGCTAAATTCTTCTTCGTTGCCGCTCAAGGTCATCGCGTAGTGCAGCGTCGTAATCTTATCGCCGGCTTTAAGCTGTGTCAGCTCCCGGTCCGCGATGCCGTTCGACTCAATGCCGCGGCGCGCTCCCAAAATACGATATGAGTCGTCTTTGAAGGTGTAGACAACTTGCAAATTGCATTCCTGGCCGTTCAGCTTAACCGGTACCGAGTAGAGATTGTAGTCGTCTCCCTCGTAGGTAATTTCAATATAGATTGGGTGTCCGTCAAGCATAGGCCATTTACCTTGGAAGTTGTCCTTGAAGACGCCTTTTTCCCAGTCGGCGTTAATATTGGCATCACTGCCCAAATAGAGCAGCAGGTTGTTTTCGGGACTCTGAAAAACGAGCTGGCAATGTACGGTAGAAAGATGCTCCATTTGCTTGGGAGACAGCTTGACGAAGGCGTTGCCCTCCTTGTCGATGTCTACCGGCAGGTCCTCAAGCTGCGCAATATCAAAGAGCTTTTGCGGCTCCTGGCGCGCCAAGACAGCCGGTGCTTCAGGAGCTGTGCTGCCGCTTAGATAGGGCGCTGCCTGGGGAGGCATGGTTCCGAAAACGATGTTGTAGTACAGGCATTTGATGGGCAGCAGCGGCGCGGCTTGCTCGGCGTACACCATAAAGTTGTCCGCGTTGCCATTGTACGAGTAGTATCCGGAAAGACCGCTGCTTTCTTTACGATACGGACCGTTTACTTTGTAGATTACGCTTTCGCTGACAGCTTGCTGCAAATTCTCCGCAGCCGAAGGCAGGAACGTGTGCGATTTTTTCGCAAGACTGACAAGGTCCACCATGTTGGAATACCCTTGTTCGCGCGTATTACCGCCATAGCTTTCCGCGTTCGAGGCGGCGCGGGAATAAGCAGTGAAAAACGCTTTCGGCTGTTTGCTCGCCTGCTGCAGGGCGGCGATGCCAAACGCCTCATAGGCGTCGCGCAGCTTGGGCAGAGTCCGTACGTCCACAACCGATAGGGTAGCGGTATCGGCAGTGCCATAGGCTTCGCAGCCGGCGAGATAGGTATCGCAGATGGCTTTTCCTAACGCGCCGCCGTTCATAGCCGGATTTTGCGCCAGCGCGCCCACCCAGCCGGTGTAGTCCCAGCCGTTGCTTGGCTCGGTTTCCTCAGAGGCCACCATGTAGCGCGTCAGGCCGTGCAGGTTATGCACCATGTCGGCGGTTGCCATCAGGCAAGCGTCAAAGCCAATCAGTTCAAAGGGCGGATTGGCATGGTCTGGCGTAGCCGCAGCCTCGAAAGCGGCGCGCAAGCTATTGAGGTTCAGATAGTTATGCGTCCGTTCATCATAGCAAACGCCGGACGCGCTGCCGCCGCCATGATCCCAGAGAATGCAAACGCGATGGTCTGCAGGGTAGTTTTTCGCGCCGTACCGCAGGAAATCCGCCAAGGTATCCGGCGAACCCATGTCGGCGTCAGGCAGCTCCTGCAGCGTGTGAATGCCGTCTTTATCGTACAAATAACGGCCAATGGCGCCGGACGGAATGGCCGGCGTGTGCCAGTTTACCGCGCCTCCTGTTTGAATGATCACCCGGACGTTAGGCGGCAGCTGCACCTTCAGCAGCTCCTGGATATCCATAGAAGCCGCGCCTTGGTTGCTTTCCAGGTCGGTGCCGCAAATGTACCAGTAAATCGTCCAGGTATCGGTAGGCA
>CAZKCR010000325.1:0-2050 GCA_964551055.1 uncultured Anaeromusa sp. | reverse complement strand
AGAATATGGCGGAACGGGTTATGTCAGTTATGCATAAGGGCACCATCAAGGGCTATCAGGTCAATGTGGAGCCTGCTAAAGGCAAGCGCTAAGCAGTAGCTATAAAGGCTGCGGAAGACTTTCAAGTTTTCCGCAGCCTTTTTGGTTTTATCATTTCGTGCTTTTCATGGCGGATAATAAATTGGAGGGACGACAGCAACGAACCGCGAAATGCACGAAATACGCGAAAGGGCATTATCACCCTTCCGTGACTCTCGCGGCTCTTGTTCAATCCAACCCCTTCGGGCCCTCGCTCTACTCACTCTACCCCTGTTTAAAATCATACTCCGTAGCCCTCAGTCAAGCCCTCCGTTTCTCTCGTGACTCTTGTTCAATCCTTCCAAGACCACACCGCAGTTTTTCTTGCAGCCTTACCTTGACTTTCCGAACCTTTGTTTGGTAAAATAAAAGAGGAAAAATGAAGGGGGCGGAACAATGGAGCGACAGAATGCGGATAAGATGCGGGCATTAGAACAGGCGGTCAAGCAAATTGAGAAAGATTTCGGCAAAGGTTCGATCATGAAGCTTGGCGAGGCTGCCGCGAAGATGAACGTAGAGGTAATTCCCACAGGCGCATTGTCCCTGGATGTTGCCCTTGGCGTAGGCGGTGTGCCGCGGGGGCGTGTTGTGGAAATTTATGGACCGGAGTCATCTGGTAAAACTACGGTTGCTTTACATATGATTGCAGAGGCGCAGCGTTTGGGAGGCGTAGCCGCGTTTGTTGACGCCGAGCATGCACTTGACCCTGTCTATGCGCGTAAGCTGGGCGTGGATATTGATAACTTGTTAATTTCACAGCCGGACAACGGCGAACAGGCGCTGGAGATTACCGACGCGTTGGTGCGCAGCTCGGCTATTGACATCATTGTTATCGACTCGGTGGCCGCGTTGGTGCCAAAAGCGGAAATTGAAGGCGAAATGGGCGATTCCCATGTGGGCCTGCAAGCTCGTCTGATGTCACAGGCCATGCGAAAATTAACGGGCGCTATCAGTAAATCGCGCTGTATGGCGGTTTTTATCAATCAGATTCGCGAAAAAGTGGGCGTTATGTTCGGCAATCCGGAGACAACAACAGGCGGTCGGGCGCTGAAGTTCTACGCCAGCGTTCGTTTGGATGTACGGCGCATTGATAGTGTTAAGCAAGGCAATGATATTATTGGCAATCGTACTCGCGTTAAGGTCGTAAAAAACAAGGTGGCACCGCCTTTCCGGCAGGCCGAATTTGATATTGTGTACGGCGAGGGCATCTCCAGAGAAGGCATTATTTTGGATATGGCGACAGACTTGGATATTCTTGAAAAAAGCGGTTCCTGGTATTCATACCAAGGTAATCGTTTGGGACAAGGACGGGAAAACATAAAGCAATTTTTCAAGGAAAATCCGGCAGTGGCGGATGAAATTGAAGTGCAGATTCGTCAAAAACTGCTTGGAGGCAATGTGCCGGTGGAAGCGGCGGATGAAGATAAAGCTACTAAAGAAACCGGGAATGACGAATGAATACGTCCCGTGAAGTAATCAAAGCGGCGCTGCAGATGTTGCAGCGCCGCTTTTACAGCAAACAGGAATTAGCGGAAAAATTGCGGCGTAAGGGCGCGGTGGAAGAAGCGTTGCGGGAAGCGCTGACGCAATTGGAACAGTGGAATTATCTAAATGATCAGCGCCTTTGCAAGAGGCAACTGCTCCTGAAGGTGCAGGAAGGTCGGTACGGGCGCTTGCGCATTGAACAAATTCTCCGGCAGAAAGGATTTGCTGGCGAGGACGTAGCAGACGCTTGGGCGGCTCAGGAGGAAGAGTTGCCTGCGGAAGAGGAACGGGCTCTGCGGCTATTGCAAAGACGCTTTCGGTCAGGCGATGAAGAAGAACAACGCTTGTTGCGCTTTCTATGGCAAAGAGGCTTTTCGGTGTCTGTGGCGCGAAGAACAGTAGCTTTGTACTTGGCTGGCAACGGGGCGTCTCCTTGACACTGTTGTAAAAACCAAGTAAAATAAAATCGTTAACTCGCCAGAGGTTG
>CAZKCR010000324.1:0-2050 GCA_964551055.1 uncultured Anaeromusa sp. | reverse complement strand
TTTAGCAGGAGACTGTTTTTATGTGTCGAAAATTAACCAAAACAAACAAGTTGAGGCGATGGAAGGGGATGGTCGGTATGTTGCGCATTTATGCTCCACTCGAAAACCCGGAAAATAGCTGGCGACCGCTTTTGGCCAAGGAAGAGCTGCATTGGCAGATTGGAAGTCCCTTGCGGGCGTTGGCTTACTGTTGGTGCGGCGCGGCAAAAGGCTTTCCGAAAGAGGTCGCTGCCATATTTGCAGCGGCGCAAGAGCGTGAACTGCAAAGCATGCAGCTGTTGTTTGCCTTTCCGGAATTTCAAGTGCATCTCCCAGGCGGTGAAACGGCTTCCCAATGTGATTTGTGCGTGTTGGCGCGGACCGAGCTGGAGCAGCATGTACTGATTGTAGAAGCGCAAGGAGAAGAGTCTCTGGGACCTACTGTGCAGGAGTGGCTGCCGCCAGCAAGCTTGCAAAAAGGTAAGCGGGAACGGCTGCGGGCGTTTTTATCTTTGCTAGAACTGGAAGAAAAAGCGGCGGCGAACTGCCAGTATCCCTGGATTCATCGTACAGTTGCGGCTTTACTGGAAGCCAGTCGTATTGGGGCGTCTAATGCCATGCTAGTAATTCATGCTTTCCAGGCGCCGCCAGAGGTCTGGGAAGCTTATGAACAGTTCTTGGCTTGTTTCGGCTTGGAGGCATGCCGCGGCGGTATTACGCCGGCGGTGCGTCGGGGCGGTTGCCAATTGCGCTTTGCCTGGGCGGACGGAAATCCAGCCTGCATGCGTCGCTAGAAAGACGGTGCAAAAGACTAGGGAATGCGTTATAATAAATGATTGTGAACATATGTTTTTGTTGCAGTACAGGAGGAAAAAGATTTGTTGATTGAACGCGTTCCCCCGCAGAATCTGGAGGCGGAGCAAGCCGTCCTTGGGGCAATGTTAATAGAAAAAGAAGCGATCGCCAGAGTGACGGAGCTTCTAAAAGGCGGCGACTTTTATCGTGAAGCGCACCGTCTGATTTTTGAGGCTATGCTGGATTTGTACAACCGCAATGAGGCAGTAGATATGATTACCGTTATCGAACTGCTGAAGCGGGAAGACAATCTGGAAAAAGTAGGCGGCATTGCGTACGTGACATCGCTGGCCAACAGCGTGCCTACAGCGGCCAATGTGCATTACCATGCTAAGATTGTGGAGGAAAAGGCGCTTTTGCGCCAGCTCATCCAGACATCGACGCAAATTGCAGCCTTGGGCTATGAGGGCAGTGAAGAGGTCTCGCAAATTGTCGACCAGGCGGAAAAGATGATTTTGGAGGTGTCAAACCGGCGTATCGGCGGTGACTTTACTCCTATTAAGAGCATCGTCTTGGACGCCTTTGGCAAGATTGAACAGCTTTATGAATCCCGCGGCGGCATTACCGGCTTGGCTACGGGCTTTAAGGATCTG
The DNA here is from genome assembly GCA_964551055.1 of uncultured Anaeromusa sp. GTDB lineage: Bacteria > Bacillota > Negativicutes > Anaeromusales > Anaeromusaceae > Anaeromusa. The sequence goes on along the minus strand of CAZKCR010000324.1, from coordinate 623 downwards.
GATCGCCTGACTTCGGGCTTGCAGAATTCCGATTTGATTCTTGTGGCGGCCCGTCCTAGTATGGGTAAAACGGCGTTTACCTTGAACATTGCTTCGAATGTGGCCATACGAGAAAAAAAGGCAGTGGCTTTTTTCTCGCTGGAAATGTCCAAGGAGCAGTTGGTGCAGCGTATGCTTTGCGCCGAAGCTTCCATTGATTCGCAGAAGCTGCGCATTGGCGAGTTGGAGGATGATGATTGGACCAAGCTGATTAATGCAGCCGATCGGCTTTCGGGAGCGCCTATTTTCATTGATGATACGGCTGGCATTTCGGTGCTGGAAATGCGTTCTAAGGCGCGGCGTCTCAAGGTAGAACATGATTTGTCGCTCATCATCATCGACTATTTGCAGTTGATGCAGGGTAGCGGCGGCAAAGGCGGCGAAAATCGGCAGCAGGAAATTTCGGAGATTTCCCGTTCTCTAAAAGGCTTGGCTCGTGAATTAGGAGTGCCGGTTATTGCGTTGTCTCAGCTTAGCCGCAGTGTGGAGTCACGCCAGGTGAAAAAGCCTATGCTTAGTGACTTGCGCGAATCAGGTTCTTTGGAGCAGGATGCGGATATTGTAGCGTTCCTCTATCGCGAAGA
>CAZKCR010000323.1:0-2057 GCA_964551055.1 uncultured Anaeromusa sp. | reverse complement strand
CATCCAGCGAGCCTGTTTTTTCTGATACAAACAAGGCCATAGCCTCGCCAACGGTTAAAATATTGCTCATTGTTCTACCCCCATACCCCGGAATCCGCTCCTATCTAAGCCCCTTTAGCTAAAGAGCCGTTCCCTTCGCCTCCGGAAGCGGAACGCTTGCTCCACCAAGCCGTCAAAATCGGCACCAATACAGAGGTGACAATAACCGAAGTTGCCACCAGCGCCGTCGCAGCCGGAGCAATTGCTGCAAATTCCGGTTTCATCGTAGCAATAATCACAGGATTCGACACAGCTGCACCAGCGGTACTGGATGCAGCGATACCGGCCGTGCCATTGCCGCCGCCGATAAACTTATCAGCCAGAATAAGCGGAATACCAGTAATAATAATAACTACTACGCCGAGACCGATTCCCAAGAAGCCCGTTTTACCGATAACAAACAAATCAATCGTGTTGCCCAAGGCAAATGCGAAGAAAGGAATCATCGTCTGGGTCGCCTGCCCAAAGAATTCACGCAGTTCCGTATCCAAATTGCCCAGAGCAAAACCAATCAGAAACGGTAGTACTGCGCCAACAAATAATTGAGGCTCAAAGCTGGCCGCACCCGAACTTCCCAAAATGATCATCGAAACCAACGGACCTGACTCAATCGACATCAGTACAAACGCACCGGCTTCATCATCACTGCCATACTGTTTCATCAGCGCCGCATACAAGCCGCCGTTGGTCATATCCATAGCCGCGACCAGCGCCAACGTGGACAATCCTGCAAAAAACCCCTTAGTAATGCCTTCTACTGGCAGCATATTTACCGCAAACATCGCTACAACCCAGGCTACAGCAATTTTCGTCAGAACCAAGGTTCCCGATTTGCGCAGCACCGTACCAGTAGCGCGTATATCAATGCCAGCACCCATGCAAAAGAACCAAACTGCCAAAATCGGCACCGTACCAGTAATCAGACCATTAGTAAAGGAACCAAAATACTTTCCGGCTCCCGGAAAGAAAGTATGGCACAACGCCCCCAAGAACAAAGGAACCAACATCAGGCCACCAGGAATTCGATCAACTGCTTGTTTGATTTTCATAAGATTTCATCCTTTCTTAACTCATCTCTCTGCCAAAAAGGACCTCTTAAGTGTACCGTTTTAGTGTACCGGTTTGCAAGATAAAAAAATAAAAAACGATTGCTGCTTTTCTTTTCAAAATACTCCTTTCTTGTAAAATAAACGAATCTACGAAACCGGTTTCTTAGTTTTATATTCCTATTTTAATCGATAAATTCAAATTTGTCTAATAGTTTTACGATAAAATTTTCACTTTTTTGAGCATAGCCACTACCCGCTCATCAACCGGCGCTTCACAAGGAAACTCTAGCGCCACCGGCACGTCCTGCGGCAACAGTTCAAGGGCGCTTCTCCAGTCAATACTGCCGGCGTCCAGCTCCCGTACCTGAGGCCCCGCCAAAGTCATTGCCACATCTTTCAAATGAATGTAGCGGACAAACGGCGCCAGCTTGACCGCGTTATATAGCGGCTCTTGGCCCACCCAAACAAAATTTCCCACGTCATAGGTCGCATAGACAGGAGCGCCGCAATCTCGGCAAGCTTCCAGCAATCCCAGCAGCACTTCCACACGGCCATTAGCCGCCGACTGGTCTCCTTCTACGGTCAGCAAAATGTCTTCGTTGTCCTTGGCCAACACAGTTAATTTTTGCAGTTCTACTTTGTCTGCTACGGCAAAATCTCCTACGGCGAACTTGACCCGCGTTGCTCCAAGTTGCCGCGCTTCGGCGTAAACGTTCTGCAACAAGGTTTCGTCTAGGCGTCCTGCCGCAAAAAGCGGCAAGGGAATCGAGTAAAACAATTCCAGCCCATTTTCTTTAGCCCCTTGCGCCAAAACAGGCAGCTCTTCCGGCAAATTCGAAATCCACTCACGGCGCACTTCGGCAGCCTGAGCCTGCGCGTTAGCAACACGAGGCAGCAGCTCGGCCTGCTTAGCGCCTTCCTTGACCAAGCCGGCATAAACCAGTAAGTTAACAACCAGTTTTCTTGACA
>CAZKCR010000322.1:0-2058 GCA_964551055.1 uncultured Anaeromusa sp. | reverse complement strand
TGCTGCCTTTGCTTTGGCTTTACCGCTTCCGCAGGGGCCGCTCCGGCGCCAGACGAAGAGTCCCTAGACGCCATTTTAGCCAGCTCGTTAGCTAAAGTTTTCGGCGTTTCCATCGATACCTCCCGCATCAGCGATTTGAGGGAAAACCGTCACTATGGCCGCGGCGAAATCACGTTAGCCTACAGCTTGGCGGACCGCAGCCACAAACCGATAAGCGAAGTTTTTGCGCTGCGCGAAAAACCTCTGGGTTGGGGCAAGGTGGCCCAAGAATTGGGCCTGTCCATAGGCGATGTCCGCAAGAGATGTGACAAAGTATTTAAAGATGGCAAAATGGCCAAAGAAAAAGAGGACCTGGAACGATTGCTGGAAGATGAAAAACACAATCCCCCGGTCAAAGGACGAAACGCTCCTGGCGCGGATAAGCACCAGGTACATGTACAGCAACCTGACAACACCAACGATAAAAACACAGGCAACGGCGCAAAAGGCAAAAACTGATTGTCCGCCGCCACAAGGAGCTAATCATGCTAGAAGCATTTTTTACACATATTTATGAAACCAATTCGTTCGTCAAGCTGTTGGGCATGCAATTCGTTTCCATTGAACCAGGCAAAGCCGTTCTCTCCATGCCCATCAAAGAAGACATCCATACAAATATTCACAAGACGGTTCACGGCGGCGCCTTTGCCGCTTTGATCGACACCGCCATGGGTTCCGCCTGCTTCAGCATGCGTCGCAAGGTTGTGACCACCGATCTCAGCCTTTCTTTTATCCGCAACGTGCCTAGCGGTGAAGAAGTCACCGCCAAAGCTACTGTAATTCATGCCGGGCGCAGCACCATGGTAGTCGATGGAGAACTCTATGATGAACGAGGCAAGCTGGTCATGAAAGGCAAGGGTACGTTTTTCGTCCTAGGCGACGTAGAATGGCTGCCTGCGGAAGAATAATTTTTCTCCACGAATTCCTTGAAGCCATTGACAAATGTCTTTAGGCTCGGTATAGTAATAAGCAAATCTATAGTGTTATCATCCATGACCAGGAAGAGTACACTTGCTCAAGAGGGTTTCAGAGAGCCGGCGTTGGTGGGAGTCCGGTACTGCTCGAGATGTGGAATGGACCTGGAAGATGCAGCCCGAGCCGCTTGCGGGGTAGTCGCTGCCGGAACCTTTCGCCGTTATCCGAAAGCAGGTATCGCTTCTTTTGTGTAGCCGTACCTTGTCAAGCCGGGCTGTTTACAGCCAATTAGGGTGGCACCGCGGGTTAACCCCTCGTCCCTATCGTTTACGATAGACGAGGGGTTTTTTGTATTCTCAGGATGTAAAAGGAGGAGTTTCACATGAAACAACAAGTACAAGTAAAAGCGCAAGAGACCGTTACCTTCGAAGCCAACCAAGGCGGACGTTTCCGCTGGGTCGCTGTTACGGCTCTGCTTTTGGCCATTGGCGCCATTTTGCATTTGGTCACGCCGAACATTGCCGGCCTGACTCTTAACTGGATGATTGCCATGTACTGTCTGGCCATCAACCTGGTCCGTCCTTCTCTGGGTCAAGTCATCGGCATCGGCTTGGTAGCAGGCGCACTGAACGTGCCCACCTCCAAGTCCGCCATTCCTTACGCCAACCTGATCAGCGAACCCATCGGCGCTCTCACGTGCGCGCTCTTCCTGCCGCTTTTATCGCGCCTGAACATCGGCGGTCTGCCGTTAGCTCCCGGACTTACCGGCTTTTTCAGCACCGTCGCCAGCGGTTTTACCTTTGTAACCCTGCTGAAAGTTATTCTTTCCATCCCGAACGAAGTATATTTGTACGGCATGCTGCCGGTTGTATTGGCCGTCGGCGCCGCCAATGGCGTCATCACCCAGCTTTTGTACCTGCCGGCTCGCAAACTGCTAAACCGCCAGGAGGATTGATCCCGCCATGACTGACGCCTTGAAATTTGAACAATTCACTTATAGTTATCCTCGCCGGACTGCGGTTCTGCAAGACATCGACTTGAGTATCCCAGCAGGCTCCTTTACCGTAATTACCGGCCCCAACGGGGCCGGTAAAACCGCTTTAT
>CAZKCR010000321.1:0-2068 GCA_964551055.1 uncultured Anaeromusa sp. | reverse complement strand
TAGTGGCTCCCGACGCAAATACAATTTCTCCCCTGCCGTTTGGCTTGGTACAGTGCTTGGTCGGCTACGGCCACCAATTCTTTACATGTATCATCTCCTTGCGGCGTAAAAGCGGCAAGGCCCATGCTGACGGTAATAAAGTCTCCATTATGCGACCGTTCATGCCGAATGCAGGCAGCAGCCACAGCCTGCTGAATCTGTACAGCCAGTTCCAGGGCTCCCTCTTCCGTGGTTGTCGGCAGAACCACGGCAAATTCTTCTCCCCCATAGCGAGCCACTAAGTCGCTGCTGCGCTTAGCCGTCTGTACCAACGCCGCCCCAATGCAACGCAGACAGTCGTCGCCGCGCAGGTGTCCATAATAGTCATTGTAGCTTTTAAATTCATCCACATCGATCATGATCAAAGCCATGCATTCCTGTTTTCGTCTGGCCCGCAGCCATTCACGCTGTAAAAATTCGTCAAAATACCGCCGGTTAGCCAAACCGGTCAAACCATCGGCCCGAGAAATGCGTCGCAGTTCTTCATTTAACGCCTGCAACTCTCGCGTACGCAGAACTACCTTCCGCTCTAATTCTCCCTGAATATGATTCAACGCTTCGTCACGATGCAATAGCTGCTCTGTCATATCGTTAAAATTGGCCGCCAACTGTCCGATCTCATCCTTGCTCGTCACCGGCAGTCGAAAGCTTAAATCCCCTGCTGCCAAGCGGCGCGTAGCCTCGGAGATACGCACAAGCGGCTTGGCCATGGTCCGCGCCAATTCCAGCGCTCCTACCGCCGCCAAGGCGGACGAAAACAAGGCTATCACCAGTACTACCCATTTCAACACCGCGACTGGCTCCATCGCCTCCAGCAGCGGCTGCTGTACGACAACGCCCATGCGAGTCGTCGGCACAAACCGATAACTGGCCAAAAGCGTAGTTCCCTTTGCATCTTCATATTCCAGGGAACCATTATGTTCTGACAGTACTTCCTGCACCGGCCGCAGCGCAGATGCATCCACGCCTTCTGCAATTAACCCTAAATCTGGATGCATAATCATACGTCCATAGCGATTTACTACATAGGCATAACCGGAATCGCTCACAGTCGTCGCGCCGATGCGGCTCACCAGCGAACGAAGTTCAATATTGACAATCAGCACGCCTGCAATGCGCCCGTCTACTAAAATGGGTTCTGCAACTACAATCCCCATTTTCTGCGTACTTTTCGCCAATAGCACATCGGAAATAGCGGTACTTCCCGTATTCAATACGTCCGTATAATAGGACCGATCCCAGTACGAAATATTTCGGGTCTGATCCATCTGCCCGTCCCAACGCGCCACCTGGCGTCCCTGCGCATCTGCCACCACAGCCAGTTGTATGTCAGGATACTGCAGCACCATTTGACGCAGCGCCTCATTTTGCCGCTCCGCATCCATAGAGCGAATAGCTGCTGTTTTAGCCATCATCTGCAATAAACGCATTTTTTCCGCAAAGACCCATTCTAAGTCACAGCCTATCTGTTCCGCTAATTGCCGATTCCGTTCCACTACCGTTTCCCGCATGGCCTTCCCATAGGATTGCCAGGTTAGAAAAGTAGTCAGCAATAAAGGCACTACTGTCAAAACAGCAAAAACAAGCCCCAGTTTTTTACGTAGACTTAGCCTCTGCCACATCAGCCCCGGCAGTTGCCACGACTTTTTTCTCACACAAGTGTCCTCCCGGTTTGCAAAAGCTGTTTTCAAAAAGCTTCATATGTATATATTAATTCGCTTTATTTTTACAAATCCTTTTTTGAAGAAAATTTATTCTGTTTTTTCAAGCATAATTTCAAAAAAGCAACAATCAGAATAACCGCTGCGCGGTCCTTTGAGAGGAACGTCACACAGAACCGTGAAAATATTGAACAAGAGAACCGGAGTCGCGACGACGGCGCTGGATGCGCCATGGATGGCATAGTATCCGGTCTTCACCAGAAATGGAGGGTTACTGAATTCAACAGGAGCAAAGTGAGGGAACGACTGAGGTTGCGGCGGCCGTGATTGTATTTGAGACTTTTATTGGAGCAAGACGGTCCGCAGGA
>CAZKCR010000320.1:0-2089 GCA_964551055.1 uncultured Anaeromusa sp. | reverse complement strand
ATCATAAAGCTCCGGAAGCAGGGGAGCCTCCGGAGCTGACCTTGTTGCGGCAAGCGGATGATTTAAATTGAGGAACGTTAATAGCCTTTTGTTTTATCAACAATGTTGAACATTTCTCGGTCATGAATGAGACGGGTAAGATTGTCGGCGAATAATTTGACAGCTCGGTCCAGATAGTAGGGAGATAGCGCTGCCACATGGGGCGTTATAATGACATTCGACATATCCCAAAGAGGCGAATCCGCTGGCAGCGGCTCCTGTGTAAAAACGTCCAGACCGGCGCCGCGGATATAGCCTTCTTGCAGCGCAGTAATTAAATCTGCTTCGACAAGAACTTCGCCGCGGGCGATATTGATAAAATAAGCGGAAGACTTCATGGCGCGGAACTGTTCCAGCGTCAGCAAGCCTTTTGTTTCTTCCGTCAAAGGCAAAGAGACGACGACGAAATCGCATTGCGGCAGTAACTCCATCAACTCATGGGGCTTGTAAAGCTGGTCGACGAAAAGTTCGGAGGTTTCTTCACGCTTCATGGCCAAAACATTCATACTGAACGCTTTGGCTTTTTTTGCAATTTCTCGTCCAATGCTGCCCAAGCCTAAGATGCCAATGGTTTTATCGTGCACCTCATCACAGGACACTCGCTTCCAAAGATGCGCTGCTTGATTTTTAGCGCAACCAGGCAGACTGCGAGAGAAGGAAAGCATCATAGACAGAACATGCTCGGAAACGGGAATGCCATGAATACCGCGTGAATTGGTAAGCAAGCATTGGCTGTGGCGCATTTCGGCAAAGGTAAGCTTTTCTACACCGGCGCTGAGGGAATGAACCCAACGCAAACGCGAAGCTGACAAAAATAGCGGGCGAATGTCATTGAATCCCCAGGCTAAGAGAATATCGGCTTTGTCCACATGGGACCCGGCTTCCTCGAGAGTGCAGGAAATGACATTGCTCCCCGGCGCGGCGGCTTCAATCATATCCCGATGTTCCTGTTTTAGCTTGTTAAGAACGACAATATGAAATGCGGGCATAAAAAAACCCTCCTGTAAACATTGAAATAACGCGAATAGTTTTTCTTATTCGACATTCTTTGGCAAAATCCTACACATCTTGACGAATCTTTTTACAAGTGTTAATATCTACGTATTAGCACTTTAACTAGATAAAGAATTAACGGAAAAGAGGCGGCGCAATGACTTCGAGTGATATGAATTACCTGACGGTAGCTTTGCCTAAAGGGAAATTGTTTGCCAAAGCGGCGGATTTGTTAGGACGCATTGGCTATACAGCCGACGATCTCAGCGAGAAATCGCGCAAGTTGGTATTGACGAACGAAGAAAAGAAAGTGCGCTTTATTATTACCAAGACCGCGGATTTGCCGACCTATGTAGAATATGGAGCAGCGGATGTGGGCATTATCGGTAAAGACGTACTGCTGGAAGAAGAACGGGATGTCTATGAGTTGTTGGATCTCGGCTTTGGACGCTGCCGCTTAATGGTGGCGGTGCCGAGGGCTATGAAGCGGGAGAAGCTGAGCGACTATGCGCACATGCGGGTGGCTACAAAATATCCTAAGGTAGCGGAACGCTTTTTTTACCAACAAGGAATTCAAGTAGAGATTATCAAGCTTAACGGTTCGATTGAACTGGCGCCTATGGTAGGGCTGGCGGAGCTGATTGTGGATATAGTGGAAACCGGTACAACTTTAAAGGAAAATCAGCTTGATGAAATCGCGCCGATTGAAGAGGCGACAGCTCGGTTTATTGCTAACCGCGTAAGCTTTAAAATGAAGTTTGACCGTATTCAAGCTATGGTAGAAGGCCTCCGCGCCTTGCTGCAGGAGGAGGGAAAGTGATGATTCGCAGAAAAAAAGTGAGCGAATTAGGCCGTGAAGGCTGTGAGGCGCTGCTGCGCAAGCCTGCCTTTGATGAAGTAGAACTGGGAGAAAAGGCCAAGGCACGCATTAAAGAATCCTTTGGCGAGGAATTGTCGGCTGTGCAGGTTGTGCAGCGGATTGTGGACGACGTGCGCTGCCGTAAAAATGAAGCTCTTTGCGATTATACGCAGCGTTTCGACGGTGCGCAGCTGACGG
>CAZKCR010000319.1:0-2090 GCA_964551055.1 uncultured Anaeromusa sp. | reverse complement strand
TAGGGAATGCACTGCAAAAAGGTTTCTATAATCTTCTGCGGCGTCACGCCTACATTCAATGCTCCGTGCAAATGCACCTCTAGCTGGGTCTCGCAGCCTCCCAGAGTCAGCAAACTGGCTAGGGTAATCATTTCCCGCTCCTGCAGATCCAGCCCTTCGCGGCAATACACATCCCCAAAAGCAAATTCTACAATATAACGCCCTAAGTCCGGCGCAATGTCTTTAAGCCCGTCCACTACCATTTCACCGGCATGGCCGTCCACCTCCGCCAGTCTGTCCCATCCCTTTGTCCAACGTTCATTTTGCATTGTTTTAGCCCCCTCTACTTGTTATACTAAAAGCATAGTACTTAAAGTTAACTTGAAGTCAAGGAGTTTTTATATGAGTTATGCAATTGGACAATTTTCAAAGCTGACCGGCCTCACTGGCCCGACGCTGCGCTACTACGAGCAAGAAGGTTTGCTATCAGTACAACGAGACGCCGCCGGACGACGCGAGTACACCGAGCAGGATGTCGAATGGCTTCATTTCATTAAGCGCCTGAAGGAAACAGGCATGCCCATTCGAGAAATTCGCCGCTATGCTCAGCTGCGCTATCAAGGAGACAGCACGATGCAGGAACGGTTAGCAATGCTGGAAGAGCATCACAAAAATGTCTTAGAGGAACAGCAAAAGCTAGCGGAAAACCTGCGAAAGCTGGAAGAAAAGCTGACTTTCTATCGTCAGGCGCTGCAATAGGAATCGCCAAGTAACTCAAGGGAACCAGAAGGCAACAAAACAAGGCAATTTACAAATAAAACAAAAGCTAAAGGAGTCTACGTTATGAATAATGAAGAAACCATCTCCCGCGCGGAAGCAACCCGGCAGGTTCGGCAAATGGGCAAAATGACCGCATCGCTCTACTACCATCTTTGCCGTCAAATGATTGACGCCGTAGGCCCTGAAGCAGCCAAAGGAATTGTCACCAAGGCCATTGCCGCTTTAGGAGAAGAACGAGGACAATCCCAAAAAGAAGCCGTTCTCGCCGCCGGCTACGAACACCTGCCGCAGAACTACGTCAAGGTTTCGGACCTTCCTTCCCTAGGCTGGGACATGGAGCCAGCGGAACAGCCGGAAAATGATACGCATATCCGTATTACCTATTGCCCCTTCGCTGAGGTTTGGAAGGAAAAAGACTTTGCTGAATTTGGCCGATTATACTGCTATATCGACCAAGCAAAATACCAAGGCTTCCACCCCGACAGTGATTTAGTTACACTGCAAAACACGCTCGAAGGTGCTCCCTACTGCGAAATGGTTTGCCGCAATAAAAAAGGCTAACCCTACAGCCCCAGTTCCGTCCGTACTTTCTCAAGGCGCTCCCTCTGCTCCGGACGAGTCAGCTCTTGCCCATATTGAAAGCAGTCCAGCACATCGGCGTCTTTAACGATTTCCTCCAGCGGCGTCCCCACTATATCTTTATTGCTGTGATGCTTTACCGCTAATGCCAATTGCTCGCACTCCTCCGGTGAAAAGCAGTCTTGTTGCAACAAAAAATTCTTCACAGGTTCATAGCCGTTTTCGGCGTGATTCTTTTGCTTACCGGTTATAATCCGGCCAAAATCATGCAGCGAGCACGCCAGCGCCGCCAGTTCTTGATTCACGCCCCGTTTCACCGCCAGCCACTGCCCGATTTGCGCGCAACTGGCCAAATGGAGGCGCTCCCAGTGCAAAGGGTAATCTCGTTCTGCCTCATGGTTCTCCTGTTGAGCAATTACATCCAACAATTTCGTTTGCACATTCCAAATACGATTCATCATACTACCTCTTTCTTTTCACAAAAGTAGAAATTATTTTGGAGGGATGAACATGGAATACAAAACACTTCCGGGAACCAGTCTAAAACTTTCCCAGCTATGCTTGGGCACCATGATGTTCGGCGGCCAAACCAGCGAAGCCGACAGCTTGCAAATCATGGACTACGCCTACAGCCAGGGTATCAATTTCTTTGATACCGCCAATACCTACGTCCAGGGAGAAAGCGAGTTCATCGTCGGCAAAGGCCTCAAGGGACGCCGTCATGACATTTTGCTGGCCACAAAGGTGCGCGG
>CAZKCR010000318.1:0-2107 GCA_964551055.1 uncultured Anaeromusa sp. | reverse complement strand
GTAGATGGCGTGGCGGCGCTAGAGGTCAATATTTCCTGCCCGAACGTCAAACAAGGGGGCCTGGCTTTTGGGACGGATTGCGTCATGGCTTCCGGTGTTGTAGAAGCGGTGAAAGCGCGTACGAAGAAGCCGGTCATCGTAAAGCTGTCTCCGAACGTAACGGATATTGCGCAAATGGCGCAAGCGGTGGAAGCGGCGGGAGCTGACGCCATTTCCCTGATTAATACGTTAACAGGCATGGCTATTGATATTCACACATGGAAGCCTAAGCTGGGCAACGGTGTCGGCGGTCTTTCGGGCCCGGCGGTAAAACCCGTGGCTGTGCGTATGGTCTATCAGGCGGCTAAGGCGGTAAAAGTGCCGATTATTGGCATGGGCGGTATTATGACCTCAGAGGATGCCGCGGAATTTCTTTTAGCTGGCGCTACAGCTGTAGCTGTTGGGACAGCGCAATTTGTTAATCCTACAGCGGCATTGGATGTTGCCAATGGTTTGGAAGCGTATGCGCGGCAGCGAGGCCTGGAAAATGTGCGGCAGATGATCGGTCAAGTCCGGTTTTGAAGCTGAGAGCAATGGAGTGTAAAGAATGAACGGAAAAGACAGGCGGATTATTGCGCTAGACTATTCTTCACAAGAAGAAGCGCTGGCTCTCGTTGGTGTTTTGAAAGAAGAAGCCACCTATTATAAGGTGGGTATGGAGCTTTTTTACAGTAGCGGCGGCGATATTGTGCGGTATTTAAAAGAAGCAGGCAAGAAGGTTTTTTTAGATCTCAAGTTGCATGACATTCCGAACACAGCGGCGAAAGGGCTAGGGGCTTTGACTCGTCTGGGAGCGGACATGTTGAATGTGCATGCCTCGGGAGGTCTGGAGATGATGCGCCGCGCTGGCGAGGTAGTGGCGGAGGAAGCGGCTCGTTGCGGAAAGCCGGTTCCAGTTGTGTTGGCGGTCACCGTTTTGACTAGTATTGGCGGCGATGAGTGGGTGCGTTTGGGCCATGGGGAAGCCGTGGATAAGTCTGTGTTACGTTTGGCGCAACTTACGCAGGAAGCGGGCTTGCAGGGAGTGGTTGCTTCCCCGCAGGAAGCAGCGGCTATTCGTCAAGCTTGCGGCAAGAACTTTGCGATTGTGACGCCCGGTATTCGGCCGGCTGGCGTCTCTGTAGATGATCAACAGCGGGTGGCGACGCCTGCCAGCGCCTTGGCCGCAGGCGCCAGTCATTTGGTAATCGGACGCCCTGTAACGAAAGCGGAGGACCCGTTGGCGGCGCTGCGGCGCTTGGCAGCGGAAATGGAAGGAGCATGAGCATGCGTGAAGAGGAAGTAAAACAATTGCTGCAAGAGACGGAAGCCATTTTGGAAGGTCATTTTCTGCTGACCTCCGGCTTGCATAGTCCTTTATATGTGGAAAAATTTAATTTATTGCAGTGGCCGAAGCAAACGGAACGTCTGTGTAAGGAATTGGCGGAACGCTTTGCAGACGCTGGTGTGGAAGTGGTTATTGGCCCCATGACCGGCGGTATTCTGTTGGCCCATGAAGTGGGAAAAGCTTTGGAAACCAGGGCTATTTTCACGGAACGGGAAAATGGCGCTATGGCCTTGCGGCGGGGATTTTTCATTCGTCCTGGTGAAAAAGTGCTGATTGTAGAGGATATCGTTACAACCGGCGGCTCTGTAAAAGAAGTTGTCGATGTAGTTCGTGCTCAGGGCGGCGATATTGTGGGTGTTGGTCTGTTGGTAAACCGCAGCGGCGGTAAAGCGGATTTTGGCGGCTTAAGGGTAGAAGCCCTGCTTAATTTGACTGTGCCGACCTTTGAGGCGGCAGAATGCCCTCTTTGTAAAGACGGCAAACCCATGACGAAACGCGGCAGTCGACATCTCAAAGCATAAAAAGATAAAATTCCTGCATAAAAAACAAAACACCTCTTGCCAGAAGAGGCGAAAGTTGATATAATTCATATTCGTAAGAGGTGCTCCGGCATCGATATCTGCGGAAGTGGCTCAGTGGTAGAGCATCGCCTTGCCAAGGCGAGGGTCGCGAGTTCGAATCTCGTCTTCCGCTCCATATGTATAATTAAAAGCTCAGTCTAAACGACTGAGCTTTTCTTTT
>CAZKCR010000317.1:0-2121 GCA_964551055.1 uncultured Anaeromusa sp. | reverse complement strand
TGTAATGGCGGCAGGGGCGTGCTTTTTTCTTTATCTGCTTCGGCGGCCACTTCCTTTTGCAAGGAACGACCAAAGGATGGGGCTTGTTTTTTGCGTTTTTGCTTCAAGCCGGATTGCCCCGAGGAGTACGAATCAACAGGACGGATGCGATCGATGCGTTGAATGCGTTGAACCATGACGAGGGGCCTCCTTTGTGTTAAATTTAGTCACGCGTGATGCGGGACCTTCATCCCTTATATCGTACAAAATAGAAAAAAGCTTAAGAGAAATAGAAAAAATAGAAACCCGAACGTTCAATAAAAATGAAGAAATAAGGTTCATGTTTTCGTTGACTCACTCTGCTGATGCTGTTAAAATAAAACCGTAACCGCATACGGCTCGTATATGTTTGGGAATACGGCCCAAATGTCTCTACCGGACAACCGTAAATTGTCTGACTACGAGCGGAATCTCCAGCAGATGCCAGATAGTGCAGGGAAAGACTCTCTAGCTGCCGCACCGGACGGAATTTTCGCTCAGGCAAAAACCCGCGAATTTTCTGGCGGTGTTTTTTGTTTGAGCAGGTAGCTGCACTGCCTTGGTATAGCAGGAGATTTCTCTAGGTATCAAAAAAATAGCAGACAGAGGAGAGACGCACATGTTGGAAAAGCTATTTGCATTGCGTGAAAGAAACACCAATGTAAATACCGAAATCACCGCAGGGATTACTACGTTTATGGCCATGGCCTATATCCTGTTTGTAAATCCCAGTATTCTAGGCGCCGCAGGGATGGATAAAAACGCCGTCTTGCTGGCTACTTCCATTGGAGCCGGTCTGGTTACAATTATGATGGGCTTGTTTGTTAACTATCCGATTGCCATGGCTCCAGGGATGGGTCTGAATGCATTCTACGCTTTTACGGTTATCATCGGCATGGGTGTGCCGTGGCAGGCCGCGTTAGGCGCTGTTTTTATTTCCGGTCTTATTTTTATCTTGCTGACAGTTACCCGGGTTCGCCAATTGTTGGTGGAAGGCATGCCAATGGCTTTGAAACAAGCGATTACCGTAGGGATTGGCTTGTTTATCACCGTTGTGGGTTTGAAGCTTTCCGGCATTATGAGCATTCGTTTGTCGCTCATTCCACCGACGCTGGAAAAGATTGTGGCAGCACATGGCAACGGTACGCCGTTGTCTTTTGAAACCATTATCGAGCTGGGCAAGCTGGGCAGCCCGGATGTGTTTTTGGCGCTGTGCGGTCTTTTTATTACCGCGATCTTAATGGGTCGTCAAGTAAAGGGCGCTATTTTGATTGGCATTTTGCTGACTTCGGTTGCAGGCATTGCTACAGGCATTGTTAACATTCCCGCTGGCTTTTCGCCGGTTTCTATTCCGGATTTCAGCCGCAACGCTTTTTTTGCGCTAGACATCATGGGCGCTCTGAATATGGGTCTTTTAACCATTATTTTCACCTTTACTTTTGTGGAATTGTTCGATGCCATGGGCACTATGGTGGGGATGGCTACGAAGGCCGGACTGATGGATAAAACAGGCCGTTTTCCCGGCATGGGCAAAGCGATGCTCACTGACGCCGCCGGCGTCAGCATCGGTTCGCTTCTGGGAACCAGCACCATCACCGCCTTCGTGGAAAGCGCCGCCGGCGTTGGCGTTGGCGGTCGTACCGGCCTGACGGCGGTTGTTTGCGGCTCGCTATTCTTATTGTCCATGTTCTTTACGCCGTTGGTGGGCCTTATTCCCAGCGCGGCAACGGCTCCGGCCTTGATTATTGTCGGCGCCTTGATGATGGAGTCGGTGCGCAATATTGATTTCACTGATTTCACCGAGTTTTTCCCCGCCTTTTTGACCATTATTCTGATGCCTTTTACGTACAGCATTGCCAACGGTATCTCCGCCGGCCTTGTGATGTACCCGCTCTTGAAGCTTATTAATGGGCGAGGGAAAGAAGTGCATTGGATTGTCTATATTTTAGCGGTGCTGGTAGTACTGCGTTATATGTTCCTTGCGGAATAGGCCGCAGTTACCTTTAAAATATCCTGTGAGGCGATGCAGCCACGGCGCGGAAGAGGAAACTCTTCCGCGCCTGTTCTCCGGGTTTTCCTTCCGCAACAGGTCCGGTGCCGGAA
>CAZKCR010000316.1:0-2123 GCA_964551055.1 uncultured Anaeromusa sp. | reverse complement strand
ATGTTTCACTTGGTGGATCGAGACGGCTATCCGTTAGAACAGTTGGCTGAAGCCGCTTCACTCTGGGGGAAAAAGGCAGAACCGCGCTTGCTGGAAGTCGGCGGGAGCGAAATGCCCTTAAGCCGACAGACGGGTAAGCTGAAGGTGCTTCAAGTGGCGGGAGACGCGGCGGAAGATCTGGAAGAAACGCTGGAAAATTGGCGCCTATTGATGAAAAAGGCTATGGAACATGACGCCGATCTGGCGCAGCATCGCCAATTAGTGGAGGTATTGTATCTGGCGTTGGCGGAATGCGCCGGCAGCAGCTATAAGCTCTTAAAAGAACTGGTAGGCTGCCGCTTGGGACGGCAGACGCCGGCGCAGCTGGAAGAAGAGCTGCCGAAGACTTGGCTGCATTTATGCCGGAAGATGCCGCTCCTGGAGGGAGAAGAACCCCTTCTGCAGCGTCTGGATGCGTTGACGCCGGATGCTGCTGAAGCCGAACCTAGGTTAGCTTCGTTGGCTGCCTATATCAAGACGTTGCCGAAGACTCGCAAAGTGGCTGTCTTTACGCGCTTTGCCGCTACCTGTCAAACGGTAACCGAAGAACTGAGAAAACTTTTGGGGGCTAAAGCAGTGGTCCAAGTGCACCGGGCTCAAACGGTTCGCGAGGTGCATGAGGCGCAGCTGCAGTTCCGGGACGATGCCTCCTGTCAGGTGCTGGTGCTGGATCCGCGAGGCGAAGAGTATTGCGACTTGGGTCATGCCCAGGTGGTGGTGCACTTTGATCTGCCCTTTGATTTGCGGCGCCTGGAGCGGCGCATGTCTCGGGTGGAACGACGCAATCGCGCGGAAGCGCTGCAAACCGTGGCGGTTCTGGGATCTGGCGGCGATTATTCACTGGCCAATGTTTGGTGTGAAGTGCTGGAAGAAGAGCTGTCGTTTTTCCGTCAATCTCTTCATGGTGTGGATAGCTGGGCCAGAAAGGTCGCGACGCCATTGGTGCGCAAGGCGCTTCTTGAGGACGGCTATGAAGGTCTTTTAGATGCCGCCGCAACGTTAGAAGAGGCTTTTGGCCAATGGCAAGCGTCGCGCCCGGTAGCTGCGACGACTGCAGGGTGGGGCGAAGCGGCTCTTGCTTATGACAATGATAGTGATGGGCAGCGTCAAGCCTTTGAACCCTGGATTGCCATGGCTTTGGGCTTGGGTCGCCAAGGGCCCCGTTATACGGCGACAAGTGAAACGGTGTTGATGCCTTTTGATTGGCTCAGTCGCATGCAGGAAGATTTGCAGCGGCCGCTGCCGTATGATCGGAGCGAGTCTTTGCAATTGCCGGAAGCTGCTGTGGTTCGTTCAGGACAATCCTTTTTGGATACAGTATCGCGTTATTTGGACTGGGATGATCGAGGACAGACATTTGCCTTTTGGCGTCCTGAGGAACGCTGGAGCGAAGAAAAAGGCGATGAATGGGCTGGGTTTTGCTATGAATACACGCTGGAAGCCGATATGAAGCTTGTGAAAGGCTTTTTAAAAAAGCTTGGCTTGTCGGAACGTTTGTGGAAAACGTTGCGCCGCCGTGCTGACGGTTTTTTGGCGCCTGTAGCGGTACGTCTGTATTTAGATCAGCAAGGACGGCGCGTACGCCATCCGGAGCTTTTGGGCATTTTGGATCAACCCTTTAGCAAGGCACGGGACATTAATTTGATTAAAGGACGGGTTAAACAGCTTCATGAGGTGATCGGTGTCGAGGAATGGAAAACTGCTTGCAGCAAAACCTATGAAGCGTCCTTAAAGCTGCTGGAGAAAGATGCCTGGTATCAGGAGCTGGTGCCGACTGCTTGCGAAGCGTTGGAAAAAGATACGGCGCAACGGGCCAAAACGTGGAATGAAGCAGGGCGGACGGATCTGGCGGAACAAGAAATTGCTCTTTCCAGGGCGCTGGCGGCAGGCATGAAAAAGCCGACAGTGCGTCTGTTGGCGGCAGGCTGTATTATTGTTTCCGGCCGCAAGCCTTAAAGCGAAAAATCTCCTTGCTCGCAGTTTGAAGACTGCAGGCAAGGAGATTTTTACTATTGGATGAAAGCATAAGCTTTTATGCCTGGAAAAGCAATGAGGTTAAGGAGGAAGAGGGTCTAAATAAAACG
>CAZKCR010000315.1:0-2133 GCA_964551055.1 uncultured Anaeromusa sp. | reverse complement strand
TCAATACACGCTCTACGGCTTCGCCGGTATTTGCTTCATCATTTCGCCCATATCCATGATCGGGATTCCCTGAGGTAGTGCAAAAGTTTCCGGCGGCACAGAGCCAACTTTTATGTTTTTATACTCGGCAGTCAGCTGAAGGACTCCCGCTTCCATCACTTCTACTTTTGCAGGAATGCCGTAATCTTCACGCACCCACATTTTGACTTGGCTTTGACCAGATTTCTCTTCCCGTAACACTACCTTGCAACTCACACCGTCATAGTTGACGGTTTCTAGGATTTTCACCTTGGCGGCATCTGTTTCTTGGCTGTACTGCTCAGGCGTTTTGGCAGCTTTAGTCGGGTCAAAAGGAATTTTCATAATTCTGGCTTGGTTGGGCATGTAATTATAGATTACATTTGCCTCACCATCAAGGAACGTAATGATCTTTTGGTTTTCCATGGTTGATTCTGTTTTCATTTTCTTGCCAGACAACCAGACCTTGCCTGTCATCGTAGGACCTTCCTTTACTTTCATGACGTAATCATAGGTAAGGCCAGGAAGGTTCTTCCCCTTTGCCAAAAGGTCTGCAGCCGACTCTTGTTTAGTCGTCGGCGGACTTGAAGAGGACGTACTTGCTTTGTCCGTTCCACCACAGCCAGCCAAGCTGAATACCAGCAACGCAATTACGACCAGGGTCACGAATTTTCTCATACTAATCCCTCCTTGTCGTTATAGGATTCGTTTCTGACCAGTCTACTATAGCCAAGCCACTTTATCACTATGCGTTCAAGAAGTTTTTGTACAGCCTCGTCGTTTTACAATTATTTCTAATTCACTCCGCAAAATTCCTTCTTATCGAAGCCTGAAACCGCGGGAATAAAATTATACAAGCAGGCGCTTAAAGAAAATGTTTAACAACCTCCGGTCCCACACTCATCAAGCCGCAGCTAATGAGCACCATAATAACTACTTGACGAAAAACAGCGGGAGAAACGCGATGGAAAGCCTTTTCCCCCAGCCAGGTACCAATAAGAACTCCTGGCACAATATAACTAATCAAGGGTAGTACATCTACATCCATAACGCCCATGACATACATGGTTCCCAAGATAACAATATTATTCAGGCAAAAGAACCGCACTAGATTGGCCCTAAATGCAACTTTATCCTGCTTTTGATTCATAAGGAACATCGCCACCACAGGTCCGCTCATACTTGTCGCTCCACCCATGAATCCGCCTATGCCTCCTGCTATAATGGAAGCCAAACGTTGACGCCGGATCTGCACAGAAAAATTAGCCGCCAACACGATCGACATGAGTATCACTATTGTCCCCACAACCATTTTGAGCACAGATCCATCCACAATATTTAAAAAATACACGCCCGGCAGAACCCCTACTATGCTAGCGGCAAACATGGGCAAAATAAGATAAAAATCTCCCTGCCCCCTGGTCTTATGAATCACCATGAGATTTAAGATCAGAGCGCCGAAAATCGTCAAGCTAATTACCTGCTTAGGAGCAATGAACAGCATCAAAAGGGGTGCGCCAACGATATTAAACCCGAAGCCGCTAACCGCCTGTACTGTTGAGGCAAAGATCACGGTCAAACATAAATAAATAGCAGTCATCGTCATTGCGCATTCCTCCTTTCCGGTACTGTTGCCAGTATACTCTTCAGGGCGATAGTTGACAAGCAGAGCAGCCTTACGCCTAACTATATCCGCCATGACATTTACACTTTATTTCTCATTGTATACTCTAGATAAACAGTATAGTAAACAATTGCAATTCATGTTATACTATAAAAAATTGCTTTTTACTCGTGAAATTAGAGGCTATGTCGCCCTAACCGAACTTTCTCGGTTAGGGCGTTTCTATTTTTACAACCGGTTCAACACACCAAATCAAAGCATTCATTAAAAGGAGGGGTTTTCATGTCTACATCAGTTTCCACTCGTCTTTATTTTGCCTACGGCATTCAGCTTCATCTGCCTTCAATGCGATCCATCTTGAAGGATCCTCACATTTTGGGGCTTGCCTGC
Organism: uncultured Anaeromusa sp.; assembly: GCA_964551055.1. Taxonomy (GTDB): domain Bacteria; phylum Bacillota; class Negativicutes; order Anaeromusales; family Anaeromusaceae; genus Anaeromusa. The sequence goes on along the minus strand of CAZKCR010000315.1, from coordinate 101 downwards.
TTAAAAAGTCACGCCATAAGCTTTCATGGACATTCTGCAGTCTGGGACGGCGCTATAGAAACTGTCGTTCCCGACAAAGATTCCGAAGTTTGGGGAATCCT
>CAZKCR010000314.1:0-2146 GCA_964551055.1 uncultured Anaeromusa sp. | reverse complement strand
CAGGCATAGCGGCGCTATACCGAGGCTTTCTGACGATGTCCGGCGGAAAAAGAACCAGTTTAGCGCGAGATGCGAGTAAAGCAACGTCGCCTTCAAGGAGGACTTATACATGCATGATTTTGCTACCCGCCTGCTGGCTCCCGGCCTGCCGGCCAATGAACGTCTAGGGGCCAGCAGCGTCCCTGTATTTCAAACTTCCACTTTCGACCAGCGTTATGAAGAAAACGCGCCTTTTGAATACTCCCGCAGCGGCAATCCCACGCGTCAAGCACTGGAAACCGTAGCCGCCGACCTGGAAGGAGGCAGCCAGGCCTTCGCTTTCGCTTCCGGTATCGCCGCCGTCAGCGCTTCACTGCTGCTTTTTTCACAAGGTGATCATATCTTGTCAGCCCGAGACATCTATGGCGGCACGCACCGCGTGTTGACCCGTCTTTGCCCGCGCTGGGGTATTGAGCACTCCTTCGTCGACCCTAACGACCAAGCGCAGTTGGAGGCATCCTTGCGCCCCAACACTAAGGCACTGTACTTAGAAACCCCTTCCAATCCGCTGCTAGCGATCACCGATCTGAAAGCCGCCTGCGCCTGGGCTAAAAAACATGACCTGCTGGTTATCGTCGACAACACCTTTATGACCCCGTTCCTGCAGCGGCCGTTAGAACTGGGCGCCGATATTGTTGTGCACTCAGCCACCAAATTCATCGCCGGACACAGCGACGTCATCGCCGGCCTGGTCATTGTCAAAGACAAGGCACTGGCTAAAGACATCTACCTCTTGCAAAATGGTCTCGGCGCCGTACTGGGACCACAAGACAGCTGGCTGACCTTACGCGGCCTGCGCACGCTGCAGGTTCGCCTGGAAGCCGCACAAAAATCGGCCGCCTATATAGCCACGGAATTGCAGCAATGGTCCGAGGTAAAAGCCGTCTATTACCCCGGCCTAAAGAATCATCCCGGACGCAGCATTCACGAAGGGCAAGCCGATGGTCCCGGTGCCGTACTTTCCTTTGATTTGGTGAACTTCAAATTAACACAGCGCCTTTTAGCGCAAGTAAAGCTGCCTGCCGTCGCCGTCAGCCTTGGCGGCGTTGAAAGTATCCTCTCCCATCCGGCCACCATGTCCCACGCCGCCATTCCCGCAGCAGAACGGCAAAAGTTGGGCATTGCCGATTCCTTGGTGCGTCTGTCCGTAGGCTTGGAAAGCCCAGCTGATTTGCTGCAGGATTTACGCCAAGCCCTCCAATTAGTCTAGTCGCCTCTTCTTTACAAAGCCGCGTTGACAAACCAACTTTTACCAAGTAAACTATAAACATACTTTGACTCCACTTGGTCGACTGGACATCCAGAGACTGAGACGCAAAACGCGTCTCAGTCTCTTTTTTTATTGCCTTTGGTCTCTCTCCCCCTCTGTTTACTCTGTTCCTCTGTGTTCTTCATTTATAAGGAGGTACTTTGACTACTAAACTCATCGCCTGCGAGGTCATGCGCCGAGAATTGGAAGCATTATCCGCTCGGCATAAATTTGACTGCTCTTTTGTTTCTATGGATTTCCATCTGTATCCCCAGAAACTGCATCGAGAACTACAGCGCTTGCTTGATGAAAGCATCGATTACGAGCAAGTCCTGCTTTCTTTCGGCCTTTGCGGCGGCGCCGCCAAAGGCTTGCATGCCGCGCATTGTCCACTGATTATTCCCCGAGTCCACGACTGCTTGGCTCTTTTGCTCGGATCTCGCCAACGGTTGGCTCAATTGCAGCAAGAAGAAAAAGGCACTTTTTACCTTACTGACGGCTGGCTGCTCACAGAGCGAAACATTCTAGCAGATCATAAACGTCATTGTGAGCGTCACGGAGAACAGAAAGCCAAACGCTTGCTGACCCGCATGTTTGACAGCTATACGCGTGTACTGTTCGTCCACACCGGAAATCGGCCGGAAGACAACAGCCTTGCCGAATCCAAACGTATTGCCGAACTGATTGGTCTGCAGCATCAAGAAGCAGAAGGATCTATCGCGTATTTGCAGGCCTTGCTGCAAGGTCCCTGGCCAGAGGAAGATTTCCTGCGCATCCCGCAAGGAGGAGTTGTGCAAGAAGACGATTTTTTTACGGGCTCATTGCTGCCGGCTTGCCGCCGGACGGCTCAAGCTATAT
>CAZKCR010000313.1:0-2152 GCA_964551055.1 uncultured Anaeromusa sp. | reverse complement strand
ATCAAGGCTATAGCGTAGCCAGCACGGATAGCACTACCGCTGCGCAGAGCGTATAACCTTTCGGGAACGCAAAACAAACAAGAGAACCAGAGTGACCGGAGGGTGCGCAAGAGGAATACGAAACAAAGCAAGCATAATAAAAAGCCGCCATTTGGCGGCTTTTTATTATGCTTTTTTGCTATGCCAGGATTTATAAACGAACCGCGAAACACACGAAAGACGCGAAATGGTTTAATATTTCGTACTCCGCAATCCTCAGTCGCACCCCCCGTGACTCCCGCGACTCCTGTTCGATTTTCCGTTACTTTACTCCCAGGCGCAGTAAGAGCGAGGCCAGGCGATGCCCCAGGAAGGGAACGCGTTCGGCGTCGGCCAAGGTTAGACCGCCGCAGGCCAAGAGGATGACGGCATACAAGAGTGTCGCGAAGAGAATCAGCGGGAGCAGCAGCCAAGCGATGGGAATGTTGTATGGCAGTAAAAAGACGAGCGTCTCGTAGATGGCAGCGGACATAAGCAGTGTAGCCAGGATGGTTTTTCCCAGTTCCGCCCAGTCGGTGCGAAAACCGGTATGACGAGAAATCCAATAGTAGTTGAGCAAGGCCGCAACGCCGAAATCCGCATTGGTAGCCCAGGCGGCGCCGCAGATGCCCAGCGAAGGAATGGCTGTGAGCACATAGTTAAGGACGATCTTTACTACGGCGGCTAGGCCCATGTTGACAACAGGCAGTGTCGGACGGCCCAGTCCTTGAAGAACGCCAGTGGTGACCTGGTGCACGCCCAATAGGTAAACGCCAAAAGCCAGCACCTGAATGACGTCTCCTGCTTGCGGCGCACCGTAGACTACGGTAGCCACTGGTACCGCTAAAACGTACAAAGCGCCGGAAGCGGGGAAAATGACGAGATTCGTCATGCGCATAGCTGTGGTGATGCGTTCTTGTACTTCCTGGCGCTGGCCCAGGGCGGCGACGGCAGAGACGGACGGTACAATACTGGTAGCCAAGGCGGCAGTCATCATCGTGGCTAGATTTACCAACGGAACGCCCATACCTGTAAGATAGCCAAACAGTTCGGTAGCTTGGGTGATGCTGTATCCAGCCGCTTCCAAACGGACTGGCACGATGAGCAAGTCTAAATTGGCGACAACAGGCAGCATTAAGCTGGCTAGAGATACCGGCAAGGCCAATTTGAAGAGGCGTTTAAACAGCCGACTCAGGGATTCGGCAGGTTGTGTGGGCGACGTGACTGCTGCCGAAATCGTTTTTTCTTGGCGGCGTAAGCGGACGTAATAGTAGAGCAGCACCGCTAAGCCGGCAGCGGCTCCAGCCGCTGCGCCCAAACTGGCGCCGCCAGCAGCGAAGGCAAGGCCTTGCGGCAGCAGCAGGCTGGCAAAAAAAAGCATGGCCAGGACGCGGAAAAGCTGTTCAACGATTTGTGAAACCGCAGTAGGGGTCATGTACTGCCAGCCTTGCAGATAGCCGCGTAGACCGGCAATGAGGGTGACCAGAAAAACGGCTGGGGACAAGGCTAGAAGAGAATAATAAGCTCGGCTGTCACGAATGAAACCGGCGTCAATGAGCCAGGCTGCGCCCCAGTACATCGCCAAGCTGAGAATTAAACCTGTGGCGGTAAGAAAGCAAAAGGACGCCCGGAAAAGCTGTCGTCGCCCCAGTGCGTCATTTTTGGCGATTTTTTCGGCCGTCAGTATGGAAATAGCGACAGGAATGCCAGCGGTGGACAGGCTCAGGGCTAACAGGTATAGAGGAAAAGCCATTTGGTAGAGGCCAATACCTTCGCCGCCGAGAACACGGGAAAGAATAATCCAGTTGAGAGAACCAATGACCTTAACAACCATGCCTGCGGCGGTAAGAATCAAAGTGCCTTTGAGCAGTCGGTTGCTGGTGCTTTTTTCTTGTGTCATGAAATGCAATCATCCTTTGTGAAAAGAATATATCTATATAAAAGCATGTTTTGGCGCAGATAGGAAGCATTATTTTATTTTTGGGGAGTCTTGACAATGAAAAGGTGGATCTTGTATGATTAAAAGAGATTGATAATCAATATCAAAAGGAGGCGATGGTGATGTCGGTAATGGTAGTAGGAGGCGATTACTTAGGGACTATTGAAAAAAATCTATATTCTCTCGGGGTAAGTG
>CAZKCR010000312.1:0-2158 GCA_964551055.1 uncultured Anaeromusa sp. | reverse complement strand
GGAGGCGATTACTTAGGGACTATTGAAAAAAATCTATATTCTCTCGGGGTAAGTGAACTTCTTCATTTGGACGGTCGTAAGGGCAGTAAAAAGGGCCGCGTCCATATTCCTCAGCAGGTAGCTTGTATTTTGGTGTTTACAGACTACATTAACCACAATACGGCGAAATTGATTAAAGATGCAGCTAAGCTGCAAGGGGTTCCTTCTTTTTTTAGCAAGCGTTCCTGGGGCGCGATGGAAGCAAGCAATATTCAGGCGGAATTGCTGAATTTGCGGGCGAAACAGCAGGCTGTTGTGGGGAACTGACATTACTATAGACGACAGGAGGAAGAAATATGTCATTATGGATTCATACGGATTGGCACGAGGCGGTCGTGCAGATTCACGGGACGGTCAAACGCGAACATGTAGAAGAATTTCGGCAGCGCTTGCTGACTTGCGTGGCTCAAGGGTATCGGCGCATTGTCTTGCATGCGGAGCAGATGGTATCCGTTGAGTGCGAAGCCATGCTGGATGAAGTGGATCATCAATTGATTTGGCTTGGGGGAGCGTTGATTCGTACCTGGGAAGAGCCGGAATTCGTATGAGGCGGCTGATAAAAAGAATAATGGCGTCAGAGGGAGAAAGTCTTTGAACTTCGTTTCATGAGTATATGAGGCGGAGTTTATTTATTTAAAAGGAGTAATGATATGAGAAAAATTGCAGTAATTTATTGGAGCGGTACTGGGAATACGCAAGCTATGGCGCAGGCTGTGGCGGAAGGAGCGCAAAGTGGCGAAGCAGAGGTGATTCTTTTAGAAGCGGCGTCGGCTTCGGCAACGGAAGTGGCGGCGGCTGACGCCGTGGCGTTGGGGTGCCCGTCTATGGGGGCGGAAGAATTAGAAGAAACGATCATGGAGCCATTGGTAGCCGAATGCGAACCGGTGCTTGCCGGCAAATCGCTGGCGTTATTTGGCTCTTACGGCTGGGGAAATGGCGAATGGATGCAGGAATGGGAAGCTCGTATGCAGAAAGCAGGTGCGCAAATGGTAGCGGCAGGCTTGATTGTTAATGGTGCTCCGGATGCAACGGCTTTAGCGCAGTGCGAGGCGTTGGGACGGCAGTTGGGATCGATATAGAAACAAGGAGAAATTTTGCGTTGTTCTTAAAGGAGAACAACGCTTTTTTCTTTTCTTCTGTGCTACAATGAAAAAACAATGCATAAAAGCGGAGGAGAAAAAGTGGGGAATATGACACGCTTGCAGGGGCTGGCCTTGTTGTTGGCGACAGCGGTGCTGTGGAGCACTAGCGGCATAGGAATTAAATGGGTTTCCTGGCATCCCTTGGCTATTGCCGGAGCGCGCAGCGGGATTGCGGCTATTGTAGTTTGGGCTGCGTTTCGCAAAAATTCGCTGCATTGGAATCGGTCTTTGTTTATCGGCGGAGTGGCGTATGCGCTTACTGTGCTGTTGTTTGTGTCGGCTACAAAGCTAACAACGGCGGCTAACGCTATTTTGCTGCAATATACCTATCCCGTGTTTGTTGCCGTGCTGGGGATGCTGTTTTTGCAGGAAAAACCGTGTAAAGCGGATTGGTTGACGATGGGAACTGTCTGCGTGGGAATGGTGCTTTTTTTTCAGGAACAAATGTCGCCGGGGCGGCTGGAAGGCAACATGCTGGCTATCGCCAGCGGCGTGGCTATGGCCGTAATGGTGGTGGCGCTGCGCAGCCAGAAGGAAGGGACTCCCTGGGGATCGGTGCTGCTGGGAAACGTGCTGGCTGCCTTGGGCGGCTTGCCATTTTTCTTTGACGGCGGACCTGGCGGCGAAGGCTGGCTGGCGCTGCTCGCTATGGGCGTAGTGCAGCTTGGGCTTTCTTATGTGTTATATTCTGTGGCAATTAAAAAGGTAACTGCCTTGGAGGCATCCATCGTGACCATGGTAGAGCCCTTACTCAATCCGCTTTGGGTGTTTTTGTTGCTGGGAGAACAACCGGGTATCTGGTCCTTGTGGGGCGGGAGCGTTATTTTGGCGGCCATGACGGTGCGGTACGTGCTGCCTGAATTGAGGCAGCGCATCGGTTGATTGAAATAAAGGATTTCTAGGGCGTGCATGTTGCACGCCTTTTTATCTATAGCAAAATTTATAAGTTTTGAGAGCCTGGGAAAGGAGGAAGAGAG
>CAZKCR010000311.1:0-2159 GCA_964551055.1 uncultured Anaeromusa sp. | reverse complement strand
CTTAAGAATGTTTTTTGCAAAAGAGGACTGCGCTCCGAAGGGTTTATTGGTATAATAGATCGAAGCGTTATCAGAAATATCCTTGTGCTGCCTCAAGACGTTGATTTTATTGACGGAATACCTTGCGGCGGTTGCGAGAAAGGTTGGGTTTGCGATTAAACTTGCAAGTTGGGATGAGTTCTTTAGAGAGCTGCAGCAGGACTGTAAATTATTTGTTTTTGTTTTGGCTCTTTTTACTTTATTTCGTATTGCCTTTATCGTCATTTTGCATTCATTTATGAGTGACGCGGCAACTTGGGAGGACATTGGGACAGCTTTATATTATGGCTTGCGCCTTAGCTTAAAGAGCACCGGGCTTTTGATCTTGGCGCCCCTTTTATGCTGTACCGGCTTGAGGCTTATTTTCCCCTGGCGGCGGCTGGAACATTTGCGCTATTACTTAGGAGCGGTTTATGTGGTAGTGCTGAGCTTTTTATTTCATGCGCGGCTGCCATACTATCAGGAATTTCGCATGGCTTTCAATCAATTGCTGTTCAATACGGTAAATGATGATGTGATGGCTATTATTTATACGGTTATCGAGCAATATAATCTGCCCTTGCGCTTTGTGTTGGCCTGCGCGACAGCTTGGGCGTTGTGCTGGCTGCTCAAGCGTCTGCTGACGGCGGGAACGTTTTCTTTCCCTAAACTGCCGAGGTGGTATTTAAATTTGTCTTTGCGCGCGGTGCTGCTTGTAGGGGTGTACTATTTCGCTATTTTTGTATCGTATGGCGGAACTATGGATGATATTCACAATATTGATTGGGAAAATGCAGGCGTTACGCGGGATCAGCTTCTCAATGAAGCGATTTTGGATGATATGCACGCACTCTATCGGGCTTATATTTTGCATGAGCGAATTGCGTCGTCTACCGGTTTATTCATGGATCCCCAAAAGCTTGGATCTTATGGGAATTATGTGGCAGGGCGCGAGGTGGACTCTAAGGAGATTGATGATTTTCTGCGCCACAGAGTCATGGTAGGACAGGCTGCGCCGCCGCGGCATGTGTTTTTCATTGTCAGTGAAAGTTATGCCAATTGGCCGCTGTTGCCGCAGTATAAATACTTGAATATCGCTAATGGCGTCAAACAGATTATCGAACAGGATAATGCCGCGTATTCTCCTAATTTGCTGCCTAACGGCCTAAGTACGATTTCCGGCGTCATGGGCGTTGTTACCGGCTTTGCCGACGCGAATTTGTATCTAAATCAACTGCCGGATGCCTATAAAGAACCCTATAGTACCGCTTTGGCGGCGCAAATGAAGCGTCTAGGCTATAAAAGCGATTTTTGGTATGCTGGCCCTTCTTCGTGGGAGAAGATCCGGGAATTTACCCTGGCCCAAGGTTTTGACGCGTTTTACGGCAAAGGAGATTTGGCCAGTGAGAGCGGAAATGTCTGGGGCTGTGACGATCGGGATCTTTACCAGGCTGTATTGGCGCGCATCCAGGATGACCAGCCCGGCTTTCACATGATCTTGAACGTGTCTAATCATTCCCCGTATACCGTGGATTTAGACGCGGAAGGCTATGACCGGGCGGCCATGGAGGCGATTTTGCCGGAGAAAGCCAAGCAAGATCCGGAAATGGTGAAAAAACTGGGGCATTTCTGGTATGCCGATAAAATGCTGTCTCAGTTTGTAGCGGAAGCTAAGAAACGGTATCCAGACAGCGTTTTTGTGATCGTCGGCGACCACGCGGATCGCTTGAATTTGGATGTCAATCCGACCATGTATGAGCGTTATGCCATTCCGTTAGTAGTGTATGGCAAAGGAATTCACAAAGAAGCCATTCCAGAAACCGCGGCAGGCAGTCATATCAATTTGACGGCGACCTTGATGGAACTCATTGCGCCTCCTGGCTTCGAGTACTATGCCATTGGCCCCAGCCTGACGAGGGGCAGCTCTTTTGGAATTAACTATGGTTTTTGGATTACTGCTGACTATATTGGCGACGCCGACAGCGGCGAACGTTGTGAGCCTCATTCGGCCCGAACAGGAATCGCACCGCCGGATGCAGAAAAAATACGCATGGAAGTGGACTCCGCCCGCGGTCTTTCCTGGTGGCGCATCAAGTATGGCAAAACCTTGCGGCCGTTGACCGAAGCGGACAATTAAAGAG
>CAZKCR010000310.1:0-2159 GCA_964551055.1 uncultured Anaeromusa sp. | reverse complement strand
GCACCTCTTTTTCTTACACTTGCACAATCTTTTTCTATTGTAGCCCAGCCTCTGCACCTTGTCAAATAGCTTCTACAGCCGGCAATACCCTTTGCGGCAGAGCTTGCGCACGTGCCGATCCACAGCCTGTTCTAGATCCACCTGGTAACGTGCTGCTAAAATATACATCATCGTAAAGCAGCATTGAGCTACGTCTAAAAGTTCCAATGCGCACCCATGCGCCGCTTCCAGCCCGGACACATCGGCTGTCTCTCCAGACGCGCCTTGACGTTTGCCAAGAAATTGCGTCAGCTCGCCCAATTCCTCTTGAATTTTGCAAACCGTCCGCAGAAGATCCACTTCTGGAAGTTCTAGCTGCGGCAAGGCCATATACTTAAAACGACCTTTGGTAAAAATCGCATAGCTCAAGGCATGATCAAAGGCATAGCCTTTGGCATCCAATTTCTCCAAATGCGCATCAATTAATTGATCAATATAAACGCCTTGCATTTCTTCCATCACAAAAATCATGGTCACACAGGTTTGGGCTACATCCAGCAACTCCCCCACCACTTCCGCCAGCAACGCTGGATCGTCCGGTTTTTGCCCTAACTGCAAAATAGCCCGAGAAAGCTCGCCGGCTTCCTCCACTAACTTCAGCAATGTGGAATGGGGCGTCGGCTGCAAGCCATCCAATTTGGGCAAGGCAATTGTCGTTACCATGACAGCCTCCTCACTTGGCATCGGCCACCAACACCCGGTTGGTATCCGTCTGCAGCAGCGCTCGCTCCGCCTTGCTCACCAATGATTCTGTAGTGTCGTTGACATCCGCCACCGCCCCGCAGACAATCACCTCCAAAGGAAGCTCCTGTCCATTAAAAGTAGGCTGAATTTGGGCCAGCAACGTGCGGATCCGCTCTGCCAACAGCAACAACAAACTTTTCTTTCCATTGTAACAAAGAATAAAGAAAGTAGCGCTTTGCCAACGCACCACCATATCGGTTCCTTCCAACAAGGAGGCCACCGTTTTTCCTACTACCTGCAAGAGATGGTCTCCTGCTACATGTCCAAAAGAATCATTTATATCCTTTAGGTTATGAAGCTGCACCAGCAACATGCCAGCCGGCACGTTCGTCTGCTGCATCTCGACTAAAGCCGCCCCCAGCTTCATCTCTCCGTATGACCGGCTGAAAGTGCCGCTAACGCTGTCAAAATAAGCCATTTTAGCCAACTGCACTACTTGTTCTTTGTTGTAACCCTGGCTTTTCTGGCGGAACAGCAAGCAGGCTCCCAGTTGCAACCCTAAGGGATCATAAAGAGGAAACGCCGTCGTTTCCACCGCCAGCAGGTGTCCCTTTTTATGGGACAGCGTTCCTTGCACCACGCGACTTTCCTGTCGCTGCAACAAAAGACCAGACAACCTTGATAATTCTACCGTGCGCTCCACGCCCAAAAGACCTTGAAGCAGCAACGGCGGGCATGGTCTCCCCAGCAATTCATGCCCCTGGTATCCGCTTAAATTCTCCGCACTGCTGTTCCAATGAATTAAAACGCCTTCCATATCCAACATGCACACCCCGTCGCCTACTGAAGCCAACAGTTGCTGCAATGACGCTGCAGAAAGGAACATACTTGCACCTCCTTTGAAATTCCAGGCCGATTCCGCTTCCCTTCGGCCTGTCCCATCTGGACTCTACTCTTCTTCCTGTATCGCAGCCTGTTCGGTTGGTACTTGCGCTTCCGTCAGCAAGGCTGCCGACAACTCGTCTGGATAGCCATCCAAATAGACAATCCGAGAAATTCCTGCATTAATAAGCATCTTCGTACAAACCGAGCAAGGATGATGCGTACAATATAAAATAGCTCCTTCAATGGCCACGCCATGCAATGCCGCTTGAATAATCGCATTCTGCTCGGCATGCAAGCCGCGACAAAGCTCATGCCGCTCTCCCGAGGGAATGCCCATCGTTTCTCGCAAACAGCCGATCTCGCCGCAATGCTTTAATTTCTGCGGCGCTCCATTATAGCCAGTAGCCAACAAACGGCGGTCCTTCACCAGGACAGCTCCCACCTGACGCCGCAGGCAGGTGGAACGTTTAGCCGCCACTTGGGCCATCTCTAAAAAATATTCATCCCAATTGGGCCTTCGTAATTGCTTCATATATGTATGTCCCCTATTT
>CAZKCR010000309.1:0-2175 GCA_964551055.1 uncultured Anaeromusa sp. | reverse complement strand
GGTTGCCTCGCACATCTGGCTTGTTTGCATCGTTCAGTTTTCAAGGAGCACTTGTTCTTTGCCGCCGCTCGCGACGACTTCTGTATAGTATCATGTTAACCGGGTTACTGTCAACACCTTCTAAGCAATTTTTACAGCACTTTGTCTATAAACTATCTCTCTAAGGCAAAACGAAAATGTTCCCCACCTGTTATATAATTGTCAATCCAATCGTAGCAATCCTTGTGGTATAATAGGAAAATAGTTGTTTACTTTGAACCAGGAGGCAAGACAAATTCATGAGAAATGAAAGTACTTCACCACAAACACCCAAGCGATCTTTTCGCTGGGGGCGCCTGTTTCTCATTATTTCGATAGTTATGGGCGTCATTTTTGCCGGCGTCGGCTTGGGTTTTGTAACGGCCAGCTATAATACGATGCCTAATTTGCAAAACGACATTCGACCAGCTGCGTCCTCACAAATTTTTGACAGTCATGGCACACTAATCACTACGGTACATTCTGTAGAAAACCGAGTTCCCGTTCCCTTGAGCAAAGTCCCGCAGAATCTGCAAAACGCTTTTGTAGCGGTTGAAGATGCTCGCTTTTATCAGCATATGGGGGTTGACCCACGGGGAATTTTACGGGCGGCTTGGTCTAACGTAACCGGCGGCGGCGTTGCCGAAGGCGGTAGTACCATCACCCAGCAACTTGCAAAAAATGCACTTCTTTCACAAGAGCGTACGATGAAGAGAAAGATCCAAGAAGCTTTTTTAGCCTTGCAAATCGAACGCCAGTACACCAAGCATGAGATTTTAGAAATGTACGTCAATCACATTTACTTCGGCCAAGGCGCTTATGGCGTGCAAACTGCCGCCAAAGTATATTTCAATAAAAACGCCGAAGATTTATCGTTGGCGGAATGCGCCATGCTCGCAGGCATTCCCAAAAGCCCCAATTACTATTCCCCTTTGAATAATTTGAAAGCCGCTAAAGAACGACAGCGGACTGTCCTGGAACAAATGGTCAAATACGGCTACATCGATGCCGCTACCGCCTCTAGCGCTGCGGAAGCGCCGTTGAAGCTAGCTTCGGGGCAAAGCAACAATGATAAATCCAATAAAACAGCTGCCTACTTTATTGATCATGTTGTCCAGTCTCTTATTGATAAATATGGCGCTGACGCCGTTTATAAAGAAGGCTTGAAAGTATATACCTCCCTGGATTTGACGATGCAGCAGGCGGCGGAAAACGCACTTACTCATCTGCCTTCGTATCGCAAAGATGCAAATGGCATTATGCAGCCCCAAGGAGCACTGGTGGCTATTGATCCTCGCAGCGGTTATATTAAAGCCATGGTAGGCGGGCGCGGCGATGACCAGTTCAATCGGGCGGTCATGGCGGAACGCCAGCCTGGTTCTGTATTTAAAACCTTCACGTATCTGGCTGCGATTGAAAGCGGCATGACGCCGGCTACAAGCATCAGCGATACAGCTGTTTCTTTTGGATCCTGGTCTCCCCGTAATTATGACGGACGTTTTTACGGCAATATTTCTCTGCGCTACGCCTTGGAGCAATCGCGCAATGTACCTACCGTCAAATTGGCCAACCAACTTGGCGCCGATAAACCGTTGTATTACGCCCAGCAAATGGGCATCTCTACTTTGGTATTGCAAGGCCCTACTAATGATAGAAATCTAGCTATGTCTTTAGGCGGTCTAACCAAAGGCGTTACTCCCTTAGAAATGGCCAGCGCCTACGGCGTTCTTGCCAACCAAGGCATCCGGTGCGAACCTATTGCCATTGTGAAAGTCGTCGATCGAAACGGCAAAACCCTAGAAGAACATTCTCCTCAGCCCAAGACCATCATCAGCGAAAAAAGCGCCTACATCGTAACGGACATGCTGAAAGGCGTTATTGCCCGCGGCACTGGAGCCGGCGCGGCTATAGGCCGGCCAGCTGCCGGCAAGACCGGCACGACTGACAATAACAAGGACGCCTGGTTTGTCGGCTATACCCCTGACTTAGTTGCCGCCGTTTGGATGGGTAATGATACCGAAGGAACTCTTGGAGATATTACCGGAGGTACTGTTCCCGCTGAAATCTGGCGCGTCTTCATGACCAAGGCCTTAGCCTCGACTCCGGCCCGCGATTTTCTGAGACCGCAGGGAGTATCGGTTCCTCAAGACGCAAGCA
>CAZKCR010000308.1:0-2199 GCA_964551055.1 uncultured Anaeromusa sp. | reverse complement strand
TGCGCTTCGATGATGCCTTCTAGTTGTCCCAAATCTTTAAGGGCGGTTTTAGTGACAGCCGGATCCGGCGACTTGATGGCCACAAAAAAGGTGGTGTGTCCTTTATCGCCTTTTTCCAGGCGCATGTCTGTGACGGTTAGGCCGGCGCTGCTGAGGCAGGAGGCGACTTTGCCGATTTGTCCGGGCTTATCCAAAGAATGAATAACCAGCACGGCTTCGCTCGGCCCTGTGGCGCGGTGGGATTCAACGCGGTATAGCCAAGTTAAGGTCACCACAGATAGGACGGTGGTGACAATAGCGCCCAAGTAATAGCCGCTGCCTACTGCCAGGCCGACGCAGGCCACTACCCAGAGACTGGCGGCAGTAGTGAGGCCTTTAATTGTAGCGCCTTCTTTCATGATAGTGCCGGCGCCGAGGAACCCGATGCCACTGACTACCTGTGCGGCTAGACGGGCGGGATCTGCATTGGTTTTTCCTTCTACGCCGCTGTAAAGGTTCATGGATAAAATCATAATCAAGCAAGACCCAAGCGCCACAAGAATGTGCGTGCGCAAGCCGGCCGCCTTATGGAAGTAGCTGCGTTCGTAGCCGATGATCCCAGCTAAAACCAGGGCAAGCACTAAGCGCAGCGTGGCGGTTAAATCATCAATAATCACGAGCCGGAAGCCTCCTTTTGAAAGCGCTGGCCGCAGGCGGCGTAGTGCAGCCACTCAGCGATATTGGTAGTGCGGTCAGCTACGCGTTCGATGAAACGAACGACGATTTGCAGGTCAATGGCTGCCTCCAGCGTCCAGGGGTGGACCATGGCGGCCATAATGATTTCCTTATAAATATCTCGGCATAACTGATCCACAATGTTGTCTTTTTCGTGCAAGGAAGTAACCAAAAGACGTTCCGCTTCTGCTTGACCGTAAGCTTTCATTACCTCTTGCAGCATGGCAAGAGCGTGTTCCATCATGGAGCGAATCAGCGTCAGCACCTTTTCAAAAGGAGCCATGTCATAGCAGCAGAAGCGCCGTCGCACCATTTTAGCAATGTTATTGGCATAGTCGCCCAGTCGTTCCAGTTCAGCGACGATTTTGACGCTGGCGACAGCGCGGGACACTTCGGCTGGGGAGGGATGTTCATTCAGCCAAGCGATGCAGGCTTCGTCGAGACGAATCGAGCAGCGGTCAATTTCCTTTTCCGCCTCGCGGACTTCTTGGGCGAGAGTCGTGTCAAGCGTGAGCAGCGCAGTTAAGGCGTCGCGCAATGCAGTATGTACCATGTTGTGAAGTTGGCAAACGTCTTCAGTAAGACGGAGTTGGTCGGTCATAGCGCGAGCCTCCTTTTAGATTTCTTTATTCCTTATTTCGACACAGGAGGCAAGCATCCTGCCTGAAAAGACAAAAGACGCTCGCGTCTTGGAAGACAGCAGCGTCTCTTTATCCGAGGGTGCGACGGGAGAAGATGCAGGATTGAACAAGAGTCGCGATGAGAATCGGAGGCCACGCAGGAGGGAAATGATTGTTTTTTGTGCTTTCTGTTAATGCATATACCGTAACCCTCTGGCGGGCCCTCTGGTTCTCCGGTTCTCATGTTCAAACTTTTGCATAACCCTCCCGTGACTCACGCGACTCTTGTTAGCGGTCCCATTCTTTTTTAAAACCCTTGCTTCGCCAGGATTTCCGCAGCCTGGCGGCTGACATAGGTGCGGCCGGTGTTGGGCGCGTAAACAGTAATGCCGTCAAGCTGGAAGGTTTTGTCGCCGTAAAGCAGCAGGTCCGTGCTGCAAGGTAGTTTGGCTTCCTTGGCGCCGCGACGGACGACCAAGGTGGGAGCGGAGGTATCGCTGCCTTCCAAAGAGACTGTAGCCCCTAAGGGGGCAAAGAGCGAGGAAGCTTCTATATAGAGGCGTTGATCTACTTCATCCAGGTTAAAGCCCATGCTTTCGGCGCATAGCGTGGCCAGGCGGGTATTGTCGATAAGGCCGCTGGGCTTGTTGGGGCCATAGGCGTAAAGCATAACCTCCTCGCCGGTATGGCCGGTAGTGGTCCAGGCTAAGATAGAACGCTCACTGAGCATGTGTCCTAGCTCGGTATTGAAGCGGATGCCGGGGGCTTGCTGGAGGCGGTTGATTTCCTCATCGCTCAAATCATCTATGCCGTAGTAACGCTGGACGTATTCGCGCAAAGAAGCGGCGGAACGGTCGCCGTTAAG
>CAZKCR010000307.1:0-2215 GCA_964551055.1 uncultured Anaeromusa sp. | reverse complement strand
TAAAATTGCCTTCTTTCGGCAATATCTTTTTTAACCTGGCTTACGTCCACACCAGTTGCAGCAATCAAAGGGTAGGATTCCAGTGCATAATAATGAAAAATTCGCTCCTCACCGCTATGATCATAAAAAGATCCTGTATAGCCTTCCATCTGCTGCCGTGCCTGCTGTCCTAAAAATTGCCCCAACGCTTCTTGCTTTCCTTCTAGAAGAATCTCTGGTTGCCAGGAACGAAGGGTATTATCTTCTCCCAAAACAACAAGCACCGCATTACTTTCCAATTCCAGTTCCCAAAGAAATTCCGTCAAAGCGCGTTTAGAGCTTGTCGCAAATACAACACCTCGAAATACGCCCTCCTTATCCCAAATACCTCGACTCCAGGTCAACATCGAATCTTCTGTCGTCATAAGAGAAGCGCTATGCAGTTGATCTCGAGCTTGCTGCTGATGGTGCTTAAAAAACGGTTCTTTCGTTACCGATTTTCGAGCTTCTTCTCCGGTGTAAACAGCAACCACGCGCCCTGTTTCATCAGCCACCGCCAAAGACAATACTCGTTCTTGCAAAAAATTTTGTGAAACCGATGCCTCTTCGGATCCATTTCGTAACCATTGATGATGTTGACGCACAATTTTCAGCGCATCATCGACATTCTGCACCGAATGATACACATGGTCAGCAAAGGAGCGGCCATATGTTACACTGACCCTTACAGCCTCCCGTTTTTCAATCTCCGATTCTACTGAAATCCGGTGCCACGTGGAAAACCAAAGCAGCAGCAACAGCCCGATCCCTAAATAGAGGATGATTCGATCCATCGAAACAAACTTCGTTTTCGCCTTCTGTTTCTGCTCCATCTTCTGGCATGCTCCTCTCTTTGCCATTGTAAAAGTATGCCAATTTTAGTTTTGCTGTTATATTCCATACACCAATCTTTAATCCCTTTTCAGCACTTCTAGTTTCTTTACTTTTCCCGCTTAACGGCGTTAAGCCTCTGGAAATGTGCTAAAATAAAGGAAGTGAGCGAAGACTCCTCCTATGACTTTTTTCACTAAACTTCTTTTAAGAATATGCCAAGCAACATGGTGGAATAAGAGCGAGAAGAAATCACAAAAGCCTTGGTAATGGAAGGGATGAACGATATGTTTTACAACGATTTAGAACGGTTAATTGAAGAAAAAAAACAACGCTGGACCGATGCCAGCGATGAAATCTGGAGCTATGCCGAAACAAAATTTCAAGAAACCCGCTCCAGTAAAACGCTTTGTTCGCTTTTAGAGCAAGAAGGCTTTGATGTCGAAACCGGCGTCGCCGGTTTGCCCACCGCCTTTGCCGCCTCCTTCGGCAGCGGCGCACCAGTCATTGCGTTTCTCGGCGAATATGACGCCCTGTCCGGTTTGAGCCAACAAGACGGCATCGCTGAAAAAAAATCTCTTACTGAAAGCGGCAATGGTCATGGCTGCGGCCACCACCTGCTCGGCGTCGGCTCCCTGGCGGCAGCTGTAGCGGTCAAAGAGATTCTCGAAAAAAATAAGCTCCCCGGCACGGTGCGCTACTATGGCTGCCCTGGCGAAGAAGGCGGTTCCGGCAAAGCCTTTATGGCCCGCGCCGGCGTCTTCGAGGATGTCGACGCCGCTTTAACCTGGCACCCCCTGACGCATAACGCCATCTGGTCCACCCGCTTTTTAGCCAACTACCAAGTTGCGTTCCGCTTTCACGGCAAGAGTTCTCATGCCGCCTCTGCGCCTCATGTGGGACGCAGCGCCTTAGATGCCGTAGAGCTCATGAATATCGGCGTTAACTATCTCCGGGAACATGTCGTCCCGGACGCCCGCATGCACTATGCCATTACCAACAGCGGCGGCGCCTCCCCCAACGTCGTCCAAAGCGAAGCCGAAGTGCTGTACCTGCTGCGGGCGCCGGAGTTGGCCCAGGTTCAAGACATTTATGAGCGCGTCTGCGCCATCGCCCATGGAGCTGCTTTAATGACCGGCACCACCCATGAAGTCCTTTTTCAAAAAGCCTGCTCCAATTACATTCCAAACAACGCCTTAGAAACTATCATGTATCGCCACTTGCAGCAAGTTACCCTCCCTGCGTTACCGGAAAACGAGCAAGAACTGGCGCAGCAGCTTCACCAAACCATGACGCAAGAGGATTTGCAAAACGATCTGCATATGGCGGAATTGCTTTTAGGAGGACAGCACCGCGAGCTGCTGCC
>CAZKCR010000306.1:0-2234 GCA_964551055.1 uncultured Anaeromusa sp. | reverse complement strand
AGCGTCACCTATGGCGCTGGCGGCTCCACCCAAGGACGTACGCTGGAAGTAGCCCGCCATATCCAAGATGACCACGGCATCCCTGCTTTGGGCCATCTGACCTGCGTAGGCGCTACGCCCGCCCAAAGCCAAACGGTATTGGACGACTTTGCCGCCCACGGCATCGAAAACATCCTGGCCCTGCGCGGCGACAAGCCCAAAGACGCTCCGCCCGGACCGTTAAACTGCTACGCCCAGGATCTCATTCGCCTCATCCGCAGCCGCAACCAGCCTTGCAGCATCGCTGCGGCCGCCTATCCGGAGGGGCATTTGGAAAGTCCCAACCGCGAAGAAGACCTTAAACATCTCAAGGAAAAAGTAGACAGCGGCGCTGATTTCCTCATCACCCAAATCTTTTTTGACAACGCCATGCTCTACCGCTTTTTAGACGGCGCTCGCGCCCACGGCATCGCCGTCCCCGTTACCGCCGGCATTATGCCAGTCTTCAGCCGCTCCCAAGTCGAACGCATCTGTTCGCTTTGCGGCGCCTCCCTGCCGCCGGCACTGCTCCTCATCATGGACAAATACGGCCACCAGAAAGAATCCATGGAAGAGGCCGGGCTGGAGTACGCCAGCCAGCAAATCGAAGATCTTTTGCAGTCCGGCATCGAAGGCATCCATCTCTATACCATGAACCGCCCCCATCTGGCGCGCACCTTAGCCTGGAATACGGGACTGCGGTAGAAATTCGTCTTTAGCTGCGGCCCCCAAAACTAACAAAGGATTTTGGCAGCCGCTGTCGTATTTATGCCCTTAAGGTCAAATAAAAAACCTCGGAGCAGCACTGCTTTTCCGAGGTTTTCTAACATTTACAACGAAAAGGCGCACTTGGCTATCTACGACAGAAAGGGCGACTGCCGATGTCTTCTCACACCCTTAACCGCCGACAATTTATCCGCACCCTGTCTATGCTTGGTGCAGCTTCCTTGCTGCCCGCCCCCTGGCCGTCTTTGGGCGAGACCGCCGAAGCAACTACCGGACAGACCTTTAGCGTGCAAGAAAAGAGCGCTCTTGGCGACTGGTCGGCTGTGGTGCAGTTTTCTCAAGAACGCCTGCAGCCCGGTTCTACGCTCCAGCTCACGGCGGATCTTACATTGTCCGCCGCCTGGCTGGCAGCTGCCGCCAAGCTGGAGGAAGCGCCTAGCGAATATATGCTGCTTTTGACGAGCGAGCGCTGCTTTGATCCCCAAGGACGGCTGCGACTGCCCGGGGACGAACGCATGTCTACCTTGCTCACGCCAACCGGTCTGGCCATCGAAGGCGGCAATAGCGGCGCGGTTAGTAAAAGCGCCGGCAGCCGCTATAAAAACCCTGTGGATGTGTTGCTGAAACTACCGGCCCAGTCGCTAAACAATGCCGGATTGCTTCATTTCACTGCCCAGGCACAACTTCCCGTCGACCTGCCGCCAGGACTCTACCGGCTACGTCTGGATTTCGGCATGATTGTCAAGAAGCAATGGCGCAGCCTAAATAACGAAGGCTTTGCCCAGCGCCCTAAAGATACCGGAACCTTGTCACTGCTCTATTCGCCGCTTTTGCTTTGCAGCAACTCGAATCACCTGGGCCAAGGCGTTGATGCCGCCGCCATCAAACCTCGTTTGTACTGGGTACTGCTGGAGCGCTACAATTCCAACGGCTATCAAGGCGTTGTTGCCGACGAGGATAAGCGGCAGTTTGCGCTTTCGGGACGCAATATTATTCCGGACGAAGTCATTTTACCGCTCTACCAAGGCAACGGCGCTAAAGCCGCCTACAACCTGGAACCTACCTTTCCCACGCAGACCATCGATAAACAGCGCAGCCTGCCGCTTAACTACGCCTCCGGCGGGCTGTCTTTGCAGATCATCGACCCGGCGGGAGTCAAAACCGACCTGGGAAACGCTCCGTTTACAGCAGAGAAGAACGGCTGGCCCACTACCAATAAGCCGTCTTTTACCTCCTGGCAGCCCAGCCAATATGGCCGTTACACCGTAATCGCCAAAGGCTGGCTGGCAGACCGTCGGGGACGCCGTTATGAAGGCGGAGGTACCTATCACTTTTGGATTGCCAAACGCATGACCATGGGCACAGCCACATTCCAGGGCATGTCCTTCCCCGTAGGCGCCTCCTATGGACAAGCTCTGGGTTTTTCTCCCGCCATGCCTGCTGACGTCAGCGTCCAAATCAACTTATATCCTTTCTCCGACGCCGCCAAG
>CAZKCR010000305.1:0-2237 GCA_964551055.1 uncultured Anaeromusa sp. | reverse complement strand
TCGAATAAAATATCTCTCAGCTCCGCTGCTTTCTCAAATTCCAAGGCCCTAGAAGCCTGCTGCATTTCTTTTTCCAAGCGAACCATCATTTCCCGCGCTTCTTTGGCTTTCATTTTTGAAAATGGCGTCGGCGTCGCATAGGAGGCCCCGTCTTCGGCCACTTTTGTCGTTTCAATCATATCTTTAATTTTCTTTTTAATCGTCTGCGGCACAATGCCATGGTCTTCATTATAGGCTGTCTGAATCGCGCGGCGCCGATCCGTCTCATCCAGAGCCCGCCGCATAGAGTCAGTCACCACATCTGCATAAAGAATAACAAGGCCTTGCACGTTTCGCGCCGCTCGGCCAATGGTCTGCACCAAGGACGTTTCCGAACGCAAAAAGCCTTCCTTGTCCGCATCCAACACCGCTACCAAAGAAACCTCCGGCAAATCAAGGCCTTCCCGCAACAAATTGATGCCCACCAGCACATCAAAAACTCCAGCTCGCAAATCCCGTAAAATTTCTACCCGTTCAATGGTAGCAATATCTGAATGCAAATATCGTACTCTCACGCCCATCTCTTTCAGATAGTCGGTAAGATGTTCCGCCATCTTCTTGGTCAACGTCGTCACCAATACCCGTTCATCGCGTATCGAACGCAAACGGATCTCACTCAGCAAATCATCCATCTGCCCACTGATAGGCCGCACCTCTACGATCGGATCCGGTATGCCCGTCGGACGGATGACCTGCTGTACGACTCGCTGAGCCTCACCCAGCTCATAGGAGGCAGGAGTCGCCGACACATAGATGGTCTGGTTCAGACGTTCCCGAAATTCATCAAAGGTTAAAGGGCGATTATCATAAGCCGAAGGCAGACGAAAGCCGTTTTCTACCAAAGAAAGCTTGCGGGCGCGGTCGCCATTATACATGGCTCGCACTTGTGGCAGCGTCACATGAGACTCGTCAATGACCAACAAAAAGTCATCTGGAAAATAGTCCACAAGCGTGTATGGCGCGTCCCCTGCCTGCCGTCCTGTTAAATGACGGGAATAATTTTCAATGCCGGAACAATAACCCATTTCCAGCATCATTTCCAAATCATAGCGAGTTCGCTGCTCCAAGCGCTGCGCTTCCAGCAGACGGTCGTGCTCCCTAAAGTAAGCCAGTCTCTCGTTAAGCTCCGCTTCAATACGCTCTGTCGCCGCCAGCAGCGTCTCCCTGGACGTCACATAATGGGATGCCGGATAAATGGCTACATGGGTTCGTTCGCATAAAATCTCACCGGTCAGCACATCCAGTTCCTGCAGCCGCTCTATCTCGTCACCAAACAGCTCTATGCGCACTGCCCGTTCCGTATAACCGGCCGGAAAAATTTCGATAACATCGCCTCGCACCCGAAAATTGCCGCGCTGAAACGCAATGTCATTGCGCGAATATTGCAGTTCTACCAGTTTGCGCAAAATCACGTCACGCTCGCGCTGCTGGCCCTGTCGTAATGACAATACCATATTGCTGTACTCTTCTGGGGAACCCAAACCGTAAATGCAGGAAACACTGGCCACTACAATGACATCACGCCGCTCAAAAAGCGCCATCGTTGCCGAATGGCGCAGCTTATCGATTTCGTCATTAATAGACGAATCCTTTTCAATATACGTATCTGTCTGCGCAATATACGCTTCCGGCTGATAATAGTCATAATAGCTAACAAAATACTCGACTGCGTTGTCTGGAAAAAACTCCTTAAATTCGCTGGCTAACTGCGCCGCCAGCGTCTTATTGTGCGCCAGCACCAAGGTCGGACGCTGCACCTTTTCCACTAATTTCGCCACGGTATAGGTTTTACCGGTTCCTGTCGCTCCCAAAAGAACCTGCGCCTTTTCCCCTGCTAAAATGCCTTCTGTCAAAGACTCTATCGCAGTCGGCTGGTCACCGGTCGGCTCAAAAGGAGCCACCACCCGAAAAGACCTGCTTTCTTCTAATTGCACCGTATTCAGCTTCGGCACCGCCATTGTATCGCCTCTTTTCGGAAATTAAAACCTGCATGTACTTGCCACTTTAAACATATAAATTATCAACTAAGAATAATTATAACACATTGGCAGTTTGAGGGAAACACTTATAGGAACAAGAGTAACGGGAGTAAATGGAGGGTTCAATGGGTTTTGGATTGAACAGGAGTCTCGATGAGAATCGGAGGGTTCGACAGAGAAGGACAGAGCACAATCTCCGCCTCCCTCATTCGTACCCTC
>CAZKCR010000304.1:0-2242 GCA_964551055.1 uncultured Anaeromusa sp. | reverse complement strand
ATCTACACCGGACGCCATTCGGAAAACACCCGCGCCGTGGCGCTCAAACTGGGGGAGGTTCTTGGGCTGGACACGGCGCAATTGGACAATTTATCCACCACCTCTCTGCTCCATGATATCGGCAAAGTCGGCATCCCGGAGACGATTTTGCTGAAAAAAGGCCCCCTTACTACGGAGGAGCGACAACAAATCGAAACGCACTCCCAATTAGGACACGACGTGCTTTGTAAAATTAACCGCTTTCAACAAATCGCCAACAGTATTCTCTGCCATCACGAATGGTTTAACGGCCAAGGCTACCCTAACGGTATAAAAGGAGAGGAAATTCCTTGGCTGGCGCGCATTCTCAGCGTAGCTGACGTCTTTGAAGCTCTGACGGCAGACCGCATTTACCGCTCGGCCCTTCCTCTTGCCGAAGCGCTGAATATCATCCGTGAAGGAAGCGGCAGCCAGTTCGATCCTCAAGTAGTTGACGCTTTGCTGCAGCTTAACGCAGAAAGCGCGTAGGTTCATCGTTACTTGTTACTTGTTCCTCGTAAAACCACACTTCTGGTTTGGAACTATACAGAAGCCTCTAATTTGATGAACGCTTCAAAATCAAAGTAAGAAATTTTTTCGTCAAACGAGAAAGAAACCGCAGGCATAGCGGCGCTATGCCGAGAATTTCTGACAAAGTTTGCCGGAAAAAGAGCCTCTTTGTTTGAAGCAGTGAATAAATTAGCGGCGACCAAAAAAGGAGGCACTACATAATGAATCGTTTTCCTCTTGTAGCGCAAATTGTCGGCATCATTGTTTTGATTGTGGCTTTGATGACCGGCGTTGTGAGCTACACTTACTATCATCTCCGTTCTGTAGGCGCAGAGGCGCAGCAGGTCATCGAAACCGACGCCATGGACATGGTGACCGCGAAAGACGCCCATACTCAATTTACTAGAGCACTGCTGGACATGCGCGGCTTTTTAACCTATGTCGACGGTATGGATACCTATGAAAAAGGCTATCGCGCCAATATCCAAGCAAGCTACCAAATCATGACCGACTACACCGCTAAGGTGCAAAATCCGGCCTTGCAAAGCAAAGGCGCGGAAGTGCAAAAATTGATTGGCGATTATCTCAAACTGGGCGATCGCGTCATCGCCGCTAAACGCAGCAACGATCCCAACCTGACGCAGCTGACAACCCAAGGCCGGGGCCTTGTAGCCTCCATCGACAAAGGTTTTGTGGATCTGTCGGAGGTTCAAAAGAAAGAACTTCTGACCCAGACAGCCGCGATGAAAAGCGACGTCCAATCCCGCTCCAACAACGCGCTTTTGGTCAGCGTTGTCATTCTTATCTTTTCTCTGGCGCTGGGCATTTGGTACAGCCGCCTGCTGGCCACACCGGTCAAGGAACTGCAAGGATTAATGGCGGAAGCCAGTAAAGGAAATTTGACCATTCGCTCCTCCAACCAGGCGGCCGATGAAATCGGCCAGCTCAGCCAAGCTTTCAACACCATGATTGAAGGCCAACTGCGTATTGTTAAAGACGTTTCCACCAGCGCAATCGAGCTTTCCGCCGCCTCAGAAGAACTGGCGGCTTCCTCAGAACAAGTTTCCGGCGCCGCTAATAGCATCGCCAACGACATCCAACGAGTCGCCTCCTCTATGAGCGACGCTGCCAAAACCAGCACGGAAACATCTCAGGTACTTGTAGAATTGTCTTCGCTGATTCAAATCGCCAAAGACAAAGCGCATTCGGCCAGCGGCAAATCGGAAGTCACCATGGCCACCGCTAAAGACGGCAAAGATACCATCAATAACGCCATGCAGAGCATGAATACCATTCACACCAAAACCATCGAAGCCGAACGGGTCATTACGCTGCTCAATGATTATTCCCAACAAATTGGCAGCATCAACGAAACCATCACCGGCATTGCCAAACAGACTAATCTGCTGGCGCTTAACGCCGCCATTGAAGCCGCCCGCGCCGGCGAATCCGGTCGCGGTTTCGCCGTTGTCGCCGAAGAAGTACGCAAACTGGCGGAACAGTCCAATACCGAAGCTGATAATATTTCCCACCTCATCGCCAAAATCACGGACAATACGCAAAATGCGGTTATCGCCATGAAAGAAAGCTTGCAGGAAGTGGAAAGCGGCGTTACCGCCGTTACCGCGGCGGAGCAATCGTTGGAACACATCATGGCGGCAGTGACCGAGACGGTCGAAGACGTCGACGGCATTGCCAAAATTACCAACGCGGA
>CAZKCR010000303.1:0-2259 GCA_964551055.1 uncultured Anaeromusa sp. | reverse complement strand
CCGCTTTTGGCGCGGCTGTTTTAGAACAGGAAGGGTATGAAGCCGACGACATTATCGGAAGAGTTTCCAGGGATGCAGCGCAAGAAGGTCTGGATGTGTTGATTGTCACCGGGGACAGAGATGCGCTGCAATTAGTGGATTCGTCGGTTAAAGTACTGCTGACGCGCAAAGGCATCAGCGAAGTGGATATATACGATGAAGCCAAAGTGCAAGAAGCGTATGGCATGGAGCCCCTGCGGCTGATTGACTTAAAAGGGTTGATGGGAGATACTTCGGACAATATACCAGGGGTACCTGGTATTGGTGAAAAGACGGCAACTAAGCTTTTGACTCAATTTGGTACGTTAGAAGAAGTATTGGCGCAAGCGGAGCAGGTGAAGGGAAACAAAACAAGGGAAGCTTTGGTGGCTAATGCGGACTTGGCTCTTTTGTCGAAGAAGTTGGCAACAATTGTCCGCGACATGCCGCTGACGGAAGATTGGCGCCAAAGCAAACCGGAGACCGGGGCGGCCTTGGCGGCGTTTTTCACACAGATGGATTTTCGTTCCCTGTTGGCGCGCCTTACTGTGGGCACAGAGGCCCCCGCCCCGGCGGAGCAGGAACTTGCTCCCTTGCAGTGGCAGCAGGAGCAAGAGGCGCTTGCTTGGCTGACGCAGGAACAGACGGTGGCTGTTTGGCCTCTTTGGGACGGGGCGCGCTTAAGCGGCTTGGTCTTGACGAACGGCTCTGAAGTTTGCCTGTTTACCGCGGAATGTGCAGTATGGGATGCATTGCTGACAGCATTGATTAGCAAGCCCAATGTAATTGGACATGATGTAAAACGGTTGGTGAGGTGGGTGTTGCAAGAGCGGCAAGCGGAGTTCCTTGTTGCTTTTGACACGGCTTTGGCGGCGTATTTATTGGATGCAACCCAAGGGGAGGCCTCGTTTGCGTCCGTTTGCCTGCGCTATTTGGGGAGGGAAGAGTCGTTGGCGTCCTTGCCTGAGCAGGAGGCAGCGGCGTATAGCGCTAAGGCGCTGTTGGAGTTGCATCCTGTGTTGGAGGCGCAACTAGACGCTCAGCATATGCGTGCATTGTATTTTTCGTTGGAACTGCCGTTGGTGCGGGTTTTGGCGGTCATGGAAGCCCAGGGCATTGCCGTGGACTGGCTTCATCTGCAAGCGGTAAATGAAGAACTGAGCCAGCGGATACAGGAGTTGCTGACGGGGATTCACGCTGCAGCAGGAGAGGAATTTAATGTTAACTCCACTAAACAGTTAGGTGTGGTATTGTTTGAAAAATTGGGCCTTCCTGTGCAGAAAAAGACGAAAACAGGCTATTCCACGGATGCCGAAGTATTGGAGAAACTAAGCGGTCACCATGCCGTAGTGGACCAACTGCTGGAATATCGCATGCTGAGCAAGCTGAAAAGCACCTATTTGGAAGGTTTGTCAGTGCTGATTAATCGCCAGAATAACCGTGTGTATACGCATTTCAATCAGATGGTGACGTCTACAGGGAGACTGAGCAGTTCAGAACCGAATTTGCAGAACATTCCGGTGCGAACGGAAACCGGTCGGCGTATTCGGGAACTTTTTGTGCCTGGAGAAGGTTATACATGGCTAATGTCGGCAGACTATTCGCAGATTGAACTGCGGGTGCTGGCGCATATGTCCGGTGATGAATCGTTCATTGACGCGTTTTTAAAGAATCAAGACATTCATGCCCGGACGGCGTCGGAAGTGTTCGGCGTAGCTATGGCTGACGTGACGTCAGAACTGCGGCGGCGGGCCAAGGCGGTAAACTTTGGCATTGTCTACGGCATCAGCGATTATGGCTTGGCAAGGGATTTGGGCGTGAGCCGCAATGAAGCTGCTGCATATATCGAAGGCTATTTCGCCCGTTACCCCAAAGTAAAGGTCTTTATGGAGAATGCCGTAGCTCAGGCTCGTAAGGACGGTTACGCGGAAACGATGCTGGGTCGCCGGCGTTATTTGACCGATATTAACAGCCGTAACTTCAATCAACGTTCTTTCGCGGAGCGCACAGCTATGAATACGCCCATACAGGGGAGCGCGGCGGATATTATCAAAAAAGCTATGCTTCTTGTTTTTGAGGCGTTGCAGGAAAAAAAACTGCGCTCGCGTTTGCTATTGCAAGTGCATGATGAATTGGTACTGGAAGTGACAGAAGAAGAGCGCAATTTGGTAGCGACGCTTGTTAAGGAAAAAATGGAGCAAGCCGTTTGTTTGCAGGTGCCTTTGCTTGTGGACGTGCATT
>CAZKCR010000302.1:0-2260 GCA_964551055.1 uncultured Anaeromusa sp. | reverse complement strand
CGCCGCATCGCCAGAAGCTGGGCCAAAGCCCCCTCTAACGCTTCCTGCAGCACAGGCCAGCGAGTCTCGGCATCTTCCTGCGCTTCAGTTACTTTGATAATATCCGGGTAGCGCAGCAATTGCTCTACTGTAAGCGTTTGCGGCAAGCCCAATTGCGCTGCCAGTTCCTGGCCCGCTTGAAAATAGGCTTTAGCCAATTCATAATCAACTTGCACATTGGCGGCCTTAGAACCAACTTCATCAAAAGAAATAAAGACATCTACCCGGCCGCGTTGCAGCTTTGCCGAAGCAAGCCGGCGCACACGCTCTTCCAGCGCCAACAGCGCTTTAGGCATGCGCACCACAACTTCACCATACCGATGATTTACCGATTTAATTTCTACCTGCATACGAAAGCTTGCGCCTTCGTGCATAGGAGAAGCTGCTTCTCCCCGGCCAAAGCCGGTCATGCTTTGTATCATTTGACCGCCTCCTGTCCGCGCAAGCGGCAGGTACCGCGAAACACTTCTGTCGCCGGCCCAGTCAGATACACATGATTATCTTGTTCCGACCATTCCACTTCCAACACGCCACCGTCCAGAGCTACTTTACAGCGTCTCTCCGTCAGACCATTCAACACCGCCGCCGTTACTGTTGCGCAAGAACCAGTACCGCAAGCCAATGTAACGCCAGCGCCGCGCTCCCAGACGCGCATACGCAGAGCCTGACGATTGACAACCTGGACAAATTCCACATTGGTCTTACGGGGAAAAAAGGCATGTGTCTCCAGCGACGGTCCCCAAAGCTCCAGCGGAACAGATTCTGCATCGTCTACAAAAATCACTGCATGAGGATTGCCCATGGATACGCAAGTAACCGCAAACTCTCCGTGTTCGGTATGCAAAGTTTTATTGACAACCTGCTCGCCCCCCTCACTGACAGGTATGTCCTGCGCCGCCAACTTAGGTTCTCCCATATCCACCCGAACCTGTCCGTCATCAAGCAGTTTCGGACGAATCAAACCAGCTTTTGTTTTAAAAGTCAGTTCTTTTTTTTCTGTCAGACCGTTCTCATAGGCAAAACGAGCCATACAGCGCGTAACATTGCCGCACATCTCCGCTTCACTGCCGTCGGAATTAAAAATTTGCATTTCAAAGTCCGCTTCCTGCGACGGCAAAAGCAGCACCAGCCCATCCGCTCCAATACCGAAATGCCTATCACATACAGCAATAGCCGCTTGTGCATTATCAGGAAAGTTGTACTTGCTTCCATCCACTAAAACAAAATCATTCCCGCAACCATGCCATTTGCTAAAAGAAAACTGCATTCTATCCCTTCTTTCCTTAAGCCGCGTCCATTCCCTTCAGTAATGGCACTACAGCTACAAAAAGCAGCGTCATCCATTGCTACTTATTGTACTGGCAGAAGCTGTTCTTGGCAAGTGAAAAACCCGATAAATCTCCGTTTTACTCCCGAAATCGCTCTGAAATTGACCCGTACGCCCTTGAATGCTATACTGAGTTCAACATTTCATTATGCAAGGAGGAACGAACATGGCCAGTATTGACGGCCTTACCTGGTGCGCCGTTGCTGCGGAGCTTTCCGCCAAGTTAATTGGCAGCCGCGTAGACAAGGTGTTCCAACCCCATTCTCACACCATCGTTCTGTCCCTGCGCCAGCCGGGACAGTCTTATTTTCTTTCTCTCTGCGGCCTTCCTAATTCGGCAGCCGTCCTGCTTCTTGAAGAACGTCCGGAAACGCCCTCACAGGCGCCTGCTTTCTGCATGCTGCTGCGTAAGCATTTAGAGGGAGCTCGTTTACTAAACATCAGCCAGCCAGGCTTTGATAGGCTGCTAATTTTTAATTTCGCCGCCCGCGAAGAAAGCGGACAGCTTAGCGAAAAAGAACTCGTATTAGAAGTTGCCGGACGTCACAGCAATTTGATTTTTCTCCGCAATGGCTTTATTGCGGACGCAGTAAGGCGAATCGGCCCTGAAGACAGCCGTTTACGGCAAATTCTTCCTAACATTCCCTATGAGACGCCCCCGTTAGAAGGAAAATTAAACCTTGCAACGCTCAAGCAAGAATTATTTGAGCAGCGTTTTACGTTGCAATTAGACCAAGGCGCCTCACCAGCCACCTCGCTCATGGCCACTTTAGCTGGCGTTGGCCCGTATACAGCCGAAACTTGCCTAGAAACTGCCGAAAAGCTAGATGCTGTCCAGCCGCTGGTACAGCGTCTTTGGCAGGTTCTTGCAAGCTGGCAAAAGCAACTGCAAAA
>CAZKCR010000301.1:0-2270 GCA_964551055.1 uncultured Anaeromusa sp. | reverse complement strand
GCTATGAAAATTTGCTGGGCAAGTCGTTATTTGCTTGTCATAATGAAAAGTCAAAGCAAAAAATACTAGAAGCCTTTGATAAAATTAAAAACCATGGAAATGAAGTTTTCATTGGCGTAGGCATAAAAAACCAGAGGATCTATATGAATCCGGTGCGTGATGAGCAGGGCGAGTTAATCGGTTATTTTGAACGATATGAGCTTAATCTGGAAAAGTAATGGAGGCTTTGGTGATTCTAGACCCGAGGACATGTTGGAAGGTTTTGCGATGAATGGGGAGTGGACTCTATTCGTCAGCGAGCTGCCAACATGTCTTTTTTATAAGGAGAATCATTATTTATTAGAGAAAAAAGAGAGAAAATAGGTTAAATAAAATGAAAAGCGGAACAAAACAATAAGTGTTTATTTATTTGCGAATAAACTAAAAGTTGAAAAAACAGCAAATGGATCAACACAAGAAATTATAAGGAGGAAACAGTGTGGGAAAACGAATAGTAGCGGCCATTTTAGGAACTCTTTTTGTTTTAATGTGTGTGGTTGGTTGTGGAAAAACAGATCAGGCTCCAAAGCAACAAGCGGCGGCAGAGAAACCAAAACGTGATGTTATTGCATCACAAGGTGTTGTGGCAGCAGCACATCCGATTGCGGCACAGATTGGAGTTGACGTTCTTAAGAAGGGGGGGAATGCAATTGATGCTGCCATTGCGACTTCATTTGCATTAGGCGTTGTTGAACCTGCTAACTCAGGAATTGGCGGTGGTGGTTTTGCCATTGTATATGTTGCAAAAGAGAAAAAGTCATATGTTGTAGATTTCAGAGAAACTGCTCCTGCGAAGGCAAAACCGGATATGTATAAACTT
Source organism: uncultured Anaeromusa sp. (assembly GCA_964551055.1). Taxonomy (GTDB): domain Bacteria; phylum Bacillota; class Negativicutes; order Anaeromusales; family Anaeromusaceae; genus Anaeromusa. The sequence goes on along the minus strand of CAZKCR010000301.1, from coordinate 1,411 downwards.
GATGAAAAAGGTCTTGTAATAAATAATGCAAGTAAAGTTGGCTATAAAGCGGTAGCAGTGCCTGGCCATATCAGAGGTATGGAAATGTTATTGCAAAAATTTGGCACAATGCAATGGGCAGACCTGATACAGCCATCTATTCAAGAGGCTGAAAAAGGATTGACAGTACCTAGTGTATTAAATCGTGCGCTTACCGAAGACTTAGGTAACGTAAATAATTCACCTGCTAAAGAATGGATGCACAAAGTTTATTATAAAGGTGGCTTGCCATCTGAAATTGGCGATCAAGTTAAAAACCCGGAATTAGTGGAAACCTTGAAGAAAATTGCTAGTGGTGGAGCAGATGTGTTCTATAAGGGCGATATTGCTAATGCTATCGTTAAAGAGTTTACAAAACCTGGAGCGGAAGAGTGGATAACTAAGGAAGATCTGGAAAATTATAAACCCATTTTGAGGGAACCAGTGAGAGGGGATTATCGTGGCTATACTTTTGTAACTCTACCTCCGCCATCCTCGGGTGGTGTTATTATGCTGGAAATGCTCAATATTTTAAGTGGTTATGATGTTGCGAAAATGGGAGCCGGTAGTGCTGATTTCCTGCAAGCGTCTATTGAAACACAAAAACTAGCCTTTGCAGATCGAGCAAAATATATGGCTGATCCTGATTTCAGAAAAATGCCGTTGGTGGGATTAGGAAGCAAAGAATATGCAGAAGAACGTCGCAGCATGATTGATTTGCAGAAGGCTAAGGACAATGTTAAAGCTGGGATGCCAGGAAAATATGAATCTGGTAATACTACGTCCTTCTCGGTTATCGATAAAGAAGGAAACATGGTAACTATTACACAAACGATAAATGACTTTTTGGGTGCTTGTGTAGTGCCAGAAGGAACGGGAATCCTATTAAATGATGAAATGGATGACTTTACACCGAAACCGGATTCACCTAATTGCCCAGAAGCAGGAAAAAGGCCATTAAGTAGTATGTCCCCTACTATTGTCTTAAAGGATGGAAATCCGTTTATGACATTGGGTTCTCCGGGGGCGACACGAATTTTAACAGCAGTAACTAACACTGTCATTAATGTTCTAGACTTTAAAATGGATATACAGTCGGCTATAGATGCTCCACGATTCCATAATACGAATAGCCCTCAAACTTGGGTAGAATCTGGATTAATGACAGAAGAAGTGGCAAAAGCGCTGGAGAGCAGAGGGCAAAAATTTGAAGTTAAACAGCCTATGGATCTTTATTTCGGCGGCGTTCATGGAATCATGATTCTCCCTGATGGAAAACTACACGGTGGTGCAGATAGCAGGCGAGATGGCTGCGCAATCGGCTATTGATTGCTAAATAGCAGATTAAAAAGAGAAAATATAGGGATTCAAAATTGATACAGTGAATTAGCTT
>CAZKCR010000300.1:0-2270 GCA_964551055.1 uncultured Anaeromusa sp. | reverse complement strand
CGCTTTAAGAACGGTTAAAGTGCGAAAGATGTCACAATTTCTTCATCGTTTCTTCAAATTCTTTCGCTATACTGAAGATGAAGAAAAGAAAGGAGGTGCTTCGTATGTGGATGCATGGATTTGGCGGAGGACCTTTGGGATATGTGGGTATGGGTATTGGCATGGTAATGCATGTATTGGTGCTGGCAGTGCTGGTAATGCTTGCAGTATGGCTGTTCCGGTCGCTCAAGGGCGGCTCAGCAGCTAAAGAGGAAGCGCCGACCAGTGCGCTGGAAGTGCTCAAGCTTCGCTTAGCCAAGGGTGAAATTACACTGGAAGAGTACCGTGAACGAAAAGCTGAATTAGAAAAGGCATAGCCGCTGGAAGTGTATAATGGGTCCGCGTCATAAGGCGCGGACTTTCTTTTATTGTGGACAATGTCATGAGAACAACAAATTATTAACAAAACTTTTATTGTGTTACTGTAAAATATCAGCTATACTATGTTCTAACATGAACATAACGAGGAAAGGAAGGCAAAAGGATGGCGCAGAAGCGATGCATGGCGTATTTGGGACCGGAAGGAACCTACAGTGAGGAAGTAGCCCGATTTTTAGCAAAAGATGAATGGCAATTGCAGGGATTTCCAAGCATCGAAGACGCCATGTGGGCGGTGGCGCAAGGAGAGGCAGATTGCTGCGTCGTTCCTTTTGAAAATTCCTGGGAAGGCTCGGTCAATGTGACCTTGGATTTGCTGGTGCATGAAATGGATCTGTTTATCCAACAGGATGTGCGCTGGCCAATCCGCCATGATTTATGGGTAGCGCAGGCTTGTGAAAAGCCAAACAGCATCTTGTCGCATCCCCAGGCTTTGGCGCAGTGTAGGGCTTTTTTAGGACGCCGCTATCCTCAGGCGGCCAGAATTCCTGTGGTCAGTACTGCAGAAGCGGCGCGGCGCGTTGCTGCCGGTGACGGCGATGCAGCCATTGGCAGCTCACTTTTGGGCGAGCTATATGGTTTAAAGCTGCTCGAACGGGGTATTCAAGATGATGAAGGAAATTGCACGCGCTTTGTGCGCTTGGTAAAGGAACCGGTTTCCTGTAACGGCGGTTCGGTGCAAACCTCTTTGATTTGTCGCATTGACGGTGAAAAACCTGGCAGATTGTACGAGCTTTTGGCAGAGTTTGCAAAGCGGGATGTTAATTTAACGCGCATTGAGTCGCGACCGGCGCGGACAAAGATGGGCGAGTACGTTTTCTTAATGGACATTGACGGCGATGCGGCGCAGCCGAAAATTGCCGAGGCCATCCAGGCGGTGCAGAAGCGTTGTGTTTGGATGAAAAATTTAGGTTCCTACGCGGTGAGCTATGAGGCAAAGCAATAAAAAGATACATACTATTTTTGATCAGTGTCACGGAGGCAGGCCGTGATGAATAGGGGAATGAAAGGGGCTAATGGTATATGCGAGGAATGGATACGAAAGATCGGATTATGTATGTGGCGATGGACCTGATTTCCGCGAAAGGATTTCGGGCTGTAACGATCAAGGAAGTGGCGGCAGGCGCAGGTGTCAGCGAGATGACGGTGTTTCGCAAGTTTACCAGCAAAAAGAATATGCTCATGGAAGCGTTTGATCGTTTTTCGGTTTCTTTTCCGTTTCAGGAAATCTTTCATGATCAGTTGACAGGAAATCCGGATATTGATTTGATGAATATCTGCAAGGCGCATTATAAGCATTTGGAGCATAATCGCCGTTTGATGAATATTTTTCTAAAGGAAGACAATAATATTCCCGAATTGCGGGCCAAAATTCGCCAGTTTCCTGTGGAAATGAAAAAGCATCTAATTGCCTACTTCGAGCAAATGCAGAAGGAAGGTAAACTGCCTAAAGCCAATGCGGAGCTGCAGTACAACAGCTTTTCGACGGTTGCTGTAGGGCAGTTCTGGTGGCGCATGTTTATCAACGACAATCCGGCGGAACAGGTGCTGGATAGTGACGTCAATACGGTTCTGGAATACTCTGTGCGCGCCTTTTTGCACGGTCTGAAGGCCCAGGGATAAGAGAGAAAAAGAAAGCCGGTTTTGCAAGAACATTGTTCGTTGTAAAGCCGGCTTTTTGCTGTTGGATAATAAATTGGAGAGGTGTTGCTATCGAACCGCGAAATACACGAAAAACGCGAAAGAAGATTTTAGGGCTAGAAGCCTCTGTATAAACGGCGGCATAACTGTATTTGAGACAAGATTTTCGCGCGACTTGCAAAACCAGGAGTCGACGGCATTTCCTCTGCTTT
>CAZKCR010000299.1:0-2277 GCA_964551055.1 uncultured Anaeromusa sp. | reverse complement strand
CAAATACCTGTTTTTATTTTTTCATTATTCACTCTTTTTAAAAGGACGTTGTTGCTGCCGTTGAAAAGAGGCGCAAAAAACCAGAGTTAACAGCGCACTTTATCTCGCTGCTAACTCTGGTTTGCTGCCTAAAGCCTCTACTTTTCTTATTCCGGTACCTCGATTACCTGGCCTACCATACCGCTGACAAACCGTTCGCCCAAGCGCCGCGCCAGTTCGGTCATCATCGCAAAGCCGGTGCAGTGACTGGCGGCGATAAACTGCGGCGCATAGACTTCAATCTGCTCCAGCGTTTTCGTCTGCTGCTCTATTCCGACCGGCCCCAAATGCGTACCCCCGACCCAGCCCAGAAGCCGATCCGCGCCAGTCACAGCAAAACCATGCTCCACCGTATTTACCAGCCCTGCATGGGCACAGCCGGAAAGAACTACCAAGCCTTTTTTATTTCGATAGTATAGAGAGGTATCATCTTCAATGTTGTCCTGGCAATCGCCGCCGCAGCCACCGCCAACCACCAGCTTGCTGTCTCCTTGCTCGTAGGCGGTGTGACGCGGTACAGAACCGCTGAAAATAAGACCTGGCACAACTTCCCCCGACTCCTCTGCCAAATGCCATTTAGCTCCCAAACCGCTCAATTCGTCTTTCGTATTGGGAATGCCAATATAGCGGCGCTTGTTGCCGGACACGGAATAGCGCTTTGTAAATAAGCCGCTGTGGCCATATACAGCTACAGGACGGCTGCGATGCTGCAGCACGCTGACCAAGCCGCCGGCATGATCGAAATGGCCGTGACTAATGACAATGGCGTCCAGCTCGTCCGGATGTACGCCTAGCAAACTGAGGTTGCTCACTACCGCCGCTGACTGCCCGGCATCAAGCAACACCCTTTTACCAGATATCTCGATCAACAGGGAATAGCCGTGCTCTCCAACTAACGGTTTCGAAGCCCCAAAAGGAACCATATTATCCATAACAACTGTCAATTTCATGGCATAAATCCTTCTTCCTCTGGAAAATTCAGGTTATTCTCTATGTCGATATGCCGCCTTAATACCACGCTTTAGGCAGATTGCTGTTGCTTGTTCTGCCATGCTTCTAAGGCCTGCGCCAGCTGATCTGTACAGGAAGTGCCGTTGCGGCAAAGATTTCCCGTAAACTTATCAATAACATCCTGCACCTCCATTCCTTCCAGCAACAGGCTGATGGCTCTTAAGTTTCCAGGACAGCCTCCCTTAAAGCATACCTGGCTCAATTTTCCGTCGTGAATTTCAAAAGAAATTTCCTTAGCACACGAACCCATCGTTTGATATCTCACGTCGTACCTCCTACTTATTTATGGGAACAAATTTTGGCTGCGAGCTGCCGCAGCGGCAATTCCCCTCTTCAATCCGCCCCTGCCAGCCTGTACGCATCCGAATGGCTGGCGCACTGCGCCGCCGCAATGCCGTAAGCACTAATTCCCCCGGCTCGCCCGGCGGCAATGCCTGCAACGTAACCGGGTCCACTATTTCCGGCCAAAAAGAATCCACCGGGATATGAAATCCTTCGCGCCGCGGACATTCCCAAGCCACTGTCGAAGCCTGCAGCCCCGGCATCCCCCACTGACGATGCACCGGCGCTCCTAACCGTTGTTCCCATCGCTGCCTCTGTTCTTCCGACACCAATGGGGTCAGGCAAAAAAAGTTCCGGCAAATGCCGGCAGCCGCTCCGCTAGCCAACCAAGCGTCTAAAAGAGGCGCCGTCAAAGCGCAGGCACCTGCGCCATAGTCACTTATCGTATCCCAGGGACGCTGGCTGAGAGTCGCTACCGTAGCCTGCAAAGACTCTGCTCCTTGCAGTACGCCCCAGCCAGGACCTTCTCCGTCGAGACCATCTGCTATCAACAATACGGACCCCCGGGACAAACCGCAAGCCTGCAGCCATGAAGCACTTTTCGCACCCCAATCTTCTAGCTCCTCAGTCAAGTATGGCGTTGAACCCATCAGCCTGGCGACGGCGCTTAAAGGCAAGGTCAAGCGGCTAAAAACAGCCGCCTGCGCATCCGGCTGCGGCTGCAGCGGCAAAACTGCCAACTGCGCTAACGAAAGCTGCGCAGCTTTTATTCTTGCTTCACTGCAGCGCAGCCGAAAATCCATATCCTTTTCCTGGGCCCAGCGCAGGCATGCCTGCCACAGGGCCTCCGGCGAATCTTCTTGGTATGCTTCGCTCAAACTCTTCATCCTCTCACGATATTGTATGATTTTAGTTTCGAGTCAGGCTGAGGAAAGTCCTGCTTAA
>CAZKCR010000298.1:0-2286 GCA_964551055.1 uncultured Anaeromusa sp. | reverse complement strand
TTCCTCAGGTCTGGAATAAGGTAACACAGCTCATTCCCATCGAGAAATTGCGCTACATTGTGCTGCAACATCAGGACCCTGATTTTTGTGCCAGCGTCCCTCTTTGGGAGCAATACTGCTTTCAGGGCCAGCTCGTGGCGCACTGGCGCGCCATTCCTATGATCAAATGCTACGGGGTCCGCTCGGAGTTCTACAATATCAGCCAACAGGAGCACCGCCTGGTCTTTGGACAGGATCATTTGCTACAGTTTTATCCCACGCCCTATTTGCATTCTCCTTGCGCCTTTGCCACTTATGATCCGCAAAGCCGCACCTTGTTTTCCAGCGATCTCTTTGGTGTTCTGACAGAAGAAGCTCCTTTATTCGCAGACGAATGGGACGGTCTCAATTACCTGGAAGCCATGAAAGCCTTTCATGAGCATTATATGCCTTCCTCCGACATCCTGGGAGCCGCCATGGACGTATTTGCCCAGCTGGATTTGAAGCGAATCGCCCCCCAGCACGGTTCTGTCATTCGCCAGGATTTGCCGCTATACATAGACGCGCTGCGTCACCTGCCCTGCGGTTCCCTGCTGCAAACACAACCCAAACAGCTGCGTCCTCAAGACAGCTATACACCGCTGCTCAATCAAGTGCTGCAGCGCCTTACCGGTCTGCTCTCACAGCAGCATATTTATAGTATCTTTACAAACACTTCTTTCTCACTCCAGCCAGACTCGCCGCAGCTCGCCGCTGATTTCCCCGGGTCCGAAGAAAACTGGCATGCGTTCTTCGCCATCCTGCACCAGCACGGCGGCCTGGATTTACTGCTGCAATTAGAACCCCTAGTACGTCAGCTCACCAATACCTATACCGCCGCCACGCCGCAAATCTATGACACCGTATTATTTTCTCTGGAAAAAGAAACCCAACGTCTGCATCAGGAAAACCTGGCGCTGTTGGAAAAAAATCTGCGCATTCAAGAACATGTCCAGCATGCGGCCAGCCACCTGCTCCAGTGTCCTATCACCAAACTCAGCAATGAAAAGGTGTTTTTAGAATACCTGGAAGAGCAATGCAAACAGGCGCGGTGTCAAGAACCGTCAGGAGCGCTGCTGCTCATCGGCGCAGACAATCTGGCGCAAGTCAATCTCCGGCACGGCAGCCGCGCTGGCGACGAACTGCTGCGCGGCCTGGCGCTGTTTCTCAAAGAGCACTTGCAAGCCGGCAGCCATTTGTTCAAAGTCGACGGACCGGTTTTTGCCTGCTATTTGGAGGACACCTCCAAAGAAAACGCATTGGCTTACGCGGAAGAGCTGCGCTATCTGGTAGAGCAATCTACACATTTCATCGAAGCCAGCACCGTTTCCATCGGCGTCATTGCCTCGTCCGATCTAACCGCGCGACAGTGCGAGGAAACCGAGCTTTGCATGCAAGCTTTCTACCAAACAGCTAAGGGCTATCTGGCCTCCGCCCGACAACAGGGAAAAAACCGCGTCTTTACGGATACCGGCATTCCCGTCTCCGTCGCCCTGGGACAGATCCTGTTGGTGGACACCGACGAGCTGCACCTCGAAGTGCTGCGCAGCCTGCTGCAGGCGGAAGGCTTCAGCATTCTCACTGCCGCCAATGGCGAAGAAGCCCTTGCCTCGGTGGAAAAACACCAACCGGAACTGATTATCTCTGAGGTGCTGCTGCCCAAAGTCGACGGCTTCGCCCTGCGGGAACGCTTGCGACAAAATTCGACTTCTCAGGCCATCCCCTTTTTCTTCCTTTCCCATCTGAAAGACCACGAAGGCATCCAGCGCGCCTTGGCCTTAGAAGTAGAGCATTATCTGCAAAAGCCCTATATTCTGCCGGAGCTCATCGGTCTGGTACTGCTGAAGTTCCGGCAAAAAAGAGCCTTACATTTCTAAAAGAAGAGAACGAAACGCAGAGGAACAGAGAGAAAAAAATTGAACAGGAGAATCGGAGAACCAGAGGGCTCGAATGAGGGTTGCGGAGTACGATATTTTTAAACATGAGTAGAGTGAGTAGAGTGAGGGTACGATGGGTTTATAAGAGATTTAAGAAAAGCCATAAGAAACAGAGAGAATATTGGCGAAGAGATTGCCGCGTCGCTGCGCTCCTCGCAATGACAGAACTAAGCTGGCTTGCGGGTCATTGCGAGCGCCAGCGCGGCAATCTCTCCGTTCGTAACCAAATTTTCGTAACAAATTCCACAGGGACTGGTATTTTATTAACATTCTCAATCCAAGGGGCCTGCTGATTTAATGAGTGCACCGCCAGGGCAAGAGATTTTTTCGC
>CAZKCR010000297.1:0-2307 GCA_964551055.1 uncultured Anaeromusa sp. | reverse complement strand
GCCGGTGGCCAGAGCGGCCGTATTTGATATGATTGGCGACGGCATTTTGGTGCTGGATCGCAAACAGCGTATTTTAGACAGCAATATCGCAGCGAAAAAAATGCTGCCGGAACTAATCGCTTCCGGAGGTATTGGTAGTTCCATTGATAAGGTCTTGGCAGCGTATCCGGCGTTACTAGAGCAGATAAAGCAAAGTGAAGCAGGGCAGGAACGGATGCGCTGGCGGCTGCCGGGGAAGGAAGAGAAAATTTGCGCCAGCCGGGTGGCTCCCATTGTCGACCCCAAAGGCAAAGGAACCGGACTGATTGTGGTGCTGCAAAATGTAACGGAAGAAGTGCGTCTTTTGGAACGGTTGCAGCAGGCGGCTACTATGGATGGATTAACGCAGATTTATAACCGTACGCATTTTTTTCAGCTTTGCCAGGGAGAATTTCGGAAAGAGGCGATAGGGGAAAAACCATTTTCCTTGATTATTTTTGACTTGGACCATTTCAAGCGCATTAACGATACCTTTGGTCATCAGGCGGGAGACGAAGCGTTGCGGCAGGTAGCGCGAGCAGCGCAGTCGGTATTGCGGGACAGCGACTTGCTAGGGCGTTATGGCGGCGAGGAATTTATTTTATTTTTACCAAGGTCATCGGCCCAAGAAGCTGTACAAGTGGCGGAGCGGCTGCGCTTGTGTATCACAGACTTGCAGTTGCCGGAACTGGGAGCGGAGCGTACTCTTTCAGCCAGCTTTGGCGTGGCGGAGGGGCGGGCAAATTTGGAAGCCTGCTTATTGGCGGCAGATCGGGCTTTATACGAAGCCAAGCACAATGGTCGCAACTGCGTATGCGTGAAAGAGCCGGAAGCGTGAAGTAAAAAGAAAGTGGCTGTGCTGAAACGAGTGTTTCGGCGCAGCCACTTTGCGGTTATTCGTGTCTAGTAACCCTCCGTCGTACCCTCACTTTACTCCTGTTTATTTTTACTCTGTCGCCTGAGCGCAGGCTTCCATGAGCGCCTCGCTCAAAGACGGATGCGGATGAGTCAGCGTAGATAGCTGCAAGGCGGTAACGCCCAAGGAAAGAGCCAAAGAGGCTTCTCCCAGCAATTCGGACACATGCGGTCCGGTCATATGGATGCCCAGGAGACGGTCAGTGACGGCGTCAACGACGACTTTAACCAGGCCGTCCCGTTCGCCCAGGCAAAGGGCTCTGCCGTTTTGGCGAAAAGAGGCGCGTCCGCAGCGGACTTCATAGCCTTGCTTGATGGCAGTGTCTTCCGTAAGGCCGACCGAGGCCAATTCGGGTTGCGTATAGACGCAAGAGGGCACCAAGTGCTGCGACACCACCGCTGGGTAGCCTAGCGCGTTTTCCATGGCGGCGCGCCCTTCGGCATATGCTTTATGAGCCAGAAGCTTGCCTCCGGTAACGTCACCGGCGGCATAAATGTCAGGCAGGTTCGTTTCCTGGCGTTTATTGACGACAATTTCTCCTTGCGGTCCTAAGGCTAAGCCTAAAGACGCAGCTTCCGGGGGAGGAGCCGGTTGTCGGCCTGTGGCCAAAAGTACGATGTCGGCGGGAAGGTCTTTGACTGCGTCTTTTTGCGTAAAAGAAACCAGGGTTTCTTCGCTGCTGTAGGAAATATTTGTGACTTGTGCTTGCGTAAAAATACGCAGGCCTTGACGCTGCATAGCTTTCACCAGTTCAAGGGCAATATCCTTGTCCTCTTCTGGCAACAGTTGCGGCTGCAGTTCCAGCAGAACGACCTCACTGCCCAGAGAGAGAAACATTTGAGCGAACTCCAGACCAATGACGCCGCCGCCGATAATGATCAGCCGGCGAGGCACTTTTTTGAGCGTCAGCAATTTGTCGCTGGTGACGACGCTTAAGGATTCTGCGCCGGGAATAGGCGGTCGTTTGGCCTTGGAACCGGTGGCGATGAGCAATTTATCAAAGCTGAGAAGATGGCTTGCCGTTTCGGTAACAACCTCCATCTCGTTGGCGGAACTTAGGCGTCCTTCGCCGACAAGGCGTGTAACGCCGGCTTCTTTCAATAACTGCTCTACGCCATTACGCAGGATTTTGGTGATGCGTTCTTTACGGGCTAGACTGCGGGACCAGTCCAGACCGGACAAAGGCATGTCCAGGCCGAAATCGCCGCATTTTTTGGCATAGCCCGCCAATTCGGACGTACGCAGCAAGGCTTTTGTTGGGATGCAGCCTTGATTTAAGCAGACGCCGCCGCAATGGTCTTTTTCTACCAAGGTTACTGAGGCGCCAAGTTGAGCGGCGCGTAATGCGCCTAGGTATCCTGCGGGGCCGCCGC
>CAZKCR010000296.1:0-2316 GCA_964551055.1 uncultured Anaeromusa sp. | reverse complement strand
GCTTTTACAAGCTGTTTGGAAAAATGCTTGCGCGCCGGAATGGTTTCATGGTATTTGACGGCTTCGTCAAAATCCACCTCTGCCCCTGTAGGCCACTGGGCCAAAATCTCTTTGCGCATTGCGAAAAATTCGTCATGGGACCATTTCTTATTTTTCAATTCCACGCTGATTGCCTCCGTTTCAGATATTTTTTCATCATCCGCAGAGCCACCTCGGGCTGTTCTTCCGACAGAAGCCCCATGGCGGAGAGAATGTATTCACCATCGATATAGTAATCACATTGTTTGGGTTTTAGATATTCCGCTGCTGCTGCGTCATAGCGAATGCCTTCCAGAATGCACTCTGGACATTCATGATGAACGATAACACCGCCTGTGCCGATGACCTTCTCCACAGCCGTCAAATCCTTGCCGACTTGTACGTAGACCTCGCCTACGCAGCTAAAGACCGATTCGATCTTTCCTACATGGCGCTGCGCCGCCACTTTGGTGCACGCCCAGCCAAGAGCGTCTTCAATGGCCTGCTCTCGCGGAGTCTGCGGCAACGTATCGACTTGGTTTTCCACCAAATGGCAGTACGCCGTCACTTCTTCTTCGCTGACGCCAGCTTTTTGAGCCAACACAGGTGCGCTGGCCGCCTTTAGCAGGGCGGTCGCGCTATAACGCATGCCCAGATCGCCTTCTACCGTTCGTTTAGCAAACGGCTCCGGCAGCCCCCGCATCGTCACAGTCGGCTGTTTGGGATCTCCTTTAGCGATGGAATACAGGTCGGTAGTTGCGCCGCCGATATCCACAATCATCAGATCGCCCCAACCACTTTCGTGCGCGGTTCCAGTGCCTAAAAGTTCTGCCGCCTTGAGTACGGCCGCGGGAGTCGGCATCATCATCTTGTCTACAAATTTGTTAGCCTTATTCAGACCTTTAGCTTCGATGATGCGCCGTAAAAAGAGATCCCTGATGGCGCCGCGAGCAGGATCAATATTCAGCTCTCCCAAGCGCGGCATAACATTTTCCGTATGCACCACTTCAGTCATAACCTTGCTTAAAATCCCGACCACCTGGGGCGCCACGGATTTATTGCCTGCCACCAGCACCGGCACATCCATCCCCAGCGTGCACAACATGCGGGCATTGTGAAGAATTACTTCCTTATTGCCTCCGTCCGTGCCGCCGGCCAAAAGAATGATTTCCGGTTTCAGTGCTGCAATTTCCTCAATTTCGTACTCGCTGAGCTCGTTGCAGTACACGCCCAATACCTTCGCACCAGCCCCTAAAGCAGCTCGTTTAGCCGCTTCAGCAGTCAGTTCCGGCACCAGACCAATGGCCACCATTTTCAGGCCGCCCGCAGCACTAGAACAGCCCAGCACTCGCTGAAATTCCAGTTTGCCTGTCTGGGCAAAGAGCACATCCAAGCCTTCCTGCAGCCCTTCCATGATGTCTGTTTCTACCGTTGTAATGCCTCGTGCCGTGCCCAAAATTTCTTCCTTCTCGACATCTACAGCCGTAAGCTTAGTATACGTACTGCCAAAGTCAATGAGTAGCACATGGCTCATGCTCGTCTCTCCTCTCCCGGCTACGCCCGGGCCAGGTCCTGCTTCAAGTCTTCAATTACCTGGTCTGGCAAAATACCTGGTTCATATACACGGTCATAACCCATGGCAAGGAATTTTTCTTTTACTTCGGTGAAGTCGGTTTTGCCGACAACCAGGTTGCCGCCTACATACAGCTTGATGCCGCCGATGCCAGCTTCTTTGCAAGCATCCCGCAGGCCCCGGCAGTCAATTTCGCCGTGTCCGTAGAGAGACGCCACTAAGATAGCCTTCGCGTCGGTTTCAATAGCCGCATTGACGAATTCCTGCTGCGGCACCAGTACGCCCAGGTTAACCACCTCAAAACCTGCCGCCCGCAAGGCATGGGCCAGAATTTTGTTGCCCACTGCATGACAGTCAGCTCCGATAACTCCCAAGACGACCTTATCACTGTTTTCCATGGTTTGATCGCTCCTTACTTTGTGATTGCTATTGTATCAGTCGTCGTACTGCTGCGCATAAGCGACAGCCAGTTGTTCGTCTGGAAGCTCATGCTCCCAGCGAGCCACAACGACCGAGGCAATACAGTTGCCAATAAGATTGCACGCCGTGCGCGCCATATCCAAAATTCGGTCGACTCCCAGAATGATTGCAATCCCCTCTACAGGTAGTCCAAAGGCGGCCGCAGTCCCTGCAATAACAATCAACGATGCGCCGGGCACCGCCGCAATGCCTTTTGTAGAAAGCATCAAGGTCAGTACCATGAGCAACTGCGTAGTAAGAGGAAA
>CAZKCR010000295.1:0-2320 GCA_964551055.1 uncultured Anaeromusa sp. | reverse complement strand
TTTGCCGGGGGTTTTGTGTTTTTAGTTACAAATGCTCCAGCAACGTCTGGCTCTGAAAAATTTGCGCCCGCAAAACCTGCCCTACTGTATCCACAATATCAACTGCAGGAGGATAAACCAAGTTGTAAATTACTTTGGTGCCGTTTTTGTGAGACTCGATAATGCCCTGTTTCTTCAACACACTTAAGTGTTGCGACAGATTCGATTGTTCAATACCAATTGTGTCCACCAAATCACATACGCATTGTTCTTGTTCCGATAGCAGCTTGAGCACTTTAATCCTCACCGGGTGCGCCATTGCCTTAAGAAATTCCGCTGTTAGCCTGGTTACCATTTCATCCATTTTCTTTCATCCTCCCGAGACTTGCCTTGCCTGTAACTAGCCATTCTCAAATCATAACGAAAATCAGTTTCTTTTGAAAACTTCTTTAACTATATTACGGCATCCGGACTAACCAGTCAATATATAGATATGAGAAATCTATCATTTAGCAAATTCTTGGCAATTGGTCCCCCTCTAATTGGCTCAAAAGTCTCACGCCACCGACCAAGGTCCTAATACTTACTTTTCCTCCCACTCCTTTGGTCACGCTTCCTATACGACAAGCATCCCTTCCGTGCGCATGGTGTTTTAAAATGCGCAAGACAGCTTCACTGTCTTCCGGTTCTACTAGAAGAAGGCATTTTCCCTCATTCGCCATATACAACGGATCAAAGCCAAGCAAATCACAAGCAGCCTTTACTTCGAGCCGAACAGGCAGCAAGGCTTCTTCCAATTCCATGGATACGCCCCCTTGCATGGCAATTTCCTGCAATGTTGTCGCCAAGCCGCCTCGCGTAGGATCCCGCAGTACAGCAACCTGTGGAACTTCTGCCAGCACCTCCTGCAACATGGCTGCCAACGGCGCACAATCACTAAGCACCGCTTCCGGCAACGTTAGACCATGCCGCTGTGCCATGACAGCCAAGGCGTGGTCTCCCAAAAAACCGCTGATTAAAATGTGCTGCCCCTCTCTGGCCCGACGCGCCGTCACATCCCGCCCATCCGGAACAACGCCCACGCCGGCAGTATTAATGAACAAGCCGTCCACCGCGCCTCGTTCCACAACCTTCGTATCCCCTGTAACAATCAAAACCTCTGCTTCTTTAGCGGCCTGGGCCATCGACGCCAGCACGCGCCGAAGCGTACTCAAAGGCAGTCCTTCCTCCAAAACCAAGGCCATGCTCAAATACAGCGGCTTAGCGCCGCTGACCGCTAAATCATTCACTGTGCCGCATACAGCAAGACGACCAATATCTCCGCCAGGAAAAAATAACGGTTTTACCACATAAGAGTCCGTAGTAAAAGCCAGCCGACCTTCTTGCTGCGGCAACAAGGCTGCATCATGCATGACATCCAAAACTTCATTGCCAAAATATGGCCGAATTACTTCTTCCACCAAAAGACGGCTTAACCGCCCCCCGGCCCCATGGGCCATGCGAATCTGCTCCTCCTTCATGGGGACCACCTTCCTGCTCCATACTTATACCAGGCTGCACATACGCCTTCCACTGACACCATACAAGCGCCCACCGGCTGCAGCGGCGTGCACGCCTTTCCAAACAAAGGACATTGCGGCGGCTGCAGACGCCCCTTCAGCACCTCGCCACAGCAGCATCCTGGCGCTTCCTTGCTTTCCGGCGGCTGTAACGGCCAAGCTTGCGTGGCATCCCAGCGTGAAAAATCCCGCCGCACCTGCAAGCCGGACTGCGCCAATACGCCCAAACCGCGCCAAGCGGAATCAACCGGTTCGTATACCTCAGCTACCAGGGACTGAGCCAACACATTTCCCTCTGGGCGAACCACGCGGCGATAGGCATTTTCCAGGCGCACTTCTCCCTGCGCCGCCTGACGCACAAGGCGGACTACGGCTTCCAAAATATCCAGCGCTTCAAAGCCGGCAATGACCGCCGGCACTGGCAAGTCCGCAAATACTGACATACCGGTCACCACCGCCACATGTCCAGGCAGCAGCAAACCGTCCACTCGGCTCTCTGGATCTTGCAGTAAAGAGGTCAATGCCGGCGGCACTACTTTATGCGCCGGCAAAATCAGCCAATTAGACAATTGACGGCGCGCGGCCTCCTGAACACAGGCCGCCGTCAAAGGCGCCGTCGTCTCAAATCCTACACCGAGAAAAACCACGCGTTTTTCAGGAAACCGTTCCGCCAGTTCCAGGCTTTCCAGCGGCGAATATACCGTATGAATATCCGCCCCGCGGCTTTTCGCCTCTTCCAAGCTGGAAAAAGAACCAGGTACGCGCAGCATATCGCCAAAGGT
>CAZKCR010000294.1:0-2324 GCA_964551055.1 uncultured Anaeromusa sp. | reverse complement strand
ATATCAATAAGAGGTGATATCGAATATGGAATTACCAACAAAAGAGTCTTTAACCATTGAATTCAAGAGTGATCGAAAACGTTTGCCTGACTCCGAGCTTGTAGACGCAGTAGTGGGCATGAGCAACACCGAAGGCGGCACTCTCTATTTAGGCATAGAAGATAATGGCGAAGTCACAGGGCTGCATCCAGACCATGCACACGCATTACCTATCATCGCTATGATTGCTAATAAAACAGTTCCTCCGATTTCCGCAAGAGCCGAGATCCTTACCTGCCACGAAAAAAGCATTTTGAAACTAGACATACCTAAAAGCCGCAGCATCGTAGCTGCAGGAAACGGCAAAATTCTAAGACGCCGCTTAAAAGTCGACGGTTCTCCCGAAAATATTCCCTTATATCCTTTTGAGATCACCAGCCGCTTATCTGACTTAGGTTTTTTTGACTTCTCCTCGCAACCAGTCCCCGGAGCTACTACTGCTGATTTTGATAGCAACGAAATCTCTCGCCTCCGCAGTATTATTTCCAAACGCCATGGCGATATTTCCCTGCTTGAGCTAAACGACGAAGAGCTTTTTAAGGCGTTGCGCCTCATTACCACTGTAAACGATACTCTTACCCCAACCATAACCGGCCTCTTGCTCATCGGCAAAGAAGATCGCCTCTCCGAGCTCATCCCTACGGCGCAATCTGCCTTTCAAGTACTGGAAGGCACTACCGTCCGCATCAACGAGCAACTGCGAAAGCCCTTACTTGCTACCTTTGAATTTTTCTCTGAGCTTTTAAAACCATGGAATCCGGAACGGGAAATATCGGATGGCCTCTTCCGAATCCCCATTCCGGAATTTGATCCTAACGCCTTTCGCGAAGCGTTAATTAATGCTTTTTGCCATAGAGATTATTCCATGCTGCAAATGACGCGTGTACTAATTGATGACGACGGACTTACCATCAGCAATCCCGGCGGCTTCATTGACGGCATTAACTTGAAGAATATATTAACCGTTGAGCCTCATGGCCGAAATCCAGCTCTAGCGGACGCTTTAAAGCGTATTGGTTTAGCCGAGCGCACGGGACGCGGTATTGACCGTATTTTCACCGGTTCTATCATTTATGGCCGCCCGCTTCCCGACTATTCCGAGTCCAATGAGCGAAGCGTAAAGCTCTTTATCTCCCGCTCTCACCCCGATCTGGCTTTCGCCAAAATGATTGCCGAAGAACAAAGCAAGTCCGGACGCTTTTTGCCAATTAATTCGCTGCTCATTCTATCCGCACTTCGTACAGAGCGCCGCTTAGACCTTCATCGCCTCATGGAAGCGACTAACATTTCCGAGTCCCGCCTCAAGGCGAACATTGAAACGCTGGTCGAAAAAGGATTTGTCGAAGCAATAGGGGCTGGACGTGGCCGCACGTACATTTTAAGTGCTAAAGTATATATAACAGCCAATAACACGGCTGCTTATGTCCGTCAGGCTGGCATCGACAGCATCCGCCAGCCCGAATTGATTTTGCAATACGTTAAAGCGCAAGGCAGCATCACGCGTGGAGAGGCCGCTGCTCTTTTAGGGGTCAGCAATCAGCAAGCCTACCTCACCCTCAAGAAACTTGTCGCACAAAATAAGCTAGTAGCGACTGGCACTACGCGCAACATGAAGTATGTAGCTCCTGACAACAAGTAAAGAAATGCATATATGACGATAGAGACAATTAAAAAATAAATTCCCAAAGAAAGCCGAACAATCGTATGAGCAAAAAGAGACAACGAATCCACTTCGAACTAAACAGCGGTGACATTCACCAGCTTGCTGACAAAGAAATAAAGGCGATTCTCCGGGCTGCTGACCCGCTGATCGGTACTGGCGGACGAAGCTTGCTGGCCAAACTCCTCAAAGGCTCCAAGGACAAGAAGATTCTCGAACACCAACTGGATCAATGCCCGACTTATGGTTATTACCAAGACTTGACCTTAGCAAAAATAGGAAACCGGATCGATTGGATGATAAAAAAAGGTTATCTTGAAATCGAATATAGTGGCAAATTGCCCCTGCTAATTTTCTCGGAATTCGGTTGGGAAATTGAGAAAGATACATTCGCTGAAGAGCTATTTCAAGACCTCGTCAAAATTCTTGATGGAAACGATTACAAATCTGTCCAAAACTTGAAAGATCGCAATCGCGGCATGATTTTGCGCTTACTGGACAAAATTATGCAAAGCAACAACGCCAAGTTCATCCCCCTGCTGAGAGCCTGGAAAGAAGTTGAATACAAAAAGGTACAAGCGGAAATTCAAAAAGTCATTGAACATTTAGCAAAAGAGGGAACCAT
>CAZKCR010000293.1:0-2334 GCA_964551055.1 uncultured Anaeromusa sp. | reverse complement strand
CGGGCCTTTCTCTGTTACCTTTGCTTACTCTGCGTTCCGTGCCTTTTTCCGTAAGCCCTCACTCTACTCACTTTACTCTTGTTCAAAATCCCGTAACCCTCAGCCGAACCCTCACTTGACTCTCGCGACTCTTGTTCAATCCTAGTACTCTCTTGTTCGTCTTTTTAAGTGGTTAGCAGTCCTTAAAGATATTGCAGGCTTTGCCGATGTCGATGTTGCCGCCGCTGATTAAAAGACCGATACGTTTGCCGGAGAGCGGCAGCATCCCCGCTAAAAGCGGTGCTAAAGACAGGGAGCCAGCTGGCTCTACTACGATTTTCAGGCGTGACCATAAATAGAACATGGCGCGCAGGACGTCCCTTTCAGAAACCGTCATGATGTCATCTACATGCCGTTGGATGAGGGAAACCGTCAACTCGGAAGAGGGCGGGAGCGGTGCAGGCGCATCTGCGGCTTCTTGGACGCCGATAACTTGGCAGTGGGGGTGAGCCTGCTTAATGTAGGCGGCGCTGCCGGCTAGGAGGCCGCCGTGGCGGCAGGGAACCAGCAAATAATCCAGACTGTAGGCGTCGTCAATGAGTTCTTTGGCGGCGGTGGCATGCCCGGCCAGCATTGTTTTGTGTTCCCAAGGAGAAACGTATTGCCACTGTTCTTCTTTGGCCAGTAGGTACGCTTCACTTTCACGACTGAAAAAATCATCAGAGCCGAAATGGAGAATCGCACCGTAGGCTAGCAGGGTCTGACGAGTTTGTGGAGAAATGGTATCTGAAAGAAGGACATGCACCGGCGTGTCCAGTAAGCGGCCTGTAAGGGCCAAGGCTAAAGCCTGGTTGTCAGGTCCTGCGGTGAGAACGCCACGCCGCCGAGCATCGGCTGTTAAGGTACTGACGAACTGATAAGCGCCACGGAACTTGAAAGAACCGGTGCGCTGGAAATTTTCGCATTTCAGAAAAAGCAAATTACCGCCGCTTTCTTCGTCCAAGGAGCGTGACGTTAAGACCGGCGTGCGATGCACAATACCGGCCAGGCGGTGGATAGCGTCAAAAATAGCTTGTTGCATAGCTTGTCTCCTTTCGGGAAACAGAATGCTGAAAAATAATAATCTACTTAGATAAAATTCGACGGAGCCGGTACAAACCCCTGCTGACAGACCCACGATGTATGAAGCTGGAGGAAAAGGAATAATTTTCGATTGACTTCTTCGGAGAATTTGGAGACAATGGACAATGGAGCGTTTATAAGTTGAGGCTCTCTGCCCTGCGGCGTCGGCCGAAGGGTTGGGAAGGAGTGTTTGGTTTTGAAGACCCCGTTAGATACGATTGAAGCAAAGGTTAGGGCCGGGCAAAGGCTTTCCAAAGAGGATGGCTTGGCGCTGTTTGCTTCGCCGGATATTGCGCGCATTGGCTATCTGGCTGATATTGTCCGCCAGCGCCTAAGCGGAGACTATGTCTATTTTAATGTGAACCGCCATGTGAATTTGACCAATATTTGTGTTTCTCGCTGCCATTTCTGCGCCTTTGGCCGTGATGAGGGAGACAAAAAGGCGTACGCTATGAGCCAAGCGGAAGTGCTGAGAATTGCTAAGTCCGCTGCTCAGGATCCGGACTTGCGGGAATTGCATATTGTCAGCGGGCTGCATCCGGACTGGCCTTTTGAATACTATCTGGATGTTTTGCGCATGTTGAAACGGGAATTGCCGCATTTACACCTTAAAGCGTTTACCGCCGTCGAAATTCATTATTTTTCCAAGCTGTCTGGATTATCAGTGCCGGAAGTGCTTAAGAAGCTGCAAGAAGCTGGTTTGCAGTCAATTCCAGGAGGCGGTGCGGAAATCCTTTCCGACCGGGTGCGGCAGGAGCTGTGTCCCAACAAAGCAACCGCTTCCGAATGGCTGGAAGTGCAGCGTACAGCGCATAAGATGGGCATTCGCAGCAATGCGAGCATGCTTTACGGGCATATTGAAACACTGGAAGAACGAGTCGATCATCTGTTGTCGCTGCGGGCTCTGCAGGACGAAACAGGCGGCTTCCAGACCTTTATTTGCTTTCCGTTCCACCCCGGCAATACGGAACTAGAGTCAACGCATCAGCGGACCTCTTTGTGGGATGAGTTAAAAACAATGGCTATTTCGCGCTTGATGCTGGATAATTTCTCCAATATCAAGGCTTACTGGGTGATGCTGACGCTGCCGATTGCACAGTTGGCGCTCGGTTTTGGCGCTAATGATATTGACGGGACGGTTAGTGAAGAAAAAATTATGCATGCCGCTGGCGCTAAATCGGCTACCTTTTTGACGCAGGAAACGATTATTGAAACCATTCGTCAAATTGGCCG
>CAZKCR010000292.1:0-2335 GCA_964551055.1 uncultured Anaeromusa sp. | reverse complement strand
CCACCTTGGGCTCCCTGGATTTTTTCTTCTGAATACAAGAACGCAATTTGAACAAAAGCAAAGGGAGTAGAGGGAGGGCACGTCGGAGGGCCACGAGGTATAATATTTCACCAGGAGTACGATTGAAGCCGCGCTGGCCGTGACTGTATTTGAGACTTTTATTGGAGCAAGACGGTCCGCAGGACGCAAAAGCAGGAGACGACGGAGTAAAGTTCCGTATGTCTGAGCGCCAGCGAGTTCACGGAACTGCCGTCGTTTCCTGCTTTTGCGAGTCGCGCGGAAATCTTGTCTCAAATACAGTTATGCCGCCGTTTAGGAAGATGTTCCCAGGCTTGAAATCTCCTTTCGCGTCTTTCGTGTGTTTCGCGGTTCGTTAGCAACGTCCTGCCATTGATAGTCAACCGCAAATTTAAAAGGAACCGCTAGCAACTGGCCTCGGCCTGTTCTAGCGGTTCCTTCTTCTTTAGTTCAACTTATTGGTGTTGCGCTTTGCCCAAGGCCAAGCCCAGAGAAAGAGCCTTCTGGTTCTTCTCTTCGGTGCCTTTCGGGATGCGGTCTAAGACGGCTTCCGTCAAGGCGGCTTCGGTAACCATGTTGGTCGCTCCCACCAACGCCCCTAAGGCGATGATGTTGGCAAACATGGCATGGCCCAGCTCTTCTTTGGCTGTCTTGGTAATGGGCAGCGAAAGAATCTTGGCGTCTACTTTTGGCACGTCCTGCACAAAGGTGCTGTCCAGCATAAGCATGCCGCCGTCTTTAAGAACGGAAATGTATTTGTCGCAGGCCGCCTGGCTCATGGAGAGCATCAGGTCCGCCTTGGTGACTTTCGGATAGTCGATCGGGGCGTCAGCAATGATAACTTCCGCCTTGCTGGAGCCGCCGCGGGCTTCAGGTCCATAGGACTGGGTCTGCACGGCTTCCTTGCCGTCGATGATGGCGGCTTCCGCCAGAATGATGCCGGCGAGGATGAGGCCCTGGCCGCCGGTGCCGCTTAAGCTAATCTGCCACATTATGCACGGCCTCCTTTCAGGCGTTCCACGACTTTGGCGTATTCGTCGGTAAATTCCGGCGCCACTTCTTGATGCAGTTCGCCGATGAGGAATTTATCGGCCAGTTGTTCCGCCGAAAGCTTGGCCGCCGCCTGGACGGTAACGGCATGATCGCGCTGCCATTCGAGCATTTTGGCCGGCTGGGACATTTTGTTTTTGCGTCCGAAGCTGGTAGGACAGCCGGAGATGGCGTCGATGACAGAAAAGCCTTTATTGGCAATGCCTTTGGCAATAAGGTCGGTGAGCATCTTCGCATGGAACGAAGTACCCCGGGCCACATAGGTGGCGCCAGCGGCGACGGACAGTTTGGCGATATCAAAGGAGCGCTCAATATGTCCGAAGGGCGCCGTGGTGGAGCGGCTGTTCTGCGGCGTAAGGGGCGAAGATTGACCGCCAGTCATCCCGTAGATGTTGTTGTCAAAAATAATGGTGGTAAGGTCAATATTGCGCCGCGCGGCGTGAATGAAGTGGTTGCCTCCGATGGCGGTAGCATCGCCGTCGCCGGTAATGACGATGACGTTGAGCTCAGGGTTAGCCATTTTGATACCGGTGGCAAAAGGCAGCGCCCGGCCATGAGCGGTATGGACGGTGTTAAAGTCCATGTAGCCGGAGGCCCGAGAGGAGCATCCGATGCCGGAAACGATGACGGTTTTATCCTGGTCCAGCCCCTGAGCGTCAATGGCCCGCAGGATGGCTGCCAGAAGAATGCCGTGGCCGCAGCCGGGGCACCAGATGTGCGGCAGCGCGGTTTGGCGCAGGTATTTTTGAATGTCTGCCATTAGTTCGCACCTCCAGTTGCCTCTACAAGAGCGGCTAAAATTTCGTCCGGTGTCAGGATGGTGCCGTCGAAACGGTTGACGCCGCGGACTTTATCCCGACCAACGTAGCGTTCGACTTCGCCGATGAGCTGACCGTAGTTCATTTCCGGTACGATTACGGTCTTGGCCTTGGCGGCGGCTTTTTGCACGACGTCGCCCGGGAAGGGCCAAATGGTGATGAGTTTTAAAAGGCCGGCCTTGATGCCTTTGGCGCGAGCGGCTTTCACAGCGGCAATGGCCGAGCGGGCAGTGCCGCCGTAAGCGATGACGACGTGTTCGGCGTCCGCCATTTCGTATTCCGTATAAAGGGTGATTTCTTCTTTCGCCTGTTCCAGCTTGGTGTGCATGCGACCGATGACTTCGGTAGTCATAGCGGCGGTGCTGTTAGGCAGGCCGTTGTAGCCATGCATCAGGCCGGTTACATGGTAGCGGTAGCCGCTGCCAAAGGGAGCCATGGGCGGTACGCCG
>CAZKCR010000291.1:0-2344 GCA_964551055.1 uncultured Anaeromusa sp. | reverse complement strand
GGCTGACCGGAGCGGAAAGCGGGGATGGTATGGCGGCGCGGGTGTTTGCGCAGGTTGCGCAGAGCTTGGCCCAGGCGTTGGGCGGCAATTTCCATGGCGGCTTCGTCATGGGTAGCAAAGCACAGCCGGAAATAATCAGTTCCGGCGCGGTCGGCGTAAAAGGCTTCCCCTGGCACAAAGGACACGCCTTGGCGAGCCGCTTCGTATAAAAGAGCCTGGGCGGAGCCTTGGCCTTTGAGGCGGCACCAGAGATAGAAGCCTCCCTGAGGCAGTTCAAAAGAAAGCTTGCTGCCGCAGTGGCGTTTAAGCGCCTGGGCTAAAGCGTCGCGCCGTTGTCCATAGTGCGTGCGGATATGGCGTAAATGGATGTCTGCTTTGCCGGAACGCATATATTCCGTCAGGCATAGCTGAGCGAGGTTGTTGCTGTGTAAATCGGCATATTGTTTTTCTTCGGCCAGGCGATTAAGGACTTCCCGCGGGGCAGCTAGCCAGCCGGTGCGCAGGCCGGGGAAAAAGATTTTGGAAGCGGAGCCCAGATACAGAACGCCGCCATAGTGGTCGCGGCTTTTTAACGGCTGCGGGGCAGGTGTTTCGTAGTGGAGGTGCCCGTAGGCGTCGTCCTCTACAATGACCAAGTGATACTTGGCGGCCAAGTCTAAAAACTTTTGGCATAAAGAAGCGTCAGGGCTGCAGCCGGTGGGATTCTGGAACGAAGAGCCTAAATAGAAGAGCTTGGGCCGGTAGCGGACAAGGTAGTCTTCCAGAAACGGAAGAGATTGCTCACTCAAGGGACCGGGCAAGGTGAGCAGGCGGGCGCCGGCTGCCTGGAAGACCTGGATGGCCCCTAAGTAGGTAGGAGACTCGACGACAATGCTGTCACCGGGAGAAATAAAGCATTTGCAGAGCAGATACAAGCCTTGCTGAGAGCCGCTGAGAATCATGATATCTTCTGCGTCTAATTGAAGCTGCCGGTTTTGCAGCCAAGTTGCTAATTCTTGACGCAGAGGTTCATAGCCTTCGATAGGGAGATAGCCAAGGTCGGAGGCAGGAATCGGCTGTTGCAGCTGTTGCAGCATGTCCAGCGGATAGAGGGAAGGATCTGGCATGCCGGCGGCGAGGGAAATACTGTCGGCAGCTGCGGGGATGGCCAGAAGGCTGCGCAAAATGGAGGAAAGAGGACTGCTTAAATGCGGCAGTAAGAGCTGGTTCCAGGGCATGGGCGGCAACGGCGGTGAAGCGGCATCTTCGCCAATATAGGTACCACTGCCGATGCGTGAGGAAACACTGCCGCTTTGTTCTAAGAGACGATAGGCATTGACAATGGTAGTGCGGCTGAGACGCAAGTCTTCCGCTAAACGCCGCTCTGGAGGCAGCCGTTGGCCGTTGCGGAGCTGACCGGTTTCAATGGCTTTGGTCAATGCCAGGGCCAACTGCTTGTAGAGAGGCAGCAGGGAAGGAGTCTGCAATTGAGTTTGCAAGAAATTGGTTAAGTCCATTTGGCGTTCCTCCTGAAAAAAGCCATAGTTTTACTTGAATATCTTAAATTGGCTATTTCCAATTCAAATCCTTCTTGGTAAGATGCAACTACAAGAAATATAAAATACAAAAAACAGGAGGAGAATGATGATGGACTGTCTTGATAGTGCCTGGCGAAAAGAATTTTGTCTGGGCATGAAAGATACAGCGCCGCTGATGCTGGGCGTATTTCCTTTTGGTCTTACTTTTGGCATGCTGGCATTAGGGGCCGGATTGACGCCGGCAGAAACCATGGGCATGTCGCTGCTTGTTTTTGCCGGTGCGGCGCAGTTTTTTGCTATTTTGCTGTTGGGTCAGGGCGTGGTGTCTTGGAGTGTGCTGGGCCTGACTACACTTTTGGTCAACTTGCGTCATTTGTTAATGGGGGCGTCCATTGCGCCGCATGTATTGAAGCTTCCTTTTTGGCAGCAGGCGCTGCTGGCTTTTGGCATGGCAGACGAAACCTATGCGGTGACCGTAAGCCGCATTGCTGCGCATGGCTATCAGCCGGCGTATCAATGGGGCAGTAATGCCGCCGGTTACTGTACTTGGGCTATCTCTACGGCTTTGGGGGTAGCGGTAGGCAGCCAATTAGGAGATCCGTTAGCTTGGGGGCTGGATATTGTTATGCCGGCTACCTTTTTAGCGATGTTGATGCCGCGTTTGCGTCATAAGCCAGGTTTGGCGGCGGCGCTGACGGGAGCCATTATTTCCGTAGTAGGTTCGCTATATTTACCGGGTAAATGGTATTTGCTGCTGGCGACGGTAGCGGCAGCTTTTGTGGGCGGCTGTCTGGAAGGAGAGAAGCAAAATGCGTGAAGAATACTGG
>CAZKCR010000290.1:0-2347 GCA_964551055.1 uncultured Anaeromusa sp. | reverse complement strand
TTTCCCGGCCAGGAATACGCCAAAAGAGCTGTTTTCGCTGCTTCCTCCAGTTTCAACTGTGACCGTCCCTGCTCGCTCAAAAAAAAAGCAAGCAACGGCAAAATATCCTCGCGCCGCTCTCGCAGCGGCGGCACCACTAACGGCAGCACATGCAAACGATAATACAGATCCTGGCGAAACCGCCCCACCTCCACAAGCTGGCGCAAATCCAGATGCGTCGCCGCTACGACGCGAATGTCCACATTCAGCACCTGACTGGAGCCCAGCCGAGTCAGCTGTTTTTCCTGGAGCACCCGCAGCAGGCGCGCCTGCAGCGCCAACGGCATGTCCCCTACTTCATCCAAGAACACCGTGCCGCCGTGAGCCTGTTCAAAGAGCCCTCGTTTCCCCTCGCGCAGCGCTCCCGTAAACGCGCCCCCTTCATAACCGAACAGCTCGCTTTCCAAGAGAGCCTCCGGCACGGCAGCGCAGTTCACCGCCACAAAAGGCTGATGTTTGCGCGGTGACGCATTGTGAATGGACTGCGCCAAAAGCTCCTTGCCGGTGCCGCTTTCACCGGCAATCAGCACGGTCAGGCCGGACGCAGCCATCCGTTCCGCCAGTTGCAGGCACTCTCGCATGCGCGGCACCTGCGTGCGAATATCTTCAAAACAATACCGCGCCGTCAGCCCCTGCGAACGCAAGCGGCGCTCTTTTGTTTTTTCCAACTGCCGCAGATAGGTGATGTCCTGCACGCTGAAGCAGCAGCCAGCGGGCGCACCAAACTGCAAAATAGTTTGCTTGCCTGCCAACAGCTCTCGACCAGCCAGCTCCACTACTTCGCCCCTCACATCGTCCCCAGGCAGCAGCGCTGCCAGGGGCGCAGGAAGTACCTTTGCCGCCTTCCGGCCCAAACAAGCGTCGCCCTCCAGCTTCAGCAAATCCCGCATCGCCGCGTTGGCCACCAAAATACGCCCTTGCACATCCAACAGCAACAGGCCCTCTTTAGCCAAGTCCACCACCGACTCTAGCTGCGCCTTCTGCAAAAACAGTTGCCGCTGCTGTTCCTTGATGCCACCGGCTACATTAACCGTCGATTCCGCGTACAAAACCAGCCGCCTACTGACTTCAGCGCATTCTAAGCCCAGACGATTGATAATCTCTAAAAACGTCGAAATATCAATTACCCGGTTGCCTAAATCCACAATCATCGAAATCGGCGGCGGCACCAAATGAGCCTCCCCGGGCGTCGTCGCCAACAGGCAGTCCACGGGCTTGTCTGGATCATACGGAATAAGGCGCAAATGGCGCAAGCCCACTTGGTACAAAAAGGCCACCGTCTCCAGCGTCGTCTCCGGATCGTCGTTTACTACCAGCACCCGCATTCCCTCCGGCAGCGACAAAAGCGGCTCCACCGCCCCCTCGCGCACTGTCCGCTGCACCACCAAAATGCGGCTGGTATCCGGCACATAGCTCTCCACCTCCAGCACCTTGCTCTTCAGCATCACCAGCACCACGTCCTCTTCCAGGCGTGATTTCTTAGTCAGCGCGTTAAGCGCATAATGCCGAATATCCGCATACCCTGCCAGCACCTCTTCCAGGTTTTCCTTTAAAAACGCCCCTAGCGGCGTCATACCGTTCGTCACGATCGCAATGGTTTTCATGAAAATCCGCCCTTTCCAATACAAAGCCAGCCATATAAAAGGAAGCCTTTGTTAGCTTTTACGGATTCTTGCTTGGCTATGCAAACTCCTTCCAAAGAGCAAACATGGAAAAATAAAGTAACATCTCAGCAGCTGCCTAACGTTTGACGCAGACGTTCCAACGCTTCCTGAATCAGCTGCCGCACCTGCTCTTCTGACAAACCGCAGCATTTTCCCAGCTCCCGCAAAGAACGCCGCTGTCGATAACCCAGGCCAAAATACCCCCGCAACACCCAAAACTGTCGTTTAGGCAGACGACATAACGTTTCTTGCAGCGTTTTCCGCCTCCACCTCCGCAAGGCTTGCGTTTCCGGCGAAGAGTCCTCGCCTGCTTGCAATACGTCCAACAAGCGCTCTTCTCCCGGCTTGGCAGCGTCCAACGAAGCATGATTGCCCAGAAACATTTGATAGCAGCGCAGCCGCTCCCGGTAAACGCCGGCGGATACGCCTAAATGGCGCCAGCCCCAGTCTTCCGGCTTGCCGCGCACCAGCCGTTCTCCCTCTACGCGCCGCGCCTGCACGACGGCCTCATGCTGCCGCCGCGGCAAATGCACCAAATACCCTTCCTGCCAAATTCCCAGATACAGGCGTTTGCGAATACAGAAGGAAAGATAATTGGATAAGCACGCTTTTTCCAACACCTGCGGCCGCCGCGCCGCTTCGAT
>CAZKCR010000289.1:0-2367 GCA_964551055.1 uncultured Anaeromusa sp. | reverse complement strand
CAATTTTCTTGTTCGCAATAGAGGCAAGTTGCAGTTTCGCTTGCCGGTAAGATTAAGCGTTCTTCATGCGGCGCTAGGCCGATGACGGCGGTGACCGATTTACGAGGTACCAACATGCAGCTTTCGGTTACAGATAGTTGAATTTGTTCGCCTTGAGCCGCTTCGACAACTAGAGGCTGATCGGTGATATCCCAGTCTCCATAACCGGGACTAAAGCGCCGTAAGGCTACAAGACCCACTTTAGACATTTCTTGGGCAATAAAGGAATTGACAGCGTTCGCTGTTTGCTCAACGGCAGCGGTAGCCGCTGCATCTAAGAGCAAGCCAAGGGCGTAGCGATCTTGCTTAAAACAGTTTTCGATAGAAACTTCTAACTCTGCGCCAATCGTTACGGCCATAATAGCTATTTGGACGGAGCCTTGAAGATGTTCGATAAGTGGCTGACTTTTTAGTTTTAGCGGAGTAGGGCTAAGGATGATTTGATTGCGATCATCATACCCATATATCTGCCAAATGCCTTTGGGTTGGAGAAGCAGCAGCGCTTCTTCGCAGGCTTCCTTAATTAAGCTGTCAGGAAAGTCTTTGGCACGGGCTAAGCCAGCATAGCGGCGCATTTCCTTTTCATCAATTTCTCTGATAATAGGATGATAGAAAGGCATGCAAAAGCGCCCCCTCTCACTAAAGTAGTGGTTTCTTCATTATAGCATAGGAAAATAATGTGTTCGATATTTTATTCTTTCTCTTTTTTGCTATATAAGTTTTTAGATGCTAAAACGAAAGGAGAGGTAAGGGATTGTGGTTACTTACGGCCGCCGTAGCTTAATTTGTCCCTTCGCTTTACTCAGCTGGCCTCTCTCTGGCTTTTCTGGCGGAGACCGGTGATTATGCCTTCCATGGGTTTTCAGTGGAAACTGGCGATTATGCCATTCTTGGCATCGCCGGCATTAGGTACATCACGTACCGTCAGGCGCATCCACCGCTGTCATACTCTTATTCAATATTTGCAGTTCGTAACCCTCAGACGTTACCTTACCGTGACTCTGCTTCTCTTTTTTTAAAAATGTTTCACGTGAAACAAGAAAGTTGCAGGGAAAAAGTAAAGCTATGTGGAATGAAGGAAAAATAAGCTTTATTTGGAAAGGGTATGAGGTGAACGGTTTGGCTAGAGTAATTGCGATTGCCAATCAAAAAGGCGGCGTTGGTAAGACGACGACAGCAGTAAATTTGAGTGCTTGTTTGGCGGAAAATGGCAAAAAAGTGTTATTAGTAGACGTAGATCCTCAGGGAAATGCTACAAGCGGCTTAGGAATTAACAAAAAAGAGCTGCAAATTTCCTTGTATGATGTACTTGTCAGCGATACTCCCCTTGAAGAAGCGGTAGTAGGAACTGAATTGGAATCGCTTTTTTTAGTGCCGGCTACGATTCAATTGGCTGGGGCGGAAGTGGAATTGGTTAGCGCTTTTTCCCGAGAGCTGAAGTTAAAACGAGCCTTGCAGAAAAGCCTGGAAAAGTTTGACTACATTCTTATTGATTGCCCGCCGTCTTTAGGCTTGCTGACAATTAACTCTCTTTCGGCTGCAGATTCTTTATTAGTGCCTATTCAATGCGAGTTCTATGCATTGGAGGGCTTATCACAGCTGATGCAGACGGTCTCTTTGGTACAAAACAACTTAAATCCACAGTTAGAACTCGAAGGTGTTTTGTTGACTATGTTTGACGGACGTACGAATCTGTCTTTGCAAGTGGCGGAAGAGGTGCGCAGTCACTTTGGCGGCAAGGTTTACGAAACGATTATTCCGCGAAATGTTCGTCTGAGCGAAGCTCCGAGCTATGGACAGCCGATTATAAAATACGATCCTCGTTCTAAAGGAGCCGAAGTGTATGGCGAACTGGCGCGGGAGGTGATTCGACGTGTCTAAAACACCGCAACGTGGTTTAGGACGTGGCTTGGATGCCTTGTTTCATAACGCAGCCTCAGAAGAAGTGCGCACAGTGCCGATTGGCAAGATCACAGCCAATCGATTTCAACCTCGAAAACATTTTGACGAAGATGCGTTGGCGGAGTTGTCGGAATCTGTGCGTCAGTATGGGGTCTTGCAGCCTATCGTTGTACGGAGAACGATGACCGGCTATGAATTGGTCGCTGGAGAACGTCGCTGGCGGGCTTCACAGCAAGCTGGGCTGAAGGAGATTCCTGCGGTAGTGAGAGATTATACCGATGGAGAAATGACAGAGATTGCGTTGATTGAAAATCTGCAGCGCGAGAACCTCAACCCCATTGAAGAAGCGGAAGCCTATAAGCGTCTTATGGAAGAGTTTGGACTAACGCAAGAGGAAGTAGCGCGCAAGATTGGACGCAGCCGGTC
>CAZKCR010000288.1:0-2372 GCA_964551055.1 uncultured Anaeromusa sp. | reverse complement strand
GCCAAAATCTAACAACCCTTTTTCTAAACGTTCAATTACATCATCGGCTTTAGCACTGAACAAATGATAATGTATATGGGGATAGCTAGTTTGTAATTTTTTTGCGATTTTTGCTAAAAAGTGCATAGAATAGGTTTCGCCGCAGCCAATATAGATATCACCAGCCATAACGGCAGTAGCGTGTTGAAACTCCTGTTTCGTTTTTTCGGTTAGAGTCGTAATTTCTTCTGCGCGTTTGCGTAATAACATACCCGCTTCGGTGAGTGTAGTTTTGCGCTTGCCACGATTTAGAAGCTGCACGCCGAGTTCTTCCTCCAGTTCAGAAAGCTGGCGTGAAAGAGTTGGTTGAGTAATATGAAGGATATCAGCAGCGCGAGAGATATTTTCTTCTCTAGCCACCGTTAAAAAATACGATAGAACTCGTAATTCCATAGTAAACCTCCAGTTAAATAAAGTCTTTTTAAATTTTACAATGCTTTTTAAGCATCGTAAAGGATTCATGATAAGTATTGGTGATGAATATAATCGAGCGGTATAATTAGCAAAACAAATAAACCAACTCAAGCAATAATCAAAAGGAGATTGAATGACATGAGAAGATATAGTCGGAAGTTAACGAGAATGATAGTGTGTAGCCTGGCCATTGGTTTTTGCGTTGCAGGCGGGATTGGGGAGGTATCAGCGGCAGAGAAAAAAATTCCGGCAAGAATTGAGGCCGATAAGAAGCTACCGTCAGGGGATATGTCTAATGGTGCAGATAATTTCTACAAGAGTGATAAGGTTGATAGCCAACAAGTATCCTTCCACAATATTTATAATATGAAAGTGGTTGGAAACTTATTTGTACCGAAGACCTTAGATAAAAACAAAAAACATCCGGCCATCATTGTGGGGCATCCAATGGGAGCTGTAAAAGAACAAAGTTCCAATCTTTATGCGCAGAAAATGGCGGAGCAAGGGTATGTGACTGTTTCTTTTGACCTTTCTTTTTGGGGAGACAGCGAAGGTCAGTCTCGTAATAGTGTATCGCCGGATATCTACGCCGATGATTTCAGTGCGGCAGTAGACTATCTTTCTACGTTATCGTATGTTGATACGGAAAATATTGGGGTTATCGGTATTTGCGGCAGCGGCAGTTTCGCTGTAAGTGAAGCTAAAATTGACTCTCGATTGAAGGCGGTTGCTACCGTTAGTATGTATGATATGGGGTCTGCTACGAGAAATGCATTGCACCAAAGCCAGACTCTGGAGCAACGTAAGCAGATGGTAGCGGAAGCTTCAAAACAGCGGACGGCAGAATATAGCGGAGAGCAACGAGTGTATGTCGGCGGAACAGCGGATACAGAAGCAGAAGCAACCTCTCCGATAGCCAAAGAATTCTATGATTTCTATCGTACTTCTCGTGGCTCGGCTGGCGATATTAAAAACCATACAACGCACCCCACCATGACCAGTGGCGTAAAATTCTTAAATTTTTATCCATTCAATGACCTCGAAATGATTTCTCCCAGACCGCTGTTGTTTATAGCGGGCACAGAAGCGCATTCCCGTGAATTCAGTGAAGATGCGTATGCAAAAGCTGCTGAACCGAAAGAACTATATCTAGTTCCAAATGCCGGTCATGTAGATCTTTATGATCGTACAGATCTTATTCCTTTTGCTAAGCTCGCAGATTTTTTTGGAAAATATTTGAGATAAGATACTGAAGAATCGTTTGCGAATAGAGTAAAAACAATTCGTAATCTATTTCAAAGCACAGCCATTGCAGCGCAAGCGTTGTTCAATGGCTGTATCTTTTTTAGAGGAATATTGCCTTTGGTATGCGGCCAATATAGGCATGTTAAGCAGTTGAGAATTATTAAAACAAGAAAGGCATGTAGTTAGTGAAGAAGCAAAATGATCTACTCATAATGATTTTGACTGTAGGAGTCTTTGGTATTTTAAACACGGAAATGGGCATGGTAGGTATACTTCCTTTTGTGGCGGAAAAGTTCCATGTCAGCATATCACAAGCTGGTTTGCTCGTAAGCTTGTTTGCGCTGGTTGTTGCCATTTCCGGCCCGACGATGCCACTTTTGTTTTCGGGGATTGACCGTAAAAAAGTGATGCTGTTGGTACTTGGGATTTTTACTGCAGGAAATATTGTCGCTATCTTTGCGCCTAATTTCATAATTGCCTTGCTGGCGCGAGTGATCCCGGCTTTTTTTCATCCGATTTATTGTTCGTTGGCTTTTTCCGTAGCGGCTGCCTCCGTTAAACCCGAGGAGTCTCCCAAAGCTGTGGCAAAAGTATTCATTGGCGTGTCCGCCGGAATGGTTATTGGCGTACCTATCAGCAATTTTCTTGCAGCAGCGGCTTCGCTTGAGATGTCG
>CAZKCR010000287.1:0-2374 GCA_964551055.1 uncultured Anaeromusa sp. | reverse complement strand
ATGCTTTTGGGAGGAATCATGGAACGACAAAGTACTCTGGCAAGGGAAGTTGCCTATAGCGGGATTGGCCTACATTCCGGACGGGAAGTGAAAGTGAGGTTTTTGCCGGCTCCCGCAGATACGGGAATCCTTTTTGAACGGATTGACTTGCCCGGCAGACCGCGCGTTCCGGCGCAAGCAGCCTGCGTAACACAGACCATGCGGGCGACAACGTTGGAAGCAGGTGACGCCAAGGTTTTTACGGTAGAGCATATTTTGGCGGCGTTTTCCGCGATGGATATTGATAATTGTCTTATTGAAATTGATTCTCTGGAACCGCCTGTGGCGGATGGCAGCGCGTTGCCATTTCTGGAACTCTTAGCAGAGGCGGGGCGTTGTGAGCAGGAAGCTTTACGCTCGGTTTATTGTATAAAAGAGACTCTTATTGTGCGGGAAGAAAAACGATTTATTTCCATTTTGCCATATGATGGATTTCGGATTACCTTTACGTCGGTTAATCCCCATAAGGCGATTGGAATTCAATTTGCTGATGTGGAAATTACTAAGGAACTATTTTGGCGAGAGATTGCCCCGGCGCGTACGATTGGTTTTGTCCATGAAATAGAAGCGCTGCAAGCGCAAGGCTTGGCTTTGGGCGGCAGCATGGAAAACGCGGCCGTATATGACGAAAATGGCGCGGTTAATGTACTGCGTTTTGCAGATGAATTAGTCCGGCATAAAGTACTGGATGTAGTAGGCGATTTAGCGTTGGCAGGTCCGATCAAAGGCCATGTGGTGGCAGTATCGTCCGGCCATGCATTGAATACAAAACTGTCGCAGTTAATTGCTGCGGCCAGACAGGGAGGTTGTGCATAGTGGTATTAACTATTGAAGAAATCAAGGAAATTATTCCTCATCGGTATCCGTTTTTACTGGTAGATCGCATTTTGGAGCTGGAACCATTAAAGCGTGGCGTCGGCATAAAAAATGTGACTGCTAATGAACCTTTTTTTCAGGGGCACTTTCCAAATAAGCCGGTTATGCCGGGGGTATTGCTGCTGGAGGCCATGGCGCAAGTTGGCGGAGTTTCCTTATTATATCCGGATGAAAACCGCGGTAAAATTGCGTATTTTGCCGGCATGGAGGGCGTTAAGTTCCGTAAACCCGTCGTACCTGGCGACCAGGTTCGCATGGAAGCGGAAGTAACCCGTCTGCGCGGTTCCGTGGGTAAAGTGCGCGCCGAAGCTTTTGTAGAAGGTCAATTGGTAGCGGAAGCGGAGTTTATGTTTGCGCTGTCGGAAAAACAAGAATAAAAAACATAAAAAGTAAGAAAAACAGTGATGTTGCCAAGAAAAACAAAACTAGAGCTGTGTAGTTCATCGTAAAGGCTTTTTTTGCAAAAAATGATGATGTTTCTATTTGACTGAGCAGTCGGAATATAAGAGCAGAAAAACAGCCTAATAGTAATAATATAACAGTATTGACAGAAACTCAGTCAGAAGGAGTTGTCATATTATGCAAACGGATAAAGTAGTACCTTTGCGTATGATTCACGAGATGGCAGTGGTTCATCCCAATGCGCGTCTTGGTAAGGATGTACAGATTGGCCCGTACGCGGTCATTGGCGAAAATGTAGTGATTGGCGATGGGACGAAAATAGGCCCGCATGTGGTTGTTGACGGCTGGACCAGTATTGGCAAGGATTGCGTTATTTTTCCTAGCGCTTCCATTGGGGCGGAACCGCAGGACTTGAAATTCAAGGGCGAAAAAAGCTATGTATTTATTGGCGATCGCACGACATTGCGGGAGTTTACCACAGTAAATAGAGCAACAGGCGAAGGCGAGGAAACACGCATTGGTTCTGATTGCTTGATGATGGCCTACACGCATGTGGCGCATAACTGTATAGTAGGTAATCATGTAATCATGTCTAATGCCGCTACGCTGGCAGGGCATATTATTGTGGAAGATCGCGTTGTAATCGGCGGATTGTCAGGGGTGCATCAGTTTGTTAAAATTGGCCGTAATGCTATGATTGGCGGCGCTTCCAAAGTAGTTCAAGACGTGCCTCCGTTTATGATTGCTGACGGGCATCCGGCCAAGGTGGCGGGCTTGAACAGCGTAGGCATGTCTAGAGCAGGCGTGCCGAAGGAAGCGCGGCGCGAACTGAAGAAAGCGTACCGAATTTTATACAAGAATGGTTTGTCCTTGGATCAAGCGATTGCAATGATGGAGCAAGAGCTAGAAGCATACGAAGAAGTAGAACATTTCTTGCGCTTTTTGCGCAATGCGGAGCGGGGGATTTGCCGGACCCGCCGAGACAGCAGCGAATAAGTTGCAGCAGAGGAAGAGTTGCTGCAGAGTACAGGGTATTCTGTAGCGAACTCTTTCTGTT
>CAZKCR010000286.1:0-2376 GCA_964551055.1 uncultured Anaeromusa sp. | reverse complement strand
GGCGGCTCGTTTTTGACCGGCTGGATGCTGCACAACAACAAAGAGAACCCGTTGTATGAACGCTATGATGATTTGCTGGATATCTGCCTGCGCTATGATGCGACGATTAGCTTGGGCGACGGTTTGCGTCCCGGCTGTTTGGCCGATGCTACAGATAGAGGGCAACTGCAGGAATTGCTGATTTTGGGTGAATTGGTTGACCGCGCTTGGGCTAAAGGCGTGCAGGTGCTAGTGGAAGGGCCTGGTCATGTGCCGTACGACCAGATCGAAGCCAATGTGAAGCTGCAAAAACGGCTTTGCAAAGGGGCGCCGTTTTATGTACTGGGGCCATTGGTTACCGATGTGGCTCCAGGTTATGATCATATTACGGCTGCCATTGGCGGTACCTTGGCTGCAGCGGCAGGGGCCGACTTCTTGTGTTATGTGACGCCGGCGGAGCATCTGGCGCTGCCGACGATTGATGATGTGCGCGAGGGCGTTATGGCTTCACGGATTGCCGCCCATGCTGCAGATATTGTGAAAGGCGTGCCTGGTGCGAAGGAGTGGGATCTGTCGATGGCGAAAGCCCGTAAAGCCCTGGATTGGGAAGGACAGATTTCGCTGGCGTTAGACCCGGAAAAGGCGCGTCGCTATCGGCAGGAACGAAATGCCGGCAATGCGGAAGCTTGCTCGATGTGCGGCGACTATTGCGCTATGAAAATTGTCAGCGAGCACTTAGGTAAACCGGGTGGTTCTTGCTAAGAAGACGCTAATTGGTCTTCTCATCCTGGCATCTGTTGCTGGAAATACCGCAATGAAGCGGGGGACTCTTTCTGTAGAAAGGGGCCCTCGTCTTTCTTTTTTCAGCAGGGAATTGCTTGTTGGTCAAGAATAAACAAAACAGATGCTATCTTTTTAGGATGGGAGTTATAGGACTATGAAAATATGCGAAGTAGGTGAATTTGGCTTGATTCGTTTGCTCCAGGAAGAGAATTTGGCTCCTGGGGTGATTGTAGGTATTGGCGATGACGCTGCGGTGGTGCAGCCGACTCCAAACTGTGTGACGCTGTTAACAACCGATATGCTGGTGGAAGGCGTGCATTTTATTTTGACTACTACCGATGCTTGGAGCTTGGGCTGGAAGGCTATGGCGGCCAATCTTAGCGATATTGCCGCCATGGGAGGCAGTCCGCGCCATGCTTTGATTTCTTTGGCGCTGCCTCAAGACTGCCAGGTGGAATTTGTTCAAGAGCTTTACCAAGGCATGCGGGCGCTGGCTAAAGAATATAACGTAGGCATCATTGGCGGCGACACTGTTTCCTCTTTGCAGGGCTTGGTCTTGAATGTGGTTGTTACTGGCGAGGCGCTGCCCCAAAAGGTTTGCTATCGCAGCGGAGCTCAGTGCGGCGATGTAGTGGTTTTGACTGGCACGGTAGGAGATTCTGCAGCCGGTTTGTGGCTGCTAGCTCAAAAAGAAGCCCAAAAAGAGTCCTGGGCCAAGCCTTTGGAAGATCGGCATTTGCGTCCTAGACCGCAGGTTGTATGGGGCAAGATGCTGGGGGAAGCTGGTGTAAACAGTCTTAACGATATTAGCGACGGGCTGGCTAGTGAGGCTAATGAAATTGCGGAGGCCAGCGGGGTGTCGATAGAATTGCGGGCGGCTGATGTTCCGTTTTCTTCCGAGGTGTTGCGCGCTGCGGCGCAAGCCAAGATCAATCCCTTGGAATGGGCTCTTTACGGCGGCGAAGACTACCAGCTTCTGGGCACCATGTCGCCGGACGCGTTGGCTCAACTGCAGCGGGAGGCGCCTGAGCTGCCGCTGGCGGTGATTGGCACAGTCAGCCGCGGGCAAGGAGTCTATCTGCGCCAGAGCGACGGGCAGCGGACGTTGCTGCAGTCGCGCGGTTATAATCATTTCCGACAGGAGGATGTGTAATGTCTTGGAAATGGAAGACGGCGTCGCCTGAGGAAACTTGGAAATTGGCGCAGCATTTGGGAACGTTGCTGCAAGGGAAGGAAGTGCTTTGTCTTTCCGGTGATCTGGGGGCGGGGAAGACACTTTTTTCGCAAGGCCTGGCTAACGGCTTGGGAGTGACGGAAGATGTAACAAGCCCGACGTTTACGTTGATGAATGTGTACCAAAGCGGCAAAGGCGAAATGTATCATTTTGATCTGTATCGTTTGGAGGATGCTTCGCAGCTTTGGGACATTGATTTTTACACCTATGTAGAAGGGCGCGGCGTCGCGCTTGTTGAATGGCCGGATGCTTTTTGGGAGGAAATGCCTGCAGAGCATTTGCGCATTTATCTGCGCTATGGCGCAGCGCAGGATGAACGGGAGATTGAGTTGGAGCCCCATGGCGAAGCCTATCAAAGATTGTGTGAGGAGTTGAAAGCA
>CAZKCR010000285.1:0-2378 GCA_964551055.1 uncultured Anaeromusa sp. | reverse complement strand
GCAGATAGGAAGGGCAGCAGGCAAAGATCTTTAGCGAAGAGAACATGATTGCGCTCATACTGATCGATGGCAATGGGGTGAATCTGACCGGCGGTGTCCAGCAGTCCGTAGGAACGGTCAGCGTTCGCTTTTTCCAAGCCAAGGATAGCTTCCGGCAAATGGTGGTCCATGACCATGGCTTCCAACGGTCCGTGGACAATCATTTCCAGCGGCAAGGGGGTGTGTTGGCAAAGATCCCAAATCTGTTCGCAGGTTGCTTCTGCGGAGATGGTTCCTTGGCGTAGGCCGTTGTCTTGCAGCCACTTGGCGGTAACGCCGTTAAACAGATTCAAAGAAAGATCGCCATAGATCGGCAAGGCGGCATGTTCCTTTGCTAGACGAAGCATGCCGATGCTGCTGACCATCAGGCCGTCAAGGCCCAACTCAGCGGCATGTTTGAACAAATGAGACCATTCGCTGCACTCTCGTTCCAAGGTAATACGGGGGGCTGCAACAACTACTTTAGCGTTTGCCGCATGCGCTTCTTGGGCTAGGGCTTTTAAATTTTCTTTCGTCCAAGGACGGTGGGGCAGAAAGCTTTCGCCGCCTACATACAAGGTATTGGCGCCGTTTTCCAAAGCTTCTGCCGCAGCGGCGCGGTCCGCTACGCGTACGGACAGCGTTGGATTATGAGGGAAATCGGCGGCGTTTGGCTGCTTCGGCAAAGCGATTGGCGTATCGAGACCTGGCTCTACAACGGCTTGACTGAAAAACCGCGGCTCTCGTTCGCCTGTGTAGCCGATGGCGGCGGCGCCGGGATTGCCGAAGGAATAGCAGGTGGAAAGATCGCGGGAACGGTTTTCCTGCATTTCCTGCCACTCTTTTTCGGTTAAGTAATAGCCGGTGGGATCGTCAAAATAACGATCAATGGCGCTGCTGTAGAGTCGGACGATGTTGCTCACAAAGTCGGCAGTGCGCATGCGTCCTTCGATCTTAAAGGAGCATACGCCGGCTTGAATGAGTTCCGGTAGGTGATTATACAGGCACATGTCTTTTAAAGCCAGCTTGTAGGGTCCCTGCTCGCCGGATTCCAAGACGTCGCCGGTTGTGGCGTCAACCAACTGATAAGGCCAGCGGCAGGGCTTGAGGCAGCGGCCGCGGTTGGAACTTTGTCCGAAGAGTACGCCGGAGTGAATGCATTGACCGCTTTGGGCGATGCACATGTCGCCGTGAATGAAGTACTCAATTTCAATGCCTGTGCGTTCTTTAAGAAGACGCAGCTGATCCAGCGTCATTTCCCGGTTGGTAACAACGCGGGTCAGGCCGTAAGCTTGCAATTGCCGTACGGCATGCTCGTTATGGGTGTTCATCATGACCGAGGCATGCAAGGGAACCGTAAAGCCGGTTTCCTTGGCCAACTGCAGAATGGACAGGTCCTGTACGATCAGGGCGTCAGGCTGCAGCTTTTGCAGCAGTTCCAAGTATTGGCGCATGCCTGGCATTTCCCGGTCACTGATCAAATTGTTTACGGTTACATACAGCTTGACATTGCGTTCGTGGGCGTAGGCAATGGCTCGCGCCAGTTTTTCATCATCGAAATTGGTGTCAGTGCGGTGCATACGCATATTAAAGCGTTTGCCTCCGAGATATACGGCATCCGCACCGGCGCCGATGGCGGCTTCCAGTACATCCCAGTTGCCGACAGGGGCAAGAATTTCCACGCTTTGACGAGTCAGTTCCATTTTTTTCATCTCTCCATATCTTTCAACAATCTCACCTGAAGGAGGCTGGGTTTATTCAAAAATCTCCCGCGCTTCTGCCTGCAGGTCGGCTGCGAGCTCCAAGCCGAGATTCATGGCGGCAAAGGAATTTAGCAAAATATGAGGTTCTTTTACGATGTCTACCGCAATGCTGCCGGCCGGGGTTCCGTTAAGAATGGCAGCGGCTTTGGCAGCGCAGGCTTTGCCTAATTGGCGGTGGTCCGCAACAAGCGCGCCTAAAGCGCCTGCAGGGACGTTGGGAGCATGGGAAGCAACAATCGGCAAGGATAACGCATCTGTATAGTAGACAATGGAGGCGAAATTATCCTCAAGGGCCTTGCCGATGGGCAAAAAGACCGCGTCCAAACCTTCCGGCAGCAGCTGCGGCAAGGAAGAGATATCTTCGGCTTTTTCCAGGGGAATTTCTATGCAGCACAGGCCTGCAGCGGACGCCGCCTGGCGGAAATGCTTCATTTCTAACTGGGCGTTGGTATCCTGGGTGTGAAATAAAATACCCAAGCGAGACAGGTTGGGCAGCAAACGGCGCAAAAAAGTAATTTTTTCTGCAGCGGAAACCATACCGGAAACACCGGTGGCGTTGCCGCCTGGTTGCTCGAGAGAGGCGGCTAGGCCAGCGCC
>CAZKCR010000284.1:0-2378 GCA_964551055.1 uncultured Anaeromusa sp. | reverse complement strand
CCGCTAAACATCAACTGCTACGGAACTGGCCTAATCGCTCGCTACCGCCTGCAGCGATCCCGGCGTATGCTCTTCGGCAGCAGAATTTGCATATCTTTTGCGATTTGCCACGGAGAAGCGATGGATTTTGAACAAGAGTAAAAGGAGTATAGAGAGGGTCCGATTGAGGGCTACGAATAAAACAAAAAGTACGCCCGGAACGCATCAATACGTTCCGGGCGTGTCTGTTTTGGTTTAGGTGACTGGTTCTTCCTTTTTCGTGGAAGCAATCAGCGTTTCCGCCAACTTATTGGGAACCTCTTCATAATGCGAAAACTCCATGTCGAAGGAACCGCGTCCCTGGGTCATGGAACGCAAGTCAATGGCATAACGGAAAAGCTCAGCCTGCGGCGCCTGCGCCTTAACCAGGCTTTTCCCTTGCCCTATGGGCTCCATACCGAGCACTCTTCCGCGCTTACTGTTCAAATCCCCAATCACATCTCCCATACAACTTTCCGGCACCTTCACCTCTACATTGCAAATAGGTTCCAATAAAACAGGCTTGGCCTGCAATACGCCTTTCTTCAAAGCCATGCCGCTGGCTACTTTGAAGGCCATCTCTGAGGAGTCCACCGTATGATAAGAGCCATCATACAAGGTGACTTTTACATCTACAAGCGGAAATCCCGCTAATACACCGCCCATCATAGCATCGCGCACGCCTTTTTCCACTGCAGGAATGTACTGCCTGGGCACCGAACCGCCGAAAATCGAATCAACAAATTCAAAATTCTGTCCTGGCGGCAGCGGATCCAATTGCAGCCATACATGACCGTACTGCCCATGACCGCCGCTTTGTTTTTTATGTTTTCCTTCTACTTTCACAGTGCTGCGGATGGTTTCCCGATAAGGAACCTTCGGCGTCTTCACCACAACCTCCACGCCAAATTTGCGTTTCATGCGCTCAGCCATGATATCTAAATGGAGCTCGCCAATACCGCTTAGAAGCAGTTGACCACCTTCACCGGTTTTGGAAGTACGCAAAGTGGGATCCTCATCGCGCATCCTGGCTAGCGCGCCCCCCAGCTTATCTTCATCTCCTTTATTCTTAGCCGCAATCGCCACCGTATACATAGCTTTGGGATATTCGATGGGTTCGAATAAAATAGGCTGTTCTTTACTGCACAGGCTGTCCCCTGTGGCCGTTTCCTGCATCTTGGCTACCACTACGATATCACCGGCATACGCCGTAGTTAGCTGATCTTGCTGTTTACCACGCATGGTGAAAATATTGCCAATGCGTTCACTTTTTTCCTTGCTTGCATTGTATAGAGTGCTGTCCGGCTTCAAAGAGCCTGAGAAAACACGCAGGAAACTTAAACGTCCCACAAACGGATCGGCGGTCGTTTTAAAAACTAACGCCGAAAACGGATCGTCAGCCACACGTTCCACCGGTTCCTCGTTACGCGGATCGGTCCCCAAAACGCTGCGCTGGGCTCCAGCGGGAATGTACGCGTTGATACCGTCTAAAAGCTGTTGTACTCCGATATTGCGCTGCGCGGAGCCGCAAAAAACAGGAAACAGTTCTGCCTTGGCGATACCGCGTTTCAAAGCGCCATACAATTCTTCATCGGTCAGTTCAGTACCTTCCAGGTATTTATTCAATAAGGCATCATCGGTCTCGGCAATCGTTTCCCACGCACCTTGCCGTACATCCTCAAGAGCGCTTGCCAGTTCTACGGGAACCGGCCCTTCTGTCAATTTGCCTTCTGCAAGCAAATACGCCTTGCCGCTCAATACATCGATGACGCCGGAAAATTCATCTTCAGCGCCGATAGGCCAAAATAAAGGGATGGCCCGTTGGCTAAGTTTTTCTTTAATTTCCGCTACAGTTCCTGCAAAATCCGCATTCTCGCGGTCCATTTTATTAACAAACAACAATCTCGGCAAACCCTCGCCGCCTGCAAAGCGCCACACTTTTTCCGTGTCCACTTCCACGCCGGATGCCGCGCAGAGAACCACTACCGCTGCATCCACCGCGCGAAGAGCCCCTTTCACATCAGCAACGAAATCCGCATAACCGGGAGTATCAAGAAAAGTAATTTTCCCGCCCTGCCATTCGCAAGGCGCCAAGGCAGTGCTGATCGTAACTTTGCGTTTGATTTCTTCAGGCTCATAATCAGTGGTGGCATTCCCCTCATCTACGCGGCCCAAGCGAGTTACGGCACCAGCGGTAAATAAGATTGCTTCCGCCAGAGACGTCTTGCCTGCGCCGCCATGTGAGATGAGGCCAACACTCCTGAGCTTGTCGCTTTGATACTCTTTCACACAAATACCCCCTTGTTTTTTTGCTTTTATCGTAAAAACAGTAATAAACAAAGGATTTCATGGTACGAGCA
>CAZKCR010000283.1:0-2391 GCA_964551055.1 uncultured Anaeromusa sp. | reverse complement strand
CCAACGAAAAAGAATTCCAGCCTTTAGACGGACGTGTACGCTTTTCTAACTAGAGTATAGAGAACTGCTGACTTACTCACATCTCATGCTAAAATGGTCTTTTTCCCGTTAGACTTTGTCAGAAAGCCTCGGCAGAGCGCCGCTATGCCTGCGTTTTCTTTCGCGTCTTACGAAAAAACCTCTCATTTTTGCAGAGCGTTCGTTAAATAAGCAGCTCTCTTGAAAAAAATTGACTTATTTGCGTTTTGCGTTAAAATGTTAAACCTTTTCAGAACAGCTAGATAGCAATTAACTCATTGTAGAATGGCCTTTTCCGTGGAACGTCGGGCGGGAAGGGCCATTTTGGCGTTAGCAGGAAAAATGCCGAGCCAAGGCGAAATAATTCTTGGTTTCCAATTTATAACTATTGTGAAATTAGAGACTGATTATAATCAATGGTAAGGAGCGTGGTCAGATGAATTGGTATTTAAGCCATGAAGGTCAGACATTTGGTCCTTTTGATGAAGAGCAGGCGAAGCAGGAAGCGAAAAAATATCCGCAGGGTATGGCTTGGAAGGAAGGCTTTGCAGGCTGGGTGCCGATTGGCAGTTTAGCGGAATTGAATCAGGGAATAGGCGTTCCGCCGACTCCTGGTCAGGTAGCGCCGCCGCCTCCGCCGTCGCGAGCGCAAGTGGCAGATGAAATCGACTACCAAATCATGGGTGCGGAGATGCAGTTCGTCGAAATCGAGCTGGATCCGGGAGAAAGCGTTGTCGCTGAAGCTGGCGCGATGATGTACAAAGACGCTTCGGTCGAAATGAACACCATTTTCGGCGATGGCTCGTCGTCTTCCGGTGGT
The DNA here is from genome assembly GCA_964551055.1 of uncultured Anaeromusa sp. Lineage (GTDB taxonomy): Bacteria > Bacillota > Negativicutes > Anaeromusales > Anaeromusaceae > Anaeromusa. The sequence goes on along the minus strand of CAZKCR010000283.1, from coordinate 1,553 downwards.
GGTGGTTTCTTTGACAAATTGATAGGCGCAGGCAAGCGCGTGCTGACTGGCGAGAGTTTGTTCATGACCGTCTTTACCCATCAAGGAAGCGGTAAAGCGAAAGCGGCCTTTGCCGCACCGTATCCTGGCAATATTATTCCCGTGCCTCTGGCAGACATGGGCGGCACTCTCATTTGTCAGAAAGACAGCTTTTTGTGCGCCGCTAAAGGCGTTTCCATCGGCATTTATTTTCAGCGGAAAATCCTGACCGGCCTGTTCGGCGGCGAAGGATTCATCATGCAGAAGCTGGACGGTGACGGCATGGCCTTTCTTCACGCCGGCGGCACCATTGTAGAACGCCGCTTGGCTCCGGGAGAAGTGCTACATGTAGATACCGGCTGCGTCGTAGCCTTTGAGCCCAGCGTGAATTTTGACATCCAGCAGGCTGGCGGCATCAAGACGGCCCTTTTCGGCGGCGAAGGACTGTTCTTCGCGACCCTCCAGGGACCAGGCCGTATCTGGCTGCAGTCCTTGCCCTTCTCGCGCCTGGCGGGCCGTATGCTCGCCGCAGCGCCGTCGCAGGGAGGCAGTCGTGAAGAAGGCAGCGTCCTCGGTAAAACCGTTCTCGGCGCTGGCGTATTAGGCGGTCTCGGTGGTCTCTTCGGTGGAGATGACGACGACTGATTGTATGTCCCCCTTGTTAAAGGGGGAAGGCCCGTAGGGCCAGGGGGATTCACCAAAAGCAGGTGTGCATCGAGGTTGCAATTGAAAATCGTTGGTAAGAAAAGCCCCTGTCGGCGCAAATGCGCTGGCGGGGGCTTTTGTCGGTTTCGGGGGATTGAACAAGAGAACCGGAGTGACCGGAGGGAATATAAGAGAGCTGGAAAAGTTATATGCAATGAAGTATTTTCAGAGGTTTTTAGCTTTTGGAAGTATTAAAGAAAAATGAAAAGAGTTAGCTTGGGGTTGTATTTGAGAGACAACAGAATCATGGGAAGAAAAACAAAAAAATGAGGAGGCTTTTAGTATTTCTTAATCGAAAAGAAAAAAATTAGGTATTTGTTATAAAAACAATGACAAGATGCTGTCAGTCATCTTTCGTAAAATAAAAGAAAGGTGGAACTAGCGTTGCTGGACAATACCAAAATGCAGAGATTGTTACGGTTAATTTTGCTTTTGCAACAAAATGTAGGTGATATACCTCGGTTGATGAAGCGTTTAGAAGTGGGAGAACGAACGGTACGGCGTTATCTAGTTGATTTAGAACAGGCAGGAATCATAACATACTGGGATAATTCTACCAGACGATACGTTTTGGCAGAAAACACGGTGCTTAAACCAACGTCTTTTGCGGTAAACGAAGTGGTAGCGTTATTGCAGTGCATAGAAGCATTTGGACAAGAAGAAAATCCGTTGTTTCGTCCGTTACTGTTGGCCAAAGAACGAATTATGGGGTTGTTGGCTCCTGATAAGCAGCCTCATGTGGCTGCCGCATCGCGGACATTAGCGTTAGATGCTTTTGCCAGCAGGGCCAAAGTGGATGCGGCGTTGTTTCAGCAAGTGCAGCAAGCGGC
>CAZKCR010000282.1:0-2395 GCA_964551055.1 uncultured Anaeromusa sp. | reverse complement strand
ATAAAGCATGAAAGAAATTGTTGTGCTAAGCGGCAAGGGCGGCAGCGGCAAGACCTCGGTGAGTGCTGCCTTAGCGCGTATTTTAGAAAAAAAGGTTCTGGTGGACTGCGATGTGGATGCCGCTAATTTTTACCTGACGTTGAATGCGAGAGAAATTGAAAGGCAACCTTTTTTTGCGGGGTTGGAAGCGTTTGTAGATCAAGCTCTTTGTACGAGCTGCGGGAAATGTGAAGAAGTATGCCGCTTTGGCGCTATTACCAGCGCCGGAGTAGTGGACGAGCTGGCTTGTGAAGGCTGCGGCGCTTGCGCCCTGGTATGTCCGCAAAAAGCCGTGGATATGCGGGAACGGCAGGCAGGTTGTTGGCTGGTATCGGAAAGTCCCTTTGGGACGTTGGTACATGCGGAATTGGGCATTGCCATTGAAAACTCAGGAAAGCTGGTTTCCCAGGTGCGCCGCGAGGCGAAAGAACGGGCTTTATCGCAGGGGGCGCAATGGCTTTTAGTCGACGGGCCGCCGGGTGTAGGCTGTCCTACGATTGCTTCATTATCAGGGACTGATGCTGTCTTATTGGTATTAGAACCGACAGGAAGCGGCTTAGCCGATGCAAAGCGATTGGTGACGCTGGCGAAACATTTTGAGGTTCCGGTGTTAGTGTGTATCAATAAAGCAACCTTGCATGAGGGCCAGACGGCCATTGCTAAAAAATGGATTGCGGACGCGGGACTTGTGCCGGTAGGCGAACTTCCTTATCATGAGGCGTTTCGCAAGGCATCCTCTGAAGGCTGCAGCATTTGGGAAAGCGGCGGCAAAGAGCTGCAGGCAGCTATCCAATTATTATGGCAGAACGTGCAAAAAGCGTTATAGCGGCAAGCGTGGTTTGTGATAAAGAAAATGCTATAGAAAACTTGAAGGGGTAGGAAGTATGAGTGAAATGACGAAGATTGAAAAAAATCTTGCAGGCGTTAAACGCCGCTGGCTGGTTATGAGCGGTAAAGGCGGCGTAGGGAAAAGCACGGTAACCGCGCAGTTAGCAGTTCGTCTGGCGGCTAAAGGCTGGAAAGTGGGCGTATTGGATGCGGACGTGCATGGGCCGAGCCAAAGCGGAATTTTTGGCATGCGGGGGCAGCAGCACACGGCCGTAGGGGATAGAATTCAGCCTTTTATGCATGGACCGAATGTCAAAGTGGTTACTATGCAGGGGTTGCTCAACACACCTGACGAAGCATTAATTTGGCGCGGCCCTTTGAAAATTGGTCTCTTGCAGCAGCTTCTCGGTGATACCGATTGGGGAAAGCTGGACGTGCTTTTGATGGACAGCCCTCCCGGTACTGGTGATGAGCCTTTAACCTTGGTTCAAGATGTGCCGCAATGTGAAGGAATTGTTGTGACAACCCCGCAAGAAGTATCGTTGGCGGATGTGCGAAAATCGCTGAATTTTGCGGCGACTGTTAAGCTGCCTTTGCGAGGCTTGATTGAAAATATGAGCGGTTTTATTTGTCCTGATTGCGGGCATTGCCATTATCCGTTCGGTCAAGGGGGCGGCGAGAAATTAGCGGCGGAAAAGAAGCTTCCCTTTTTAGGCGCCTTGCCCTTAGATCCTTTGGTTATGCTGGGCGGCGATCAAGGTCTTCCGGATCAGGCTGCTTCTCCGGCCTGCGAAGAGGCCTGGGAGCGAGTCCTGGCTAATTTGATGCAAAAATAATAAGCTTTGGGGAAAGAAGCGTGAAGGTTTATGAAATGTGCGCAATGCGGACATAAAAACTGCTATAAGATAGGACAGAATTGTTTGGGCTGGTCCGTAGATGACGTGAAAGAACAATATCAAGGAAGAGAGCTCGAAATGATGCAGGCGGCGGCTTGTACGGAAGGTCGCTATTATCTGAAACTGACGCGCCTGGAAGAAAGTGTAGAATTTGCCAAGCTCTTAGGAACCAAGAAAATCGGGTTGGCTTTTTGCATCGGCTTAGCTGAGGAAGCTAAGTTGATCGAGGCGTATTTTGCCAAGTTTTTTGAGGTCCATTCGGTTTGCTGCAAGGTTTGCGCCATTGAAAAAGACAAGCTGGGCTTAGAACCGATAAAAGCCGGAGCTAAAGAAGTTATGTGTAATCCAAAGGTGCAGGCTGCGATATTGAATAAAGAAGCGACAGAATTGAATTTTACCGTGGGCCTTTGCGTAGGACATGATATGCTGTTTACTTCCGCGTCTGCGGCGCCGGTATCGTGCTTGGTGGCGAAGGATCGCGTTATGGCTCATAATCCATTAGGCGCCGTTTATTCAAGGTATTGGCGCAGAAAGCTGGATATCTTGCCGGAGGGACAGATATAAATAACATTATAAGCATTTGCTTTTTAGTAAAGTCGTATGGACGAAGGTCTATGCGGCTTTTCTTTCTA
>CAZKCR010000281.1:0-2397 GCA_964551055.1 uncultured Anaeromusa sp. | reverse complement strand
GTTCTCCGGTTTTTCCATGAAATAATCCGCAATGAGCTCTTTGGCGGCGCGGCGGGCGAATTCCGCCTGGGCGGACAACAGCAGCACTGTTAAAAAGCGTTCTAGGGCTGCTTTGGACTCGTCATCTTCAACATGGGTCAACCGCTCCGTCAGGCGCAGGCTGCTGGCTTGGGCTTCAGCGCAGAAAGCTTGCAGGTCGGCAGCTTTCAGCTCGGTGAAAAGATCATATACCTCTTCTAAGGGCAAAATGTCGTCGTGGGGTGAATCAATATTGCGCAGGACGGGATGGAAAAGAGCCTTGATTTCTTGGATGGAAAGAACTTGCTTGAGCTTGCTCAGCAGCATTAGCAGCAAAATATGGTAGCGGTGGTATTTTTTTTGCTGGCTGCGGGCTAGAACGCCATCCTTGGTGTAATTATTGACCATGGTGCGCGTCAACAAGTCATCGCTGCTGGTAGCCTGACGATTGACCAAGGATAAAAGTTGGTCCATATACAATCCTAAATCAGGCAAAGACTGAGAATTTGGCTCAGGACACTCCAGTAAGCGCTCAAGGCGTTCATGTAATGTTTGCATAGCATTAATCCTCCCTATCTATACTATTTTAGTATATGGTTTTGAAAACAAGGAGTCAATGGAAGTGCAAACAGAGATATGAGCTTTTCAAAAACGATTAACATAGTTTTAATAAAAAATACTTGTAGTTTTTAAAACTACATGATATTCTGTTTATAGAAACTCAGAAGGGAGCTAATGCGCGATGGAAGCAGTATGGCAAAGCGTAGGGATGATGTTTTCGGCGGAGGCTTTGTTACAAGCAGTGACAAATCCGGTCAACTGGGGCATTATCGGAACGTTGGTTTTATTAGAAGGGCTGTTATCGGCGGATAATGCGCTGGTATTGGCGATGATGGTCAAGCATTTGCCGGAAGAGCAGCGCAAAAAAGCTCTTTTTTATGGTATACTTGGCTCGTACGCCTTTCGCTTTGTGGCGATTGCCTTGGGAACGGTATTAATCAAAATCTGGTGGGTTAAGCTCATCGGTGCGATGTACTTGTTATATTTGGCAGGCGCGTTTTTTTGGAAAAAACGTAAGCAAGACGAAGACGCGAGCGCAGACGGCTGTGAGGGCTTTGGTTTTTGGCGTACCGTGGTAGCGGTGGAAGTTATGGACATTGCGTTTTCCATTGACAGCGTCCTGGCGGCTTTCGGCGTCAGCGACCAGGTGTGGGTGTTGTACTTGGGCGGTATCTTAGGCGTACTGATGATGCGCGGTGTGGCTCAGTTCTTTATTACGCTCATTGATCGTTATCCGGAGCTCGAGGGTACGGCGTATGTCTTGATTGGCGTGATTGGCGCTAAGATGATGGCTTCTTCCTTTGGCTTCGAGATGGAGCACGGCGTTTTCTTCGCGCTTATGGCGGTTGTCTTCGGCAGCGCCTTTGGCATGCACTATCTGCGTCGGCCACAGACTATGCCTGTGCCTGTGAAAAAGGAAGATCTGAAATAGAACGGAAATGCTAAAAACGTTGTAAGTTGTTAAATGATGAAAAAGGAGAGTCGAAGGGGTATGTTTAAAACCACTCTTTTGTTGGCGGGACTGACTGGAATTTTGATGTTCATGGGGAAGGCCGTAGGCGGTAATGGCGGCATGATGCTGATGTTTTTCATCTCTATGGGGATGAACTTCTTCAGCTACTGGTACAGCGATAAAATTGTGCTGAAAATGTATGGCGCACAGCCGGTGACCATGCAGGAAGCGCCAGGCCTGGTTCATTCCGTGTCCAAACTGGCGCAGGCGGCGCAGATGCCCATGCCGAAAGTGTATATTATTAATGAAAATGTTCCCAATGCTTTTGCGACGGGCCGCGATCCGGAGCATGGCGTAGTGGCGGTTACTACAGGTATTATGCAGGCGCTGAATACAGAGGAACTGGAAGGTGTGTTGGCGCATGAGCTGGCGCATATTAAGAACCGTGACACCTTGATCAGCACCATTGTAGCCGGTATTGCCGGGACGATCACCATGATCGCTAATATTGCTCAATGGGGGGCCATCATGGGCGGCTTTGGCCGCAGTGGCGACGACGAAGAAGGCGCTGGCGGCCTGGTTGGTTCTTTGTTCATGATTATTTTGGCGCCCTTGGCGGCGACCATTATTCAGCTGGCTATCAGCCGGACCCGAGAATATGGTGCTGATGCGAAAGGCGCCGAATTCTGTGGCAATCCGCTGGCGTTAGCGGAAGCGTTGCGCAAGATTGAATACTATGCCAAGCACGGCGCTTTGCCGGAGGCCAGCCCTTCTACAGCGCATATGTTTATCATTAATCCCTTCTCTGGCGGTGGTCAGTGGTTTATGAGCCTCTTTTCCACGCATCCTGCCACAAGCGACCGTAT
>CAZKCR010000280.1:0-2408 GCA_964551055.1 uncultured Anaeromusa sp. | reverse complement strand
TTTTCTTCTGTGTTCCGTACTTTCTCTAAAGGAGGCTTGTCAGATGCGTATAGAACCAATTGGGCAGAAAAATGTTCAAGCCGGCCTTGGCGCTAATGCTCAGACGACGGCAGCTGTAGCGGGGGATGCGGTGTTTGCCGATCAACTGCGGCAAGCGGAAAGCGCGGCGAAAGTCAAAGGGCAGTCCGGCGATGAGGCTAAGCTGAAGCGAGTATGCCAGGAAATGGAATCTGTGTTTTTGAATATGCTGCTGACAACCATGAGGGCGAGCGTGCCGAAAACCGGCTTGACTGGCGAGGATTCCCATGGAGAAGAAATTATGCAGTCTATGTTAGACCAGGAATTGAGCAAGAATATGTCCCAGGCGGGGGGCATTGGCTTGGCGGATATGATGTATAGGCAATTGAGTATGACCAATAGCGCCAGCGTGAAGGCAAGCAGCCAGTCATCCCGTTAGGGAGGGCTGGCTGCCACTTTTTCGTAGTTTAGGGAGGCTTATCAATGAAACAGATGGTTCGAGTCCTGCTCATACTGTGGATGGGGTTGTGGTTGGCCACAGCACCAGTGTGGGCAGGAGCGGCGCAGCCGGCGCCTGTTGTAAGCGGGGTTCGCTATAGTTCCGGGGCGGATTTGTTACGTGTCGTAGTAGATGCGGATCGCCCTATGACAGTGGATTGGAAAGTGGATGAAGCCAATGGCATGCTGATCGTCTCGTTTCCTGGGCGTTTGGGAGCGAATGCGCCCGGTAATGTGGATTTAAACGATGACGTTGTAGGAGATTTGAAAGTGACGGCCTTGGCGGGGAAGGTTGAGTTGAGGCTGCCTTTGAACACGGCCATTGTCGGGAAGATATTTTCCTTGCAGGGCCCGGATCGTCTGGTTATCGATATCCGTAAAGCCAAGGATACAAAACTTGAGCAGACTTTGCGGGAAGGCGTAATGTATCGGTTTTGGCAGCGAGCGACAGCCAGGGGGCCAGTGAGCATTTATATGCTGGAGATGGATCCTAAGAAGGCTAGGCTGCAGGCTGTCTTATCGCAAGACCAGATTCCCGGCTTAGAGACGGTTTCCTCTATGACTGCACGTACAGGGGCGTTGGCGGCGGTGAATGGCGGTTATTTTGAACCGGACGGAGAAATCATTGGTTTAATGAAAATGAATCAAGAAATGGTCAGCCTTTCTTACATACCGCGAACCGCGGTAGGGATTTATAACGATGGCCTGGTGCGCATCGGCAAACCGGACGATTATGTCGGTACGGTAAAACTGCCTAATGGCATGCTTGTGGCGGTTAGCGGCATTAATCAGGAGCGAACGGAAGACAGTCTGATTTTGTACAATCATTTTAATGGAGATTCAACAGGAACCAATGAATTTGGCGCCGAATATGTACTCGTCAAAGGGAAAATTGTAAAAGTAAATAGAGACAAGGGCGATACGCCGATTCCTGACGGCGGCGTGGTTTTGTCGGCTCACGGTAAGGCCATGGCTGCTTTTAGCAATTTGAAAGTCGGAGATGCGGTGGAATTAAAGCAGACCTTAGGAGCCCAGTGGGATCGCGCGGACGATGTGTTGGGAGCAGGACCAATGCTTGTCCAAGGAGGTCAGGTGTATGTTACAACTAAATTAGAAAAATTTGGAGATGATGTAGCGGCAGGCAGGGCGCCGCGCACAGCGATTGCCCGGACGAAGCAGGGGAATATACTTTTGGTGGTAGTTGACGGCAGACAGCAGAAAAGCATTGGGATGACGCTGACGGAGATGGCGATTTTAATGCAGGAGTTGGGTGCTGAGGATGCGATGAATTTAGATGGCGGCGGTTCCAGCGAAATGGTGGTAGGAAATGAAGTGATGAATCGGCCGTCAGATGGTCGAGAGCGTTCTGTGGGGGCGGCACTGGCCATTTTTCCTAAGAAATGACTGTTTTATAGGAACGTTTGCAGATAAACGGAAATAAGGTATAATACAGATAAGGTGACAATAAACGGTTCTTAGGCACAGGGAGGTGCGTGAATTATGAAAGGAAATAGAAAGTGGCTTCGCTGGACGGTACTGGCGTTGGTGCTGTTATTGATGGCGGGAACGGTGTTCGCCGCTGGGCTGGTTGATCATAAGGCGGTGTTATCAGGACGCGTATCTGGACAAGATTTGGCCAACGCAGGACAGGATGTTCGCGAAGGAGATGTTTTGGTGCGTGTGGAAACCGTAGCCGGAGCGCAACCTGCTGTGCGGGCTGCTGTGAACGGAGTTGTCAGAGAAGTATTGGTGCGGCCCGGCGATACTATTCAGGCTGGTAAAGTGGTAGTGCGTGTGGAACGCAGGTAAATAAATAGAGCGAGAGGACTCAAACTATGTTGACTACTTTTAAAAAACTGGGAGCGGCCCTGGCGGCCGCCTTTTTCTTCTGG
>CAZKCR010000279.1:0-2423 GCA_964551055.1 uncultured Anaeromusa sp. | reverse complement strand
TGGCGTGGGGGCTGAAATAGCGTTCCATCGAATGCATGAGAATATCGGCGCAGCCGCTGGCTGTTTGATACGAAGGCAGCGTGGCTGTTAGCGCAGGGTTCATGATAGCAAATTTGCAGCGGCTGTGATCATTGGTGCAGCCGCGTTTGAGCCAGCCGTCCTCGTTAGTGATGACCGAAGAATTGCTCATCTCGCTGCCGGCAGCGGCGATGGTCAAAATGGTTCCCACAGGAAAGCAAGCTTGCGGTTGGGCGTTGCCGCAATAAAAATCCCAGACGTCTCCGTCATAGGCCAGGCCGTATCCAATGGCTTTGGCAGAGTCAATAACGCTGCCGCCGCCTACAGCCAGCAAAAAGTCTACTTTTTCCTTGCGGCACAATTCAATGCCTTCGTACACTTTGGAAAGGCGAGGATTTGGTACGACGCCGCCGAGGCTAACGTGTTTTAGATCGGCTTTTTCCAGCGAAGCGTAGACGCGGTCCAGCAGGCCAGAGCGCTGGACGCTGCCGCCTCCGAAATGGACTAATACTTTTTTACCTTGCTGTTCTTTGATCAGTTGTCCGACTTGATCCTCCGTGTCTTTGCCGAAAATCACCCGTGTGGGTGCGTAATATTCAAAGTTTTTCATGTTCCCTTCACTCCTTGTTATCTGCAATAGAATAAGAATTTCCACATGGAATGTTTATTTTCCTTTGCCATACACAAAAAAACAAGATGTGCCGTGCACAGTAAAAGCGATGGTAAAGAAAATCTAGTAGCAGCCTGATGAAAATACTTGTTGCAATGCAACGGAATTGTAACACGGAAGTGCTACAATACTATAAAGGACGCCTCTGTGCTTTGAAAGCTTGCACAGGGGGACCTGCGTTGGAAAGGAAGCGTTTTATGAAGCCCAATAGCTATATACAGCAAGAAGAAATAACGATGGCGCAGCCTGACAAGCTGTATCGCCTTTGGCTGGCATGCCTTTTAGGCCTGATTTCCGCCATGGGCCCGCTTTGTACCGATTTGTATTTGCCGGCGCTGCCCTTGATGCAGCAAAGTCTTGGCGGTGCTACAGCATCTCAGATTCAGCTGAGCTTGACGGCTTCGCTCCTGGGATTGGCTGTGGGACAGCTTTTAATGGGACCGTATAGCGATGCTGTTGGCCGCCATCGGCCGCTTTGGTTGTCCTTGGGCGTATTTTCCTTGGCGTCCTTTTGGTGCGCCTTGGCGACGTCCGCCTGGGAGCTGGCGGGTGTGCGGCTTTTGCAGGGACTGGCTGGCGCGGGCGGTATTGTAATTTCCCGGGCGATGGTTAGGGATTTGTACGAGGGGGCGGAGTTGACCCGCTTTTTTTCTCTTCTCATGTTGGTGCATAGTGTTGCGCCGACGCTGGCGCCGACTTTAGGCGGCTTTTTACTGCAAGTCACTAATTGGCAAGGCATTTTTGTCGTCTTAGGGATACTGGGAGTATTCTTGACGGCGGGAGCCTGGTTGGGACTGCGGGAAACACTGGCGGAGAAGAACCGTGTTCCTGCTGACGGACAGGCTATTTTAGCATCCTTTGTTTCGTTGTTGGATAACCGTTCTTTTCGCTACTATGTTTTTGTACAAGGCTTTGTGGGAGGCGGCCTGTTTGCCTACATTGCCGGCTCTCCCTTTGTGCTGCAAGGCGGATTTGGCTTGTCGGCGCAGGAGTTTGGCCTTTGTTTTGCGGTGAATAGCGTGGGCGCTTTATTGACGACCCAGTTGGTCAGCCGCTTGAATCGAAGATATTCCGATATGTTTTTAATGCGTCTATCTCTGAGCGTTTCAGCGATAGCCAGTGTAGTATTATTGGCTGTGCTTGTGTTAGAGGGTCCTCTCTGGGCGCTTTTAGGCGCCTTGTGGCTCATGGTGGCTTGCGTGGGATCTACTATGACCACCAGCTTTTCTTTGGCTATTCAAGATCAGGCCAAAGCGGCAGGCAGCGCGTCGGCGCTGTTAGGTTTAGTTATGTTTGTGTTTGGCGCCGCGGTTTCGCCTTTAGTCGGCTTGGGGGGAGTCGCTTTTTGGCCGATGGGGCTGCTGATCGCGCTTTCGAATGGTGCGGCTCTTTTTTGCGGCCATCAAGCGCTGAGGCATTCAAAAAGCATAATAAAAGCGAAAGAAGAAAGAAAAATCAAAAAATAATTGACATTTATTGGAGGATATGGTGCCATATAAGTAGATCATCAATAGGGAGGGTTGGTTATGAAAACGGGAAAAAAGGCAAAACCTTTGGGCGAAGCGACCGTGCTTGAACTGACCGATCGCAAATGTGGCTTTTGCGGCCTCAACCTGTTGTTTGCAAAAGTGGATGTAGAGGAAAAGGCAGCCTGGCTCGTGTGTCCGACCTACGAGGCGCAACGTGAATTTTCCAAGAACGAGCATTCCGCCTACAAAGTGGCCTTGTCGGAGAC
>CAZKCR010000278.1:0-2424 GCA_964551055.1 uncultured Anaeromusa sp. | reverse complement strand
GCTACGCCGTCCGGAGCGTAGGCTTGCGCACCGGCCTGGGTGGCATAGTCAGCAGTGACTACAGCGCCGCCGGCGATGACCGGAACTTGCAGTCCTGCTTGACGCAGTGCGTTAATGGTGGCGTCGATAGCCGGCAAGGTAGTGGTCATCAAAGCGCACAAGCCGACTGCGTCTGCTTGGTGATCTTTGACGGCGGCGACAATGGCTTCGGCAGGGACGTCTTTGCCAAGGTCAATGACCGTAAAGCCGTTGTTTTCCAGCAAAGCGGCGACAATATTTTTCCCCAGATCGTGAATGTCGCCTTTAACGGTAGCCAAGACTACTTTGCCTAGAGAAAGCGTAGCTTCTCCGGGAAGCCGGTCTTTTAGCGTAATAAAAGCTTGGCGCATCGTTTCGGCGGCCAGAAGAACTTGGGGGAGGAAGCAGCGGCCAGCGCCAAAAGCTTCGCCTAGTTCCGTCATGGCGGCGGTAAGGCCTTGATCCGTAATCTCCAAGGAAGAACGTCCCTGGGCTAGAGCTTCTTCTACCAAGGCCGGTACGGCTTCTTTTTCTCCTTCAATAACAGCTTGGCGCAGGCGTCCCAAGATGTCCACAGGTGCAGTTGTTGCTGCAGGCGTAGCAACAGTAGGCTGTTGTGTTTGGGCAAAAACTTGGCTGTAGCGACGGCCATTGCTGTCACGGCCGGTGAGGGCCATAGAAGCGGCGGCGGTTTGCATCATACCTTGATGCAAGGGGTTGAGAATGGGGGCGTCTAAGCCAGCTGCAAAGGCCATAGCAGCAAAGGAAGTATTAATAGCGTCCCGTGCGGGAAGGCCAAAGGAAATATTACTGAGGCCCATTGTGCTTGGATAGCCGAATTCCTGGCGATACAAGCGCAGCGTAGCCAAGGTCTGTAAGGCTGCGTCCGCTTCGGCGGCGACTGTCAGCGTTAAGGCGTCGAGAATAAAGTCGTTTTCTTTAAGGCCTTGCGCCTGTGCGGCAGCAAGAATTTGGCGGATGACAGCCACTCGCTCCGGAGCTGTAGCAGGCACGCCTGCCGGAGAAATAGGTAGACATAATATAGCTGCGCCGTAGCGTTTCGCTAGCGGTAAAAACTGTTCTAACCGTTCTGGTTCGGCGGAAACCGAGTTGATTAAGGCGCGACCTGGATATTGCTTCAGTCCGGCTTCCAGGGCGACTGTATCGCTGGTATCAATCGCCAGAGGCAGGTCGACGAGCATGGACAGCTCTTCAATGGCGCGTTTCATAACCGGCGCTTGATCAATCCCCGCTACGCCCATATTTACGTCCAATACTTGAGCGCCGGCTTTGACTTGGGCTAAAGCGTCCCGTTTCACCATGGCAAAGCTGCCTTCGCGAATTTCTGCGGCTAAGGCTTTACGGCCAGTAGGATTGATACGTTCGCCGATAACCGCAGCCGGCAAATCAGAGCCAAGCCAAACGGTGCGGCTGCGGCTGGTTAGGGCTACGCGGCCCGATATGGCTTTACTGCGCTCTACCGGTGAGAGGGAAGCGACAGCTTGGCTTAAAGCGCGAATATGAGCCGGCGTTGTGCCGCAGCAGCCACCAAGATAGGAAGCACCGGCGGCTACTAATTTGGGCGCCCAGTGAGCCATTTCTGCTGGCGACATGGGAAATACGGTTTCGCCATTTACCAAGTGAGGCATGCCGGCATTAGGCTGGACGCTGATCGGTAAATGCGTAGCTTTTGCTAGTTTTTCTACGACCGGAAGCAATTGTTCCGGACCTAGCGAGCAGTTGGCTCCCAGAATATCCGCACCCATGGCGGTAAGTAAAATGGCGGCGCTTTCCGGATCGGTGCCTGTAACGGTGCGCCCGTCGGCGCCGAAGGAAAGCTGACAAATGACCGGTTTGCTGCTGGAGTCTTTAGCGGCTAGGAGGGCGGCGCGCATTTCTTGGATATCAATGATGGTTTCAATCAGCAGCAGATCGACGCCGGCAGCGTCAAGAGCGCGGATTTGTTCGCAAAAGACATCATAGGCCTCATCAAAAGACAAGTCGCCAAGAGGATGCAGCAACTTGCCAGTAGGGCCAATAGAACCGGCGATCCGTGTTTCCGGGCGGCAGGCAGCTTTGGCAGCTCCTACTGCTTTTTGGCAAATAATGGAAACTTGATTCTGAAGGCCGTAATGAGTCAGTTTAATACGATTAGCGCCAAAAGTGTTGGTTTCAATAATAGTAGCGCCATGTTCTATGTATTGGCGGTGAATCGAGGTGACGACATCTGGCGCATCTAAATTCATGGCTTCCGGGCAGGCGCCTACGGCCAAACCGGCATTTTGCAGCATGGTGCCCATTGCACCGTCAAAAATAGCAATCATTTACGATGGTTCTCCTTTCGGGATGCACAATTTTCTTGTTCGCAATAGAGGCAAGTTGCAGTTTCGCTTGCCGGTAAGATTA
>CAZKCR010000277.1:0-2428 GCA_964551055.1 uncultured Anaeromusa sp. | reverse complement strand
AAGGACACGATTGAGAGCCGCGACGGCGGCACCATTGCGTTTGAGACTTTTATAGAAACAAGGAACCCCCAGACTAACCAGAAGCAACTTCCGGTTACTCTGGGGGTTCTTTGTTTTCAAGGACTCTCCTCCAGCATGCGCCGCAACTCGGCCACGCTGAGAAATTGCGAATTATCAGCGGAATTATAAACAAAACCAGCCGGTACCGACTTGCCGCTCTCTCCTTGTGAATTTACTGCATACTTAGGATCCCCCGCCGGCGCGGTTGGCGGACGAAGCAAATAGTAGCCGGGAAACTCCAGCACCAAGTGCGCCTCCCCCTCCGACCACATGGCCTCCTGCAGCTTTTCCCCCGGACGCAGTCCAATGATTTCCGGTTCCTGACCCGGCAAAAACGCCTCAGCCAACTGCACAATGCGGCAGGAAGGAACTTTAGGAACAAAAATTTCTCCGCCTCGCATATGGTAAAACGCCGCCAACATCGCTTCCACCCCTTCCGCCGGAGTCAGCCAAAAGCGAGTCATCTCCTGATGCGTAACAGGCAAACGCTTACACCCCTCCGCAAGAAGCCGGCGAAAGAGAGGCACCACCGAGCCTCGCGAGGCGGCAATGTTACCGTACCGCACCACGGAAAACTGCGTCACCTGCCCTTCTATGCTTTGGTTGGCCGCCACAAATAGTTTGTCTGAAACCAATTTTGTCGCGCCATAAAAGCTGGTAGGATTCGCCGCTTTATCGGAAGAAAGGTCTATCACTTTTTTTACTCGGTTGGCGATTGCCGCGGCAATCATGTGCTGAGCTCCTAATATATTCGTCTTTACAAATTCCGATGGATTGTATTCCGCGGTCGGCACTTGCTTGAGAGCCGCCGCATGCACAACATAATCAACCCCTTGCAGCGCCTGGAGCAAGCGTCCTTCGTCCCGTACATCGCCAATGAAGTAACGCATACAACTTTGAGGAAATTCCCGCTGCATCTCCGATTGCTTCAGTTCATCTCGGGAAAAGACAATCACTCGGCGCGGCTGGTACCGACTCAAAATCGTCCGCACCAATTGCCTGCCAAAGGTACCCGTGGCTCCGGTAATCAACAAGGATGCCTCGTTAAACACGTTTCCACCTCGTCTCCGCACCGTATTTCTTCGCAAGGCTGCCCCGTCACTGCAGCACGGCATCCGGAAATTGCGCCGCAATATCGGCAAAGCTACCTGCCGTTTCCAAAAATGCCGCCACCACTACGGGATCAAATTGGGTTCCCGCCGCCGCGCCAATAATGCGTACCGCTTCCTTATGCGGCGCCGGTTCCTTATACACGCGACGGCTGACAATAGCGTCGTATACATCAGCCAAAGCCATCAAACGCGCCGAAACAGGAATTCTCTCTCCGGCTAAGCCTTGCGGATAACCGTTGCCATCCCAGCGTTCATGATGATAACAAGCCATTTCCTTAGCAAAACGCAAGAACGACTCTGGTACTCCCAAAAACTGCCCGGCTTCTTCGATGCTTTTCCGTCCTGCTTGGGCATGTCGTTTAACCAAAGAAAATTCGGCAGAAGTTAATTTTCCCTGTTTGCCTAAAACAGTCTCCGGGATGGTCAACTTGCCAATATCATGAAGCAATGCCGATTTAGAAAGCAAAAAAATACTGTCGAGCGTAAGTTCCCTTGTAAACAAGGCTTTAGCATATAAATTAGTAGCCAAGGCTCGCACATACCGGCTTGTGCGCTGCAAATGCGCGCCGGTTTCATAATCCCGGCTTTCCGCCAACAACGCCATAGCCATCATCGATACATCCTGCAGCAGCCCCACTCCCTGCAGGCGTTCTTCTACTTGAGTCTCCAAATACGAGTCGCGTTCATGCAGCGCCTCCTGCGCCTGCTTTAAGGTCAAATACATTTCGCTGCGAGCCCGCAGCAACAGCGCTGGACTGCTCTTATCAAAAAAATCACTGCCGCCGCGCGCTAATCCTTCTGTATAGTCCGCCGACTCGCCCGCCTCCAGAAGAAACACTACGGGAACGCTCTGCAAGGACGGTTCTTTTTTCAACAAAGTGCAAGTCCCGTAGCCATTCAGCCCCGGCATGCTCATATCCAGCAAAATCAGATCTGGCCGTTTCAATTTGGCATATTCTAATGCTTCTGTTCCATTGGCAGCTGCTATAACAAAGCATGGCTCTTCGAGACACTGCGTCAATTGCTGCCGCCATTCTACAGCATCATCCACAATCATTACCACCGGCTTGTTTCGTTTCATTTCTACCCCTCCTCTGAACAAAACCTTACGAAAGCAAAGGACAGAAAATTCTAATATTATTTTCTACATATTTTCCCAGTTTCCTTTCGGCAAAAAAAGAAAACACGCTGCGCGGTCCTTCGAGAGGAACGTCACACAGAAAAGTAAAATATTGAACAAGAGAACCGGCGACGGT
>CAZKCR010000276.1:0-2436 GCA_964551055.1 uncultured Anaeromusa sp. | reverse complement strand
TGAATCAGAACGGGGGACTCAGGTTGCGTAAAGGTATAATTGTTTTATTGTTGCTGTTACTGACAGCGTCAAGCGCTTGGGCTAATGGAAAGGCGCTTCAAGAACGAGCTTATTTTCCACCAGTACTTATGTATCATGATATTAAAGTGAAGCCTATCAATGGCTTTGATGTTTCGGTGGACGATTTTCAGGCGCAGCTGGCTTGGCTGGAGCAAGAAGGCTATCAGAGTTTAAGCATGGATGAATTTTTGCAGTATGTTGACGCGAAGCGTCCGTTTCCTGAAAAAACGGTGCTGATCACTTTTGATGACGGCTATGAGGGCGTTTATCAGTATGCGGCGCCGGCTTTGGCGAAGCATAAGATGAAAGCGACGTTCTTTATCTTTAAAAAAGGCCTTAATTCTGCGTTAACAGGCTACCCGTATCTGACGGACAAACAACTGCAGGAACTGGCCGCTAATCCGTTGTTTTCCATTCAATCGCACACGATGACCCATGCCGATCTCAGTGCGATTTCTAAACAAGAGCTGCAGTACGAGCTGAAGGCTTCGAAGCAATTTATCGAAAGCGTTACCAATAAACCTTGTCGTACCATTGCTTTTCCGTTTGGCCATTATAACAGCGAGGTCCTGCAAACCGCTAAAGAAGCTGGTTATGACGTAGCTTTTTCCGTGTCCGACTTGGGGCTGCTTGGCCAAGAAGCCAAGTATAGCATTCCGCGTATTTATATGGGTGTGGCCCTGGGGAAGAACAAACAGGAATTATTTAAGAAGTATCTGCATAGCTATAAAACCATGCCGCCGGAGGCGTTTAAAGAACAATTTGGAGACTTGCCGCAGTGAAAAAATTTACTTCCTACCAAGTAGCAGCAGAACACGATGGGCTGACGCTAGAGGCCTACTTAAAACAAGTTTTGCAGTATTCCGGGAGACGGCTTCAAAAACTGACAAGACAAAAAGGGATTTTGTTGAACGGCAAGGCTGTATTTTTGCAGAAAAAAGTAAAAGCCGGCGATAGTCTGCGCGTGTTGCTGGCGGATGATGTTTCCTACGGCGTACAGCCGGAAGAAGGCTGCGTGGAGATTCTTTATGAAGATGAGTATGTGCTTGTGCTGAATAAGCCTGCTGGTCTCTTGGTGCATCCGGCGGGGCGGACGATGAACGGCACCTTGGCGAACTATCTGGCGTATGAACTGCAGCGGCGGGAGGTACTCTGCGCCATTCGCCCCTTGCATCGACTGGACCGGGATACCTCCGGCTGCGTCATCTTTGCCAAAGATGCACACAGCCAATTCTTGTTGGAGCAGCAAATGAAGGAGAAACGGCTGCAGCGTATCTACTGGGCTCTGGTAAACGGCGAGGTATCGCCGGCGGAGGGAACCATTGATGCGCCGCTCGGCGCGCATCCCAATCGTCCGAACCGGCGGGCGGTGCGCGAGGACGGCGAGAAGGCGGTTACGCATTATCGAACGCTGGAAAGCTATGCGGCGGCCTCGCTGCTGGAGCTGACGCTGGAAACCGGTCGCACGCACCAGATTCGGCTGCATGCCGCACATGTAGGCCATCCCCTTATTGGCGACGGCATGTATGGAAGGCGGGCGTCCTGGATGCCCCGGCAGGCGCTGCATGCGGCCTGCGTGCGGTTTTGGCATTGCCAGGAGCCGCGTGAAATTACCGTGCAGGCGCCGTTGCCGGACGATTTTGAGGCAGCCCTTGCGCATTGCCGCAGTGCGCGGCGTGGAACGGAGGAGGTCCTGCCATGGACGCCTTGACGGTCATTTTTAGCATTTTTGCGGTGCTGTGCGGCATCTGGATCGTTTGGAAGCTTGTTTCCCGGCGAAAAAGCCTTCCTTGTCCGTCTTGGCTGTACCGCATGGTGGAGATGGAAAATCCTTTAGCGAAAAACAGCCAGGCTAAGACCATTCTTGCTGGCTTGGGCGTAGCCGAAGGCATGACTGTTTTGGATGCCGGCTGCGGCCCGGGGCGGGTTACGCTTCCTTTAGGCAAAGAAGTCGGCCCAAGCGGCAAGGTGATCGCTGTTGATTTGCAGCAGGGTATGCTGGATGTGGTACAGCGCAAAGCGCAACAGGAAAATCTAGTCATGGTTGAGTTCGTGAAGCTTCCCTTGGGCGAAGGCAAGCTGCCGCCGTATCAGGCGGACCGGGCGGTGATGGCGGCGGTGCTGGGGGAAATTCCTCAGCAGGCGGCGGCTTTGCAAGAAGTGTTTGCAGCTTTAAAGCCGGGGGGCGTATTGGCTATCGCCGAAACGATTTTTGATCCCCATTACCAGCGCAAAGCGCATGTGTTGGACTTGGCTCAGGCGGCTGGCTTTGCGGAAGTCGGTTTTACAGGAAATAGCCTGGCTTATACGGTATATTTGCAAAAGCCATCGTGAAGTCTGGATTCGCTCTTCCCATAGCGGGAAGGGCGAATTTTT
>CAZKCR010000275.1:0-2437 GCA_964551055.1 uncultured Anaeromusa sp. | reverse complement strand
GCAGGGCAATAATCCGCTTCGTTACTTTCTTCAACGCATTGCTGCTTTGACTAAATTGATGCAGCAGTACCTGAATTTCCGTTTCTTCCATTAAAGGTTGCCTCCTTCCGCTTTCGCCAGAGAAAGAAATTCCAGTTCATAGGCGCATTCCTCGCAGGCCTGCGTAAAACTTTGCATTTTAGGCAGCCAATAGCTCTCTACAACCAAAGACGCCATTCCCTTTTCCCGGGAAATAGCCGCCAGAACGGGCGGCAAGCGTTCTTCATGAGGTTCAAAATACGCTTCCACCGTTTCATAAGAGCGGTGCAACTGCAGCATGGCCCGCAAGGCCGCCGGTTCATTGGCCGTATCCTTCGCTAAATTCAAAACACGCTCCCATTCACCAGCCCGCTCATAATGAGCCAAGGCCTCTTCCAACTGGCCTGCCGCCTCGGCATCCGCCCCCAAGCAGCGAGAAGCGGAAACGCGATCTCCAGCCTGAGCATACAAATCGCCGGCATCCAGGTAATATTCTTCGCGCTCGCGTTCCCGGGCCTTTTCCAGCAGCGCCGCCGCTTCTGAAAGCCCCTGCAGGCCCAGACGCGATGCATCAAACACTGCTACCTCTTCCAACCAGTTCCCCAGCGCCGCCAACACCTCCGCCGGCGCATCATCTTCATAAAGACACAGGCGCTCTTTGGCTCTCGTAATGGCTACATAGAGAAGGTTAGCCTGATACCTAAGACGCAGCTGTCCCCGTCCCTGACCGCTCAACAGCTCCGCCCAAGCGTCCTTGGCCGAGCTAAGCAAGCGATAGGCAATAATATAATCATCCTCCGCCCCTTTGAATTCCTGAACCGTGTAAACATTGTGCCGCCCGTAACCGCCGGACAATAAGCTCTTTTTCTCCTGTTCATTGGCCACCAACACCGTTACATAGCCGCGCTGCACATCCGCAGCCGCCGCCAAAAGCTCTCTGACATTGTCCGGCTGCGCCTGCAGCCATTGCGGTTTGAAGGTTCCCGGCAAAAGAGGCTGCAGCTGCTGCGTCTCTTCTTGATCCGAAGCGCCGCACCAGCGGCTGCGAAGCTGCGCCAATGCATTGCCCAAAGCTACAATAGGCTCCCTGCAGCGATAATTTTTCGTCAAAACCCGCAGCTGCGTCCGCAGATGCCCGCGATAATGAAAAGGCATGCGCAGACGGCCAAAGTCAAAATAGGTTGGGTTGATGGTCTGCTGCACATCGCCGCTGAATAGAAAAGAGTGAAAATCATGATCGTTGTGCTTCTTACAAGCTAGCAAAAAATAGAGCTGCAGTTCGCTCAAGTCCTGCACTTCATCAATTACCAAGTAATCAAATTCCGGCTGCAGTGTTCCCGCCGCCAGCCGGGCAAGCCCTTGCCTGGCCATATCGTTTTCATCCAGCAGTTGCTGGCTCTCCAGCCATTGCTGATACTGCAGCGCCAATTCATAGATTTGCTCGCGCTGTGCTGTTTCAAACAGCGAATGGTCCGGCGGCAGCTGCAAATACGTATCCTTCGGCAAAAGAGGCAAGCGATAGATTTCCTGCTGCAGTCGCGCCAAAAGCGCCCGAGCTTCTTTTTTCACCATGTTCGACGGCGCGCCAAGTGCGCCTTGAAATAAAACCTGGCTGCCGTCACGGCGGAGCATGCGCCACCAGCCGCGACCATCTTCCTGCCAGAAACCGATCTCCTCCAGCCAGCGCGCTGTTTCTGCCGCGACTGGATATTCCCGCTGCAACAGCAAATCTTGCCGCAGCCAGTATCGCCCCATACCGCCTTTTAAAAGCCCCCGAATCTCCTGCCAAGCGTCGGCAGCGGTAAAGCTGCTGGCGCTCCCATAGACCCGCCAAAATTGATTTTCAAAAACGCGGAACGAGACTATGGCTTTTTCCCGAACACCCAAGCGTTCCCGACAATAGGACGCTACGCAATGAAACTCCGTTTGCGCCCGTACCGTTTCCGTCTCGCCCTCGCGCCAAGTCTCATACAAGGTCTGCGTGTCATCCCTCAGGCGCTTGGCATACGTAAAATAGCCCAGCTTGACGTCTTGAAAACTCCGCGCCATCAACTTATGCAAACCAACGGTAGACTTGCCGGTACCAGCTCCACCGGCCAAAAACAATGGTTCTCCTTCGCTGCGTACGCAATCATACTGCTCCTGGCTGAGGTATAGCTGCCAATCGCCCCGGCCTTCTTCCACCAAGCGCACCAAGCCTTCATCCGTCGTCAAATACCAAGCGGCGGCATCCAAAATTTGCGGCACATTGCCCCAATACTGCTGGCTCCGAAGCAAGACTTCACTTTCCCCGGTTTCGTCATAGGGTTCTTCGCAAAAAGCAGCGTCCTCCGCTCCAACGGCAGCGGTCTCCGCCTGCAAGGCGACGCCGCGTCGCACCTGCTCGTCATGCTTGCAGTATTCCAAGAGCACCACGCTG
>CAZKCR010000274.1:0-2446 GCA_964551055.1 uncultured Anaeromusa sp. | reverse complement strand
GGGACGCGCAGGATCAAGCAACCTTGCAGCAGGTCATCCAGCAAGGCGCCCAGCCCTATACTACCGCCAAGACTAATTCTGATGAATTGGTCGTAATGATTAAAGCTTTTGTAAAGACGGAGCAAGACAAAATTGCTGAAAAAGGTCATTCAAACCAATTACTTTTGCTTTTCGTTAACGCCTTGCTTGTTATGGGCGCTATCGCGATCAGCTTAGTTTTGAGCCGCGGCATTTCTCGCGCCGCTCAGCAAATGGTACAGGCCGCAAAGGAAATGGCTGCAGGTCAGTTGAGCTCTGAGACAGTGAAAGTAAAATCTAACGATGAAATGGGACAATTGGCAATCGCATTCCAAGAGATGAAGGAAAGCATGCGTCATTTGATCCGCCAAGTAAGCGTCTCCGCCGAGCAAGTGGCCGCCTCCTCGCAGCAATTGACCGCCAGCGCCGATCAAGCTGCCCAGGCCGGCAGCGATGTGGCCGCGGCCATTGGCGCGGTGGCGCAAGGTTCTGAGCAGCAACTGCAGGCCGTAGATACCACAGCCGCCACCATGACTCAAATGTCCGCCAACATCCAACAAGCAGCGGCTAACGCAAACCAAGTCAGCGCCCGCGCCAACGAAGCGGCCCAAGCGGCGCACGCCGGCAGCCGTGAAGTTGACGCCGCCATCGCACAAATGCAACAGATTGAAGAAAATGTAGTCCAGTCCGCCGCCGTTGTCGCCCAGCTTGGCGAACGTTCCCAGGAAATCGGCCAGATTGTAGATACCATTTCCGGCATTGCCAGCCAAACAAATTTGCTGGCCCTAAACGCAGCCATCGAAGCCGCCCGCGCTGGCGAGCAAGGCCGTGGCTTCGCTGTTGTAGCCGAGGAAGTGCGCAAACTAGCGGAGCAGTCTCAGGCTGCCGCCAAAGAAATTGCCATGCTGATCGGTGAAATTCAAGGCGACACGGAAAAAGCCGTAGTCGTCATGAATGAAGGTCCGCAGTTGGTCCAACAGGGATCAACCGCTGTTCAGTCTGCCGGCGAGGCCTTTCATAAAATCGGCACTTTGGTGGAAACAGTTAATATGCAAATGCAGGAAGCCTCCGCCGCCATGCAGCAAATGGCAGGCGGCAGCGAGCAGATGGTTTCCGCTATGAAAGACATTGATCATCTGAGCAAGCAGGCCGTAAGCCAAACACAGACGGTCTCGGCCTCTACGGAAGAGCAGGCTGCCTCTACCCAGGAAATCGCCGCCTCCAGCCAGGCCTTAGCCAGTATGGCGGAAGAGTTGCGCCATGAAGTCGGCAAATTTCAGCTCGCTTAGCATTTCAACAAAAGGACTCGGCCCTGCTCTGCAGGCGCCGAGTCCTTTTGATTACCCTTTGCTTAAAGCATTTTTTGCGCTTCTTGCAACGGCACAGGCGGGCTGATTAAATACCCTTGCATAAAATCGCAGCCATACTCCCGCAGACAATTTCGTTGCTCCAGCGTCTCTACTCCTTCTGCTACAACCTGCATCCCTAAAACATGGGCCATCTCAATAATGCAGGCAATAAGGCTCCTGTGAGCCGCGTCTTTTAATAAGCTGTCAATAAAAGAACGATCCAGCTTTAATATTTGCACAGGCAAACGCTGCAAATGTGTTAAAGAGGAAAAACCAGTTCCGAAATCATCTAAGGAAATAGAAATACCTGTAGCTTTTAGTCGATTCAATTTTTCAATGCTTTCTTCCATCGAAGAGATGAGCGCGCTTTCGGTAATCTCCAGCTCCAATTGTTGAGGTAAAACGCCTTGATTTTGCAGTACCTGTTGCACCATATTTACAAAATTATCACCGCAAAGCTGATAGGGAGAGACGTTTACCGCTATCCGCAAATTTGATTTCCCTCTCCCGTTGAGTTTGCGCATAAAGTCGCAAGATTCTTCAAGCACCCATTTTCCTAGGGTATGAATCAAACCATTTTGTTCTGCCATCGGGATAAACTGGCTGGGAGAAATAAAGCCTCGCGCCGGATGAGACCAACGCAATAATGCTTCAAAGCCGACAATCTCTCCAGTGCTCATCGACACCTGTGGTTGGTAATACAGCATCAGCTCGTTATTTTCAAAAGCTTGGCGCAGCTGATTATTTAAAACTACGCTCTCATATGCCGCTTGTCCCATTTCTGAATCATACACGCGCCAACAATTTTTACCGGCTTTTTTGGCGGCATACATTGCATTATCCGCATTTTTAAGCAGCTCATCCACCTGAGAGCCATGCTCCGGATATAAAGCAATCCCCATGCTTCCAGAAAAATGAAAGCGTGTCCCAAAAACATCCACCGGTTGCGACAACTTCGTCAAAATTGTTTCGGCCACTGTGCTCAGTTGCTTTTCTTCATGAATGTCCGGCAACAATACCGTAAACTCATCGCCCCCCAGGCGCGCAATAAAGGCTTGCGGCCCGACTGCGGAGGCAAT
>CAZKCR010000273.1:0-2463 GCA_964551055.1 uncultured Anaeromusa sp. | reverse complement strand
CCGCTACCATTTCGCTGGTCGAAGAAGCGGACGGCTCCAAATATACCAAAAAGGGGTTCAAGATGAAATCTTCGCTACGCCGGTGATGGTCAATGACAATAGTACGTTCAATCAGACTTAAAATTTCCGGTGCCGCCACCAGTCCTGGTCGGTGCGTATCGACTACTACCAGCAAAACTCCTGGTTCTACCAAAGATTGCGCCTGGTCCGCCGGCACCAAGAGGCCCTCGTACTCACTGTAATCAGACAAAAGTTCTTCCAGTTTACGACTGGCCGTTCCCGGCTGGCTAACAATAACATGAACCTCTTCCTTGAGGTGCCGCGCCATACGCGCTACGCCGATGGCAGCGCCCAGGCTGTCAAAATCCTCGCCCACATGGCCCATGACCAAAACTTTGGACGCATCCAGCATGCTTTTACGTACCGCCTGCGCCACAGTCCGAGCTTTAACACGGGTGTTTTTCTCCACAGCCTTGGATTTGCCCCCAAAAAACTGCACCTTGCCATCACAGTACGCCGCAACCTGATCACCGCCGCGTCCCAAGGCCACATCCAGACCGATTTGCGCCCGTTCTCCCAGCGCCGCGAGCGACGGTTCGCCAGTGGCTACGCCAACACTGAGAGTCACCGGAATGCGATTGCCTGCATGGAGTTCTCGCACCCGATCCAGAACGTCAAATTTTTCGCGCATCGCTTTTTCCAATTGGCCGCGTCCCAACATCACCAAATAAATATCGCGGGTATATTTTTTTGAAAAACCTTTTAACCCGGCCACCCAGTCAACAATTTCCTTATTGACCGCAGCAAGAAGTTCCGCGCGTTTACTCTCCGTCAGGCCTTGCAGCACATCGTCAAAATTGTCAATCTGCACATAAGCTACCGCAGGCAACGCCGCTTTGAGAGCCAGGCGGCGCCCTTCTTCTTCGGTCATATCCTGAATGTACAAAATCATACGTTCTTCCGCCGGCCGATACAAAACCAGATAATAATGGGCGCCAGCCATAAAGGTGAATTCTCCTGCTTGGCCCCACCAGCCGTTAGGCAAGAGCTCCGGCCAAAGCAAATCAATGCGCGCTCCCGTATGTAGGCGGCCTTCCGACCATTCCAACAGGCGGTCATTGTGCCAACAAACCAAGCCTTCTTGATCAATCACCGCAATCGCCAGCGGCAACTCTTCCAAGGCATAATTTTCTGCGGCCCCCACCTGCACTGCCAGTTGCTTTATATACGCTTCCAGTTCGCGCTGGTTCTCTTGACGTTGCTCCCGTCCATATAAATACAAAGCCCCTAAGAGAAACGCCCCCAACAACGTAACATATACATTGTAAAATCCAAACAGCACCAACAGGCCCAGCGCCACAATCAGGTAGAGACGGGCTTCCCTCCAAAAATCAGGAATGAGTTTCATGACAGTCGCCTCCTACGATGGTTCCCCTGGGTTGCGCAGCCGCCGCACATCTACCCATGCTTCGGCTACACCGGCATAAATCACCAGTTGTGTCAAAAAACCATTGGTTACAAGCAACAGTAAAATCAAACCGCGCACAAATCGCGGCAAACGGTACTTGTCCGTCAGAAATACCACTAACGACAAGCCTTGCACAAACAGAAACAAGCTAGCTACTACTTGTACGTTCATAGCAATATCCCGCAGCCACAACCACTCGCGGCTGGAGCCCCAATAGGCCCCCACCAGCGCAAGAGCGTACGCATAGGCAAGGCCGCCGTGAAAACGCCAGTGTTGAAACGGGGGGAACGCAGGCACATCCATGCCTAAGCGGCGCAATACGAGCCGCGCCACAATAAAATTCAGATATGTGTCCACCACGGCCGCCATAGCAAAACCCGCCGGCAGAATAATACGCAATACATCTACCAACTGCCCCATCGTCGCCGCCAAGCGCTGCAATTCCTCTTCTTGCATCCCCATGGAACGATACATGGTCAGCGCTTCTTCCGTGCCTTTGGCCATAACATCAATTTGCATTTCCAACGGATTGATCCCTAAAACGAAAGCGCTCAGGCCCAACACGGCCACCTTGGAAAGAAGCGAAGCCAAAGAGCCCCAAGCCAAGGCCTTGCCTGGCGAATACGCTTCGCGAATCGCATGTCCCAAGACAATACCGATCAAACCAAAGCCCACCACCACGCTCAAAGCATGCAATGGATGCATCAGTACGGCAATCAGTACGCCTGCCGACAGCGTCGCCATCACGCTCCAGCGAAACCCATGGCGAACTCCCAAAAGAATAATCGGCACCGGCCAGAGCATGTTGACAAAAGGGCCTAAAATGGGTAAATACGCGCTCATCAAAGCAAAAACAATGGCAATCGCCGATAAAATACCGCCTTCCACCAGCGGTCGAATTCGTGTCTGCGTCATGCAACAACCTCGTTTCCCAAAATAACAAGTATATCTTGTATTAGATTCGCAGTCCTCTTGGCTCTTTCCTGCCAAGAGTT
>CAZKCR010000272.1:0-2468 GCA_964551055.1 uncultured Anaeromusa sp. | reverse complement strand
ATGGCCCGCGTATAATTATCAATGGCGCCGTTCAGGTTTTCTCCTGCCGCCTGCAAATTTGCCAGCTGATAGTACGCCATAGCCAGCTTCGGTTCCGCTTGTACAGCGGCACTATAATCGGCGATAGCACCTTCGTTACGTCCTAGCTTGCGTTGCACATTGCCTCGGTTATACAGCCAGTACGCCTGTCCCGGCTGCCGTTTCAGCGCCTCATCATAGTCTATCAGCGCTGCCTCCCACTCGCCCAGGTACATCAATTCTCCGGCCCTAGCTGCCAATAAATCCGCCCTGCCAGCCAACAAGGCCATAGCCTGCCCATAGGCTTCCGCTGCCTTTTGGTGCTGGCCCAACACCGCCAGCGCACGGCCCTTGTAGATAAAACCATCCGGCGACAGTGCACTGTTGAGTGCTGCTTTGGCGTAGTCATCCGCCGCCTGCTGCCATTGCTCTAAAGCCAGATATGCATGACCGCGCTGCTCATACCAAGACCAAGAAGCAGGAGATAATTCCAAGGCTTGATTATAATCTTCTAAGGCTTCTTGATACCGTTTCTGGGCATAGCGAGCATTACCTCGTTTGACATAAACTGCTGCTGCCGACTTATCTTGCTGCAGCACCGCCCCGTACACAGTTTCCGCTTGGGCGTAGTTTTGCGCCTCATAGGCGCTATCTCCTTGCTGCAACAAGGTCGCAGACACCGGTGCATTCGCTGCGGGCTTTGCCGCCCCAAACGCCTGGGGCAGGCATAAACAGCCAGCCAGTACTAAGACTGCGCCGCCCTTTTTCCAGTTTCCGAGCAAGACCATCCCCCCTTTATTCAATCGCAGTTAGGCTTCATCAAGGCACCTCTTTCGATGGTGGAGCCGTAGGCGGCTGGGCTACCGATTTTCCTTTGCCCCCCGGTTCTTCCAGCGGCCGGTCTTCCAGGCGCAACGCCGGCGGTTGTTTGCCGCCATCCTTCCCTTCCGCACCTGGCGCTCCTTTTTCCTTATCCTTAGCGTCTTTACCAGGCTTCGTTTCTCCATCCAGAATAATAGCGTCCTTAAGTTCTTCCGGCGGAAGTTGGCTAGCTTGTGACGGACTCAGCTCTCCTAAACCCTTGTTGAAGCCGCCTGCCGGACTTGGAAAATCACGCACCGGCAGTTTAGCGGTAGCCGCCTTCATAAACTGACGCCAAATGGATGCCGGAGTCTCACCACCGGTAATACCGCCCAGACTGCGGTTATCATCAGCCCCCAGCCAAACTACAGCCGCCAAATTCGGTGTAAAGCCGGCAAACCAAGCGTCTTTATAATCGTTAGTAGTTCCCGTCTTGCCTGCCGCAGGCCGGCCGATGCCTGCACCAGTGCCAGTCCCCCGACTAATAACGCCTCGCATCATGTCCACCAGCACAGATACGGCCCGGCTATCGACGACCTGAGTGCTTTGCGGACGATTGTCTTCCAGAACTTTACCGTTCCGATCTACTACCTTCAAGATCGCCATGGAAGGCGCCCGCGCTCCCTGGTTGGCCATAACTCCATAAGCCTCCGCCAATTCCAACGGCGTAACGCCCCGCGTCAGACCGCCCAACGACATCCCCAACGTCATGTCGTTCACACTGCCGCTTTTTACTAACGTAGTAATGCCCATTTTTTCAGCATTTTCTACAATTTTTTCCGGTCCTACCTGCCGCGCTAAACGAACCGCCACCACATTGAGGGACTGCTCTAACGCTTGCCGCAGCGTTACGACACCGCGAAAACGCCCATCATAGTTCTGCGGCGCATAACTGCCAAACGTAACCGCTCGGTCATCAATGCGCGCCTCCGGCGAAACGCCCTGCTGGAGAACCGACAAATAAACAAACGGCTTAAATGCCGAGCCTGGCTGCCGTTCCGCCAGCACAGCTCGGTTAAACTGGTCCGTTCCCCGGCCTCCCACCATCGCTCGGATGGCCCCAGTCGAAGGCTCAATAGCCACCAACGCTCCCTGCGGCTGTTGCACGCCGCCTTCCGAGGTGTGGCTCTTCGGCAGTTGGCTCCAAAGAGCGTTCTCCGCCGCCTGCTGCATCTCTGAATCCAAGGTAGTATATACTTTTAAACCGCCGGAATATACCATGCGAGCACCGTATTTTTCAATGAGGCGCTGCGTTACATAATCCACAAAATACGAGGCGGTTGTTTCCTGCTTGCGAGCCCCATTGCCGCCATAGCGCAATTCAACCTTGGCGGCCTTCGCCGCACCCAGCGAATCCAAATAATTATATTTAACCATCTGCTCCAGCACGACTTGCTGGCGCTCTTTGGCTCCTTTGGGGTTGCGCAACGGCGACAATTCGCTGGGACGCTGCGGCAAGCCGGCCAACATGGCGCATTCCGCCAAAGACAACTCGCGCACATCCTTGCCAAAGTAAACCTGCGCCGCCGCCTGTACGCCATAAGCGCCTTCGCCGAAATAAATCTGATTCAGATACATTTCCAGAATTT
>CAZKCR010000271.1:0-2473 GCA_964551055.1 uncultured Anaeromusa sp. | reverse complement strand
GCATAAGCCAGAAGGGCTTTGCGCAAACGCAAACCAGTCACAGCCGGCGGCATGGAGGAAGTTTCGATAATATGGCAGCCTGTTGCTTCCTGCAAGGTTTCAAACGCATAGTAAGAAGGCTTCGTTCCTAAAACCGGAGGCATAATCAGCGTAGCCCCGCTTTTAACAACTTGGCGCAGCTTGACGGCGCACTCTTCCAGTCCCGCCTTGCTATCTAACCAGCGCGCCATATCTAAAGCCGTTACGTCGCGGCCATCCTGTAAGGACAGAGAAATTTCCACCTGCGTCACTTTGGCATTGGAACCAAACAGACGGTCCAGCCCTTTACTGATAAGCTGCGTCGGATAATCTTTCAACCCCTTCAGACCTACGACGACAATTTCTTCGGCCTCGCAAAGACGGCTGGCGTCCATCGTCCGCGGCACTAGGCAAGTAGGCTTCAACGTTCCTGCCGCAGTGGGCACCCATTGGTTATGTTCCAAATCGCCCACATAAGCGTAGCCTTCTTGCTCGCAAATTTCCTGCAGGAATTTAGCTGCCTGCTTGACATTCTCAAACCCCAGCTTAGCGTAAGGGTGCGCTGCTTGCGCCTGCGCCACTGCCGCTCCGGGATTCAAAATGGCTTTGCCTGCTTCGGTATAACCGAGAATGTCGACGATTCCGCCGCCGATGACCAAGGTACCCGCGCCTTTGCTCAAAAGCGTCGTTTTCTTGCCTCGCTGCGCTGCGGCTGCGGCGGCAACCAAGCCGGCCATACCGCTGCCGATTACAATTACATCACTTTTCATGTCCCGGCACTTCTCCTCTCACGTTCAGCGTTCCCTCGTAGATGCCGCGCATCAACTCGGCTTCTTTTACCTGCTTGCCCCAAAGCATGGGCCGAATGCCGTTCCAGCGTCCTTGGAGAAAATCATGGAACAAGTCGGCAGGTTCCCGCTCGGGAAACAAACCGGCGGTTTGAATAGCGCCAACGCCGCGGAGACCGCAGAAAGCGCCTTGACAGGTGCCCATGCCCATACGAGTCCGGCGACGCACGTCGGTCAGTTGATGGCTAGTAGCGTCAGATGCAACATGCTCTACTTCGGCCAAGGTGACCAATTCGCATTCGCAAACCAGTTGGCTCTTCGCCGGATCTTTTTCCATGGCTTCCACCACCGGGGCCAAAGAATCTCCCAGACGATCCGCCGCTAAGCGCGAGCCAAACGCCGGGAAGGCTTTACGGGCCCGAGCCATCGTTGCTGCGTCCACATCAGAAACCAAAGGTTCAACTGCCGTCCGGCAAGGAGTGGTAACGCCCAAATGAGCGCAAACAAAATCGGTCATTTTTTCCGCCATCAGACGGTACGTCGTAAACTTGCCACCTACAATGCTGGCAAAGCCCTGCAATCCCTCTTTGCTGTGATCCAATATCGTGAAGTTACGAGAAGCCGCCCGGCCAATGGCTGACGGATCCGCACTATAAAGAGGCCGAGTGCCGGTAAAGGCGCGCAACAAGCGATAGCTCCGTACGTCTTCAAACATTTTCTCGCCCACTTCCAACATGGCCAGCACTTCTTCGGCCTTCGGAATAGTATCATCCGGCAGCTCTGCCGGCGAAGAGGTAGTTCCTAAAATGACTATGGAACCGTGAGGCACGAAAATGTCGGCATCCCCTGCTGGGCGCAGGCGGTTGACAACGCGATTGGTGAAACGATGGTTGAAAGCAATCAGCGTACCTCGGTCAGGCTGCACATGCACCTTAATACCTGCCAAAGCAGCCAGCTCGCCAACCCAGGAACCGGCGGCGCTCACCAAGAATTCACAGGAAATCTTGCTTTCCTGACCACTCAAGGTATTGCGTACGGTTACGCCTGTTACCTTGCCGTTGCTCTGCTCTACGCCGACCACTTCGGAGTAGGTATACACCCGACCGCCATAACGGCGTCCAGACTGCACATTTTGCCAAACCAGACGAAAACCGTCGATAGCCGAATCAGGAACTTTATACGCGCTGACCAATTTGCCAGTCAAGTTAGGCTCCAAACGCAGCGCTTCCGCTTTGGAAATCTGCGTTGTTTCAATCCCCGCCGCCGCACAAGCGTCCACCCATTTGTGTTCAAAGGCTTCGTCGTCTTCCGGTAGACGGACAAAGAGACCTTCTGTTTCTTCTACGCAATGCTTTGCCACCGTCCGCAGCAGTTTATTTTCCTCAATACACTCCCGCGCCGCCTCGGCGTCTTTTACTGCGTAACGGCCGCCGCTGTGCAGCAAGCCATGAAACCGAGAGCTGGTTCCATAGGCCAAATCCTTTTGTTCCAGCAATACGACATCCACGCCACGCATGGCCAAATCGCGGAAAATCCCCGTGCCTGTGGCACCTCCGCCAATGACTACCACTGTCGCCTGATCCATCGCCTTTCCTCCTCATATCGTAAATTATCAGCCTGATCGGCCGCCACTCCAACCTTGCACTGTCGAACAAAAAGCCCGAAAA
>CAZKCR010000270.1:0-2480 GCA_964551055.1 uncultured Anaeromusa sp. | reverse complement strand
TCTGCAGCATCTTGAACTATGGATTGCGCCCGGCTGCTGCCGATTTCCGGTGTCAGCATGGCTTGCGCTCCTTGCAAAACTCCTTGGAACTCGGCAAGGAGTTGCGGCTGGCGGGCTACATAATAACGACTGCCGGAAGCCGCTGCAATCGGAAACTGCCAACTGCAGCAGGGGAGCAAGACAAAAGAGAGGGAGGCTTGTAAAAAAGCGCGGCGATTTATAAGGGGCATAAGCGATCTTCCTTTCTGCTAAGTATAAAAAGCGATACAATCTTTGTCTAAATACTTCCAGCTAGCGGTGCCAAATCCTGCTTGCAACAAAACGGAAAAAAGGAAAACGAAAACAACTATGGAATAATAGAGTTTATCGGAAGACTGCAAGACGAAATACAGGGTATATAGGAGCGTTGGGTATGTTAAAACAAGCGGTTCAATTTAGCGGGCAGGTTTTCTTTCTTTGGTGTATTTACTGGTTGGGCAATCAGGCGGCCCTTATTTTGCATGCACCCATTCCGGGTAATGTGCTAGGCATGGTTTTGCTATTTTTGCTGTTGGCGGCAGGCATCGTCAAGGTGGAGCAGTTGGAGTTGGCTGGCGGCTTTTTGCTGCGGCATATTACGTTTTTCTTTATTCCGATAGCCGTTGGCTTGATGAATTGGGTGGATTTGTTTTATCAGCACGCAGTGGTGCTGACGGTGACCATTGTCGTTAGCGCAGTAGCGGCATTTTGGGTTGCCGGTTTTGTATTTCAGCAGTTGCAGAGGAGAAATCAAAGATGAGTGAATTCATGATTCTGGTATTTACGGTGTTGACTGTTGGCGCCTATCTAGTGAGCCGGTGGTTGTTTTTTCGTTATGGACATCCCTTGTTCAATATGGTTTTGTTTGGTACTATTTTGATGATTACTTTATTGACGGTTTCTGGCACGCCTTATAGCGCCTATGAACCGGCAAAGGAGTTTATGACGTTTTTACTGGGGCCGGCTACGGTGGCTTTGGCGATTCCTTTGTATAAAAACAGGGAGCTTTTACGGCGACACGGGCTGGCGATTGGCGGCAGCGTAGCAGCAGGGTCGTTGACCTCGATGAGCTTGATTTTGCTGTTGGCAAAAGTGGGCGGTTTGAGCCAAGCCGTGCTGATTTCGGCGCTGCCTAAATCAGTGACCGCGCCTATCGCGATTGAAATTGCTCAATTGTCCGGCGGGGACCCGGCGCTGGCGGTGGCCTTTGTGGTTGCTACCGGAACGTTTGGCGGCTCTTTGGGGCCCACGCTGTTGCGGTGGTGCGGCATTCACTTGCCCGAGGCTAGAGGGCTGGCGTTGGGAACAGTAGCCCATGCGCAGGGCGTCGGCATGGCTCTTTTGGAAGGAGAGGCTTCAGCGGCGATGGCTAGCTCAGCCATGGCGATTGCAGCCATTTTCACATCCTTTGCGGCCCCGGTATTGCTTGCGTTACTATAAGGAGACATGGTGATGGAACGATTAATTTCTCAGGCGGAAGAAACTCAAACGTTAGCGCAGGAAGAATTGGTTCAGCTCTTAGCGGCTGATGAGCGGACTGCAGAAATGCTGTTTACAGCAGCGGATCGCGTACGACGCCAGCAGGTGGGCGACGGCGTTCATTTGCGGGGCCTGATCGAGTTCTCCAATACTTGCCGGCAAAACTGTCTTTATTGCGGCTTGCGCCGAGACAATCTGCAGGTGCAGCGATACCGCATGGAGCCGGAAGAAATCTACGACTTGGCGGTTAAGGCAGTCAGCTATGGCTATAAGACTGTGGTGCTCCAGTCGGGAGAAGATCCGTATTATACGGTGGAGCTGCTGGAGCCGCTTTTGCAGCGCATCAAAGCATTGGGATTGGCGATTACGCTGAGTATCGGCGAGAAATCCCGCGAAGAGTACGCTCGCTACCGCGCGGCCGGGGCAGACCGCTACTTACTGCGTATTGAAACAACCGACCAAGCACTGTATGAGCGTTTGGATCCGGGAATGAGCTTCGCCAATCGATTGCGCTGTTTGCAGGATTTGCGCGAGTTGGGCTATGAGGTAGGTACAGGCTGTCTGGTGGGTTTGCCTGGGCAGACCGTAGCTTCTTTGGCGGCAGATATTTTGTTTTTTCAACGTCTTGATGCCGATATGGTGGGCGTGGGGCCGTTCATTCCTAATGCCGACACTCCTTTGGGGAAAGAAGCAGGCGGTACATTTGAACTGGCGACGCGGGTGATGGCGCTGACGAGGCTGCTTTTGCCAAACAGCAATATTCCGGCGACAACGGCCATGGAAACCTTGCATCCCCAAGGGCGAATTCTAGCCTTGCAGCGTGGGGCCAATGTAGTGATGCCCAATGTCACGGAAGGCGACTATCGCCGTCAATATGCGCTGTACCCGGGGAAAATCTGTGTCAACGATACGCCGGCTCATTGCCGGGGCTGCATTACCGGCAAAATTCAGTCCATCGGCCGCCATGTGGCTACAGACGCGGG
>CAZKCR010000269.1:0-2488 GCA_964551055.1 uncultured Anaeromusa sp. | reverse complement strand
TTTTATACTTCCGTTCGCAAAAATACCTCTACCAATGCGGGGTCAAACTGGCTTCCTGCCAGCAACCTCAATTCTTCCATCGCCTCCGCTTTGCTCTTAGCCTGCCGATAACTGCGCGGCCGCTGCATCGCATCAAAAGCGTCAACAATCGCAATCATCCGGCTCAACAATGGAATATCCTCTCCTACAAGCCCTTCTGGATAGCCGCTTCCATCCCAACGTTCATGGTGATGTCGAATCGCTTCCGCTAAATCCATCAACTCCGGCAATTGCTGCGCCATACGCCCGCCTATTTCAGCATGTTTGCGGATTTCCTTCCACTCACTAGGCGAAAGAATTTCCCTTTTATTCAAAATTTCCACGGAAATAGCTACTTTCCCCAGATCATGATAGCGTCCCAAACGCCGCAGACGCTCTGCTTCGGTTTCCGCCAAGCCCATGGCCGCTCCCATAGCCTGCAGTTTTGCCGCAACCGATTCCATATGTTCTGCGGCGATTGGTTCACTGACACGCAATGTTTTTTCAAACAACTGTAAAATGCCGTGGCGCGTCTGGCTGCGTTGGCGGCTTTTTGAGCTATACATAGCATCATCGGCTTCTCGAAACATAGTTTCCAGCGGCAAAGACGTCTCTCCTCGCCAAGACCAACCGCAAGACATGAATAACGGCAACGCCAGCGCCCGTTCGTTATGCTCTTGCATAACACCATCAATGCGCTTTTGCACTTCTGCCGCGCTGCCTTCTTCCATTTCCGGCAGGAAAGCTACAAATTCATCACCGCCAATACGAAACAGTAAATCTTGTTCGCGCAGACTTCGCCGCAGCACCCAAGCTGCCGCCCGCAAGAGCTCATCACCAGCAGCATGGCCCAAGGTATCATTGATAAGCTTCAGCCCATCCACATCACATACTAAAACAGCAAAGGGTCCTCTTCCTTCCTGTTTCAAACGCTCCATTTCATATTCAAAGAAAAAGCGGTTGTATAAACCAGTCAGTTGATCGTGAAAGCTGGCGCGGCGCAGCTTTTTTTCAAATTCCTTACGTTCGCTTACATCTCGTACAATAAACGCCACTACATCCTGCAGCTCTCCAGATAATTGCTGCACGCTGACTTCCACAGAAAATAGGCTGTCGTCACTACGGCGATGTATTTCCTCAATAACCGGTTTCTTTGTATTTCGCCGAATTTTCTCCCACGTAAACGCCTCTTGACGAACCGGATATAAATCATGTAAACTGCTGGCCAACAACTCTTGACGGCTCTTACCGTATGCTACTTCCGCAGCGTTGTTAACTTCAATAATTTGCTGATCCGACATACGTACAAATAAAATTATGTCGGTCGCATTCTCTGATAAAAGGCGATATTTTTGCAATAATTGTTCCGCTTCAGACGAAAGACGGTGGAATTCCTGCAACAGCTCCATTTGCTCTTGAATGACGCCAGTCATAATATTAAAAGAATCGCAAAGAGAATGCAGCTCCATAGGCACAAAGGGACCTTCATGCAGTTCTACAGGCTGCGTATAATCTCCCGTTTGCACGCGTTTCGCTCCTTGAACAAGAGCTTGCACTGGTCTTTCCAGAGTTTTGGAGAAATACCAAATCAAAATGCCCGACAAAAAAAGGACACCCAGCATGGCAACTAATAACCATTGCAAAAATTCGCTTATTGGCTTTACCACGTTACTCCAGGGAATTTCATTAACAACTAGCCAGCCACCCGGGTTCACGCTCTGATAAACTTGCAAATATTCTTCCCCGCCCCTTTGATAATGCCGAAGGCCTTCGCCGCTAGCACGCATTTCCGCAAAAAAACCAGCGTTTTCCAATGGCTCTAACTGCTCTTTTTCACTCGATAAAACCAGGTTATCTTCGGATACCAAATATAAATTCCCGGACATAATTGGCTGAACTTTTTTCAACATAGACACAATGGAGTCTGCATACACAACTAAAATTACAGTTCCCGCAAAAGTCTCGTCTTGAGTTTTCACAGGATGAGAAAACACAACTACCTGCCGATCCAATGCTTGACTGCCCAACAATCCTGAAACAAATGGCCGACCTTCCTGTGCCTCCTTAAAATAAGTGCGTTCCCCAGCATACAAACGTTGTGCAGGCTTTATGCCGCTAGTAAATTTCCCAAAACCGTCATCGCCAACAAAAAGAACATCCATCTCCTCCTGCGAGGAAGCTTCGATAGCCAATGCCTGTTCTTTGAATAACACCCAATTCTGTGTTTGCGCAGCCTTGCCCAAAGCCAAATAGGCCGCTAACTCCGCGTAATGTTGTTGCCAAGTCCCCAAAAACTGACTTTGCAATACTACAGCCTGTTTTAAATTACGAATACTACCTTCACGAAGATGATCAACTTCATGCCATATAAATACCGCTGTTAAAGCAAGGGAACTGCACAGCAGCAGCATTAGGCCAAACAATCCCATTTGCTGCCTAATGGTTCTTTGCATTCCAAACCGCACAGTCC
>CAZKCR010000268.1:0-2550 GCA_964551055.1 uncultured Anaeromusa sp. | reverse complement strand
CCTTCAATCTCGCCCTGTTTTTTCACTTCTGTGAAGGTTTTTTCCAGAACTACGCTGGCATAAGACTTGTCGGTAATATTGACCCGGTAGAGATGGTCCGGCTCATCCAGATCGGCTGTACCGTCGTCAGCAGTTAAGTACAAATTTCCCTTCCAATAGAAAACGCCCTGCACCCATTGGGGAACCGGCTGGAGATGCACTTTGCGCAAGAATTTGCCGGTATCCAGGCTGTATTCGTAGAGATAGCGTCCGCTTTCTTCCCCCACCCAGGAACACATCCAAACACTGCGTTTATCCGGGTCTACAGTAATGCCGGAGACCTCTTCCTGGCCGCTGGAAGGCTCAAAACGGAAAGTCCGCTTCAACTTAAGCGTCTTGGCGTCATGAATAGCAATCTGAATATCTTTGCCTACGCCATCCATGAAGTTTTCAGCACTGACGAAGATTTCCCCGTCAAAAACATCGATATCGCCAATGTGGTTGGACGGAATCGAATACCCTTCAAAAGGAGTCTCGTTAGTCTGCAGCAAGTTTCCCTTTTTATCATACTTGTAGATAGCCTTGCTACCGCTGACATAGTAGAACTCGCCATCCGTGCACACACCTTGACGTCCCTTGACTTCAAAAGAACCAACCAGAGTATAGTCATACTTGGGTAAAAACTCCGCATCCTTCACAGGAGTTTCCTTGGCCATGCCCACATTAGCCAGTAGCGAGACGCCCAAAGCGAGCGCTGCAATCCAAGCTTTTTTCATGTTCTTGCTCCTCCTTAGTGAGACGCGTCAGCGCCGCCTTTGGCTTTTTTCACTTCCACCTTGTTAATAGCCGTACCTGTGGAATACTTCAGACCTTTCGGAGCCGGCGTCGGTTCGGGAACCGCAATGCCTTTTTTAATCAGCACATCCCGCAGTACCCAAGGCTGATCGCTGATGATGCCGTCTACGCCCATAGCCAGCAGCATTTCCATGTCTTTCGGCGAATTAACCGTCCAGGGAACCACTTTCATGCCTAACGCATGCGCTTCGTCAATCAGATCTGGAGACAGCTCCTTGAAGTACGGAGAAACTACATCAGCGCCAATTTCCTTGGCAGCTTTCACATAGTCACCTTTAAAGTCATTGATGTTCAACCCGCCTAAATGCGGCGAAGGGGCTGCTTCGCCAACGCGCAGATACATACCGCTCTTGCCCCAGCTTGGCTGCTCGGAAGACAGCGCCACCAACGTCAGCTCCGGCGCAATCGCTTTCATGGACTTCAGCGTACGCCAATCAAAGGACTGAATGGTCACGCGGTTCTGCATGTTGTATTTTTTTACCACTTCATATACTTTTTCCACAAATACGTCCGGATCGGGCGTGTTTGCATAGTAAGGATCTTCTGGATCGGCATAGGATTTGGTTTCAATATTGAACATGACTTTTTTATTGCCATAAGCATTGGCCAGCTCAAAAACCTGCTCCAGAGTGGGCATCTGAGCTCCAGGCGTAGCAACCTGTGTCTTGCCGTGCAGATCATAATAGCCGCCTGCAGCCGGATTCATTACACCCATATCATATTGTTGCACTTCCGCCAGCGTCATGGTGCGGATATCCGGAGGATTCTGCTTAGGTGCATACTGCCCATCCGGACCTTTGGCCAGCATCCAGTTCATGACTGGATTGTGGCTGATGACTAGGCGACCATCTTTTGTCAACTGCATATCCATTTCCAACGTAGTTACGCCCAATTCCATGGCATAGGCGAAGGAATACAGCGTATTTTCCGCCCGTGCGTCCCGTCCGCCGCGATGAGCCTGCAAATCAAAGCCGTTCACCACTGCTTTCGCCTCCACATCGGTGGCTGGCAATCCGGCCACCATAAATGCCGCCAGCGCACCCGCCAGCAAAAACCGTTTCCATCCTTTACCCATCATTTCGTCACTCTCCTTATTTTTTATAACTATGTATGAAGTCCATTTGTTCTAATTATCTCACTATTGCGATGATGCAGCCAGAAGAAGAGTTCTGGCAGTTTTATCAGAATAATTCCTACTTTCTTTCGATAACATAAAAAGCAACCGACTTTAGTATAGCAAAGCCGGCCGCTTAGTTTGTAAATACGATGTTACGTTTTTGTTAGAACTCGCTTGCCACTTGCAAGCGCTCATTCTTCAAACCCTTCTGCCAGCTGTTGCCTCACTTTACGCCGCGCTTCCCTGCGTCGCGCCAAATGCTGCTCTAGCCGCCCCCAAGAAGTATTCAGCACCTGTTCCTCTGTAACGCCGCAGCTGTGGAGCAGCCCCAAGGCGCCGGCGAAGTCTCCCACCGATGCGGCAAAGTGGCTGTCCGTCCCCACCACCAGCGGCACGCCATATTCCTTAGCCAACGTAACCAAGCGCTTACAAAAAGGCTTGCTGCCCTGACGGATATAGCTCAAAGAAGCATTGTTGACTTCTAGCGCACAACCGTAGCGCGCCGCTCCCTCCACCACCGCCTCGGGATTGATGAGAAACTCGTCATTTCCCGGATGCACAATAATATCCACCCAAGGATTGGCCATCGCCGCCAGCAT
>CAZKCR010000267.1:0-2559 GCA_964551055.1 uncultured Anaeromusa sp. | reverse complement strand
TCGTAAGTAATAATCAAAACAACAGCATGTAAACCAAAGGAAAACAACTATGAAAAATACAACTTTTATGGATTTGATCCGTCAAAACCCTCATGCCATCACTTCAATCTCGAATCCAACAGATGAGATGAAGCTGCTCGCCGTCAAGAAAAACGGTCTCATGCTAAAACATATTAAAAATCCGACAGAAGAAATGAAACAAGCCTCTCTTGCCAGTAATAGCCGCGCTATCGAATATATTGAAAATCCCACCGAGGAAATGATGCAACGAGCGATTATGGCTAGTTGGACAAACTTAGAATATCTGAAAAATCCCTCAACCCCCGTCATTAAGAAAGCCCTTAACCAGTCCGGCTGGGCAATTAAGTATGTAAAAAATCCCAGCGAAGCTTTACAACGGCTGGCAGTAAGCAAAAATTACGATGCCGTCAAATTTATAGAAGAACCAAGTGAGCCAGTACAACTAGCGGCCATCGAGCATAGCTACGAAGCGCTGCGCTATATCAAAAATCCTACCGCTCAAGTCGAGTTCTTTGCGATCCGCCAAAATGAGCGAGCCATTCTGTTGATCAACGATCTGACAAAATCTAAAATTCTAGAATTTATCGCCATCAATTTTCTTGTTATTAAATACGTGCTAAAGGAAATCTCTGTCGATGAATTACAGCAAGTCTTGCAACTACAGCTTGCCCAGGAAACGGTTGGCGAAAAATACGTAAGAGATTTTTTAACGTACCGTACCATTGATAAGCAAAGCCCCTTTATGGCAATCGACAGACTCCGGCTGATTGATGAACATGGCAGTCGAACCGCAAAGCGAATCGCAGTAGATGAAAAGCTCAAGTTGCTTTAGGAGGAACCCCTGTGAATTTTATCGATACCTTAACAAGCGCCGATTTAGTGCTTGCAACCGAAGCCGTACCTCTCATTATCGGTGAAAGCGGCATTGGCAAGACCGATTTAGCGAAAGAGCTTGCCCGCAAAAAGAACTGGAGTCTCATCACCATTGACGCCAATCTTTTAAAAGAAGGCGAAATCGGCGGCCTGCCTACGGTGAAAGACAACACAACAATCTATGCAGTCCATCATAAACTAAAAGAGTTAGAAATGGCTGCCGCCCAGGACAAAACCGTCCTGTTATTTATTGATGAAATCAATCGCTGTGAACATGCGGTACAGCAGGAATTAATGAATTTGATCTTAAACCGGGAAATTAACGGCTTTATCCTGCCGCCAACCGTAAAAATCCTGGCAGCTATGAATCCCTCCGATAAATACGGCGCCGAGTATGACTACCAAGTCGTCGACATGGACGCCGCTCAGGAAAATCGCTTTGTTTGGCTCTATATGGAGCCAGATTACCAGCAATGGCTCGACTGGGCTACCGAAGCCGCTCTCGAAACAAAAGTCATTGAATTTATTGCTACTTTCCCTGAGTACCTGCATAAAGTTAACGAGTCAGACCTACGGGCCACTCCTAGAAGCTATGAGCGAATCTCTAGCATTTATAAAATCTACCAGGAACAAGCTGGCTCGATTTCCCGTTCCGTCTTCCTCAATGTAATTCGCGGCAATGTAGGCCGACTTATTGCCGAAGAATTTGTCAGCTTTGTCGAATCAAACTATGAGCCTCTCATTACCTATGAAGACATCTTTGCCGTCGAAGCCTTATCTGACGCAGTCCGCCAGCGGATCAAAGCAGAAAGCCATACAAGACTCTACCTCGCAGCAAAAAACATCCTAAAGAGACTGGAAACCAAGATAAATCAAGACTCCAATGAAACCGCCCAGCTAGTCAGTCGCTTGATTGCTTTTCTACAGGCTTGTCCTGCCGACTTAATGATCGGACTCATGAAGGATATGAAACAAAATTACGAGCAAACCTATGCAGCCGCCCTTGCTGACGATGCTTTCGTCGAAGCCTATTTTGCAACCTATCGTTCAAGCAGGTGATAGCAATGAATACCCATAGACCTCAGGATAATTTAACAGCTGCCGTTTCAGCCGCTCCGGCTGCGAAAACTCCGTTTGCCCAAAAACGGCAAATCCTCTATGATGAGGCCAAAGCACTCATCACCGAATACCTCCGTGTCAGCAAGCAAAATACCTCCCGTAACGTACCGATTCCCGCCGCCTTTAAAGAAAAATTTTTCCAGCTGATTGATCAAGTCAATCTCGGCCTCATGGCCGATCAGGACAATTTTTATGGCTATTTTCTATTTCAAATGGTGCGAGAGCTCCGCTTTGATATACCTAGCCCCACTGGCGTCA
This sequence comes from uncultured Anaeromusa sp., assembly GCA_964551055.1. Taxonomy (GTDB): domain Bacteria; phylum Bacillota; class Negativicutes; order Anaeromusales; family Anaeromusaceae; genus Anaeromusa. The sequence continues at coordinate 288 of CAZKCR010000267.1, read as the reverse complement.
ATTTCAAAGCGCCGCACTATGTTTTATACTTTAATCCCGTCATTTTTCTAACTCTCACAAAAAAGCAAATGGAAAGCACGATCAAGCATGAGATTCTTCATGTTCTGTCACTTCATTTGTTACGAGCTAGAAATCTCAAAAATCAGTATGGAACACTAGCCACAAATATTGCCATGGATATTGTCGTCAACACCCATCTTGATTATCTACCTCCTTACGCAACAACACTAGCTTGGGCCAATTCTTATTATCAGTTGCAGCTTCTCCCCTTTGAAACCTTTGAATATT
>CAZKCR010000266.1:0-2574 GCA_964551055.1 uncultured Anaeromusa sp. | reverse complement strand
GAGGGATTTTAAGTCCCTTGTGTCTGCCATTCCACCACACCCGCCTAGATTTGGAAAGAGCCCGCATCCTTGAGATATCGGGCCCTTATTGCTTGATAAAATTGGAGGCGGCACCCAGATTTGAACTGGGGATAAAGGTTTTGCAGACCTCTGCCTTACCACTTGGCTATGCCGCCTAAAAAATGGAGCGGAAGACGAGATTCGAACTCGCGACCCTCGCCTTGGCAAGGCGATGCTCTACCACTGAGCCACTTCCGCATATGGTGCCATAGGACGGAATCGAACCGCCGACACGAGGATTTTCAGTCCTCTGCTCTACCGACTGAGCTACCGCGGCAAAAAAAAAGTGGCGACCCCGATCGGATTCGAACCGACGATCTCCGCCGTGACAGGGCGGCATGTTCACCGCTACACCACGGGGCCATTACCTACTGCAGTAACGATTGTACCGAATGCCGAAAGCTTTGTCAACCCAAGAGTTAAACAAGCGTCCAGTCAGCTCGTCGCCAGCCACGTGTTGTATTATAACATAACACCACAGATTGTCAAGCAGGCTTTTTAGGGTTTAAAACTCTTTCCAGCACCGCCGCAATCTGTTCGGGTACAAACGGTTTAACAATAAAGTCCTTTGCGCCTGCTTCAAGAGCTTCATTCATAATGGCCTGCTGCCCCAGAGCGGAAACCATAACAATACAGGCGTCTTGATCTTTAGCGCGAATGCGCTGCACCGCTTCGATGCCGCTTACATTAGGCATAGTAATATCCATAGTAACTAAGTCCGGCAGCAACTCTTCATATTTTTCTACCGCCTGCTCACCATCGCCTGCTTCACCGACAATACGATGTCCAAGCGCCATTAAGGTAGTTTTCAGCATCATCCGCATAAATGCAGAATCATCGCACAATAGCACTCTTGCCATATTTTCCTCCCCATTCAGAGCCAAAGGCCGCTTGGTACAATTCATAAAAATGATGTGTAGGACCTACTCCCTGTCCTAATGAAAAACCATGTTCAATCGCCATGGTAATATAGCGTTTTGCCTCCCCGACCGCTTCAGCAACCTCCCAGCCCCGAGCCAGAAAAGCGGCTATAGCGGAGGAAAAAGTGCAACCGGTGCCATGCGTGTGTATACGAGGCAACCGAGGGTTATGAAATACCCTATAGTCATTTCCATCATATAGAATATCGCAAGGGTTCCCTTCCAAGTGGCCTCCTTTTACCACTACGTATCGGGGGCCCATGGCATGAATCCGTTTCGCCGCTTCCCGCATAGCTGTTTCATTCTCGACGTCCATGGAAGCCAGCACCGATGCTTCATGCAAATTAGGAGTCACAATGGTCGCCAACGGCAGCAATTTACTCTTCAAAGCGCCCACTGCTTCTGCTTGCAGCAATGGCGCGCCATGTTTAGAAATCATGACTGTATCCAGAACAACCGGCTGCACCTGATAGCGTTTCAACTGTTCTTCCACCACTTCGATGATGGCCGCGGAAGAAAGCATGCCTATTTTCACCGCTCCCACCGGTATATCGTCAAACACCGCCTGCATTTGCGCAGCAATAATTTCCGCATCCAAATCACGTACCGCCTTTACGCCGCAAGTGTTTTGCGCCGTAATAGCCGTCAGCACGCTCATACCGTATACGCCGCAAGCGGCAAAAGCTTTTAGGTCCGCCTGAATGCCGGCCCCGCCGCCAGAATCTGAGCCTGCAACCGTCAAGGCTGTAGGAATTGCCGTATTCATGGGTTCTGCTCCTTTTCCAAGCGCTGACGCAGCGTCTCTAGCACTGACGTCAACCGTTTCTCCAGTTTTTGTTCCAACTCTGTCAACGTCTTCGCATCAAAATCACTTACCAATTCTGGCAACCCCTGCACACGAAGCTCGCCAAAGAATTCATCTCTATATATATTATAATACAAAACAAGAGATGTTTGCGCCACTAAATCACTATAATCGAGAATAAGATACGACCCATTTATTACTTTCACAGGCTCTTTGGGCGACAAAAGCAGTTTAAATCCGGATAACTCCTCTGGCAGTTGCTCCGCATACGGCCACTGCAAAAGTTTTTTTTCCTGTATAGCAACCCCGGCTTGCTCTGGCACAAACGTCATAAATTCTTCCAACGTCTTATCTAAACGACTGCGCAGCAAGGCTTCAAACTCACCTAGAGACTGCGAAAAATAAGAGATATCGTTAAATTCCAGCAAACCAAGACCAATGCGCATAAAATAACTTTTCTTCGCAATATCATAATATGCTTTTACCCAGCGAGCGCCATCCTGGCGACAATAAGAAAAGAAAAAATACTTTTCATTTTCTAACTTTTCTTCCCGTACGCAGTGGCATCCTTGCGTTTCTTCCGGCAATTCACGCAAGAAAGCCCATGTTTTAAATTGTTCCAACAACTCTTCCATAAGTACCCCCACTCTACAGAGTAACGCCTCCACACCAAAAAAGGTAGGACATGAGCCTGGCAAGGTTCCTCCAAATACAAAAAATGACCCGACCAAAAGCCGCGTCATTACTAGATTGAGTGGCAGGGGCAGAAGGACTTGAACCCTCAACCAA
>CAZKCR010000265.1:0-2578 GCA_964551055.1 uncultured Anaeromusa sp. | reverse complement strand
CAAGAAAGCCATCCCCAAAATCATCGCCCCTACCATAGGCAGGCAGTTACGTTTGGCAATTTCCATGGGATTGACGCCGGCAATGCCGGCAATAATAATCGTAGCACCGGCAATAGGCGACATAGTGCGCCCCAAGGTTCCTCCTAGCGTCGCCATGCTCCCCATCTGCACGGCAGACATGCCGAAATCGGCGGCATGAGGCGTAATCGCCTCGTTAAAGGCAAAGGTCGCCGCGTCGCCGGATCCAACAACAACGCCGAGAATAAAGGGTCCGATGGCTGCGCAAACCTTGACAATTTCCGGATTGTTCAGCATGGCCGTAGTAAAGGTTTTCACAAGTCCCATCGCCGTCATTCCCGAAACAAAAACGCCGGCGGAAATAATAATCCCCAAAATGGAACCATACGCTTTGCCCATGCCGTCAAAGAACGCATTACTAAAGTTGGTTGGATTTTTACGCGTCACGACCAACGCCAACATCGCCCCAATAACCATGGCTTGAGGCACATCCATCTTCAGCGCTGGCACAACTCCGGCTGTTCCCAAAATTAAAATCACAATTGGCAAGATAGGCATAATGGCATACAGCCAATTCACGTTAAACGAGGCTTCCGCTTCCAAGCCTTCCGCTACATACCCTTTGTGTTCTTTGCGGTAATAGGCAAGCAACGTAATCAACACCGCCGCGGTAAGGAGAGACGCAATATTGGCTTTGAAGTGATACGCAATTACATCCATAACTCCTACGCCGGCAATTTTCGCCACAAAAGGATTATGAGCCAGCCCCGGATTGAGCATGCTCCCGTAGGTGCCGCATTTTACCGCAGCGCCGGCCATGGCCGGATGAATCCCGGCGGACATCATCAACGGCACAAAAATAGCCCCCGCCGCAGCCGCTGTCCCTGCCGCACTAGGCAAGGCCACATTGACCGCGTATGTTGCGATTACGACTCCCGGAATCAGCAGCGGACGCACCTTGGAAAGGCCCCCTGCCAATAAGTTAATCAGATGCTTATCACATTCCGTATAACGCATGACCATCGCAAAACCCATCACCGAGCAGACCGCTTGAATCAAGCCGCCGTTGGTCATGTTTTTAGCGAACGCATCCAACGAAGCCATCGGCGTTCCCGCCACACAGGCCATCAAAATTCCTGAAGCCAAAAGCACCAGCCGCGCATCATACCGTTTCAGCAAAAAATACACTGTTGCCGCCACAATCATCACGCCAATCGCCGTCATCATGATCTAATTCCTCCTTATGTTTTTACTTTTGAAACACCACTTTGATAGATAGCGCAAACATACATAAGTAATAAAAAAAGAGCTCGAAGCAGCCTCTGCCCGCTTCGAGCTTCTTTGCTCTTACTATTACAATTTTCTCGCACTACGTTACCAGACATACTATCTTTTGCAAAAATACTATATCGTGTATCGGTTTCTTTGTCAAGACAGGGCCACAAAGAGAATGGGCAGCGCCACCACCAAGCAAGCGGCTGTTGTCAGCACAAAGGACGCTGTCGCCAAGTCTACATTCAGCTTATTCAGCTGCACCGCCACGACCGCATTAATCGCCGTCGGCATAGCCGCCAAAATCACGATGGTATTGACAAGCACCGTCTCTTCAAAAACAAGACGCGCCAACGCATACGCCATAAGGGGCGTCAGCACCAGCTTAATAGGCAGCAAATCCAAAATCTTGCCATAATACTGCCGCATACCGTATAAGTCAATGGAATAGCCGATAGGCACCAACGCCGTCCAGGCCCCCAAATGCACCAGAGGGTCGACTACCGCTTCTAAAAAATAAGGGCGTACTACCCCAGATGCATTCAACGCCACACCGATAGCCATACCAACGACCGGCAATTGATTGCGGTTTATAAACAAGGAAAGAACTGACTGCCGATCAAAAGGAAGGCCGATACTTTTTTGATAATAGTATTGCGCCAGAGGAAAACAAAACATGAACATAACAACGTTCTGCAAAATAACCGCCATCTGCGTGTAGGCAAAACCGGCTTCCCCATACATAATGTACGTGCATAAGCCGCCTAAGGTTGCCGTATTTGACAACATGGCACTCAAAAGATAGCTGCCTTTGTCTAGTTCGCTGTCAAATTTGCGTTCCACAAGCAAGTACGCCGCAATACCGGGAATGATGCAAAGCAGCACGCCCATGAGAGGCAACCCAATAAGCTCATAGTTGAGGCGCAAGCTCCAAATGGTCAGTGCTGCCAACACCGGATACACTAGGCAGATGTTGAGAATGATCATGCGCTGAAAAAAACTGCCGCTCAGGCGTTTTTGGCTTCTGCAGGCTTGACCGATGGCCAGCGGCAACAGCAAATCAATCACTAAATACAGCAGTTTTGTTTGAATATCCATCGTCATGCCTCCTTAAATTAAGTCCGGGGAACGTCACACAGAGTAACAGAGAAAAGCCAGAGGAAGAAAATTTGAACAAGAGTCGCGAGAGTCACGGGAGGGTACGCAGGAGGGTTACGGCTTTTTAACAGGAGTAGAGTGAGTAAAGTGAGGGCACGGTAGAGAAAATAGAGATTGCTTCGCTTCGCTC
>CAZKCR010000264.1:0-2583 GCA_964551055.1 uncultured Anaeromusa sp. | reverse complement strand
CCTTTTTCATGTTTATATACTCTTGTTCGAGCCCTCCCTCTACTCCCTCTACTCCTGTTAAAACCCGCACCTGTTCTTCTCTTGCGTGCCCTCCCTCGACTCCGGTTCTCTTGTTCAAATCCTCTTCATCGTACGCCGATGTTGCGGTACACCTGGCGACGCTTCCAGAATTGGCTGCGAAACAGACGGCTGCGACTATCCCAGAAATCAAAGACAATAGCGTCTTTTTTTCCTGCCGAGGGCCGCATAATGCGTCCCACTTCTTGTTCCACCGCTGCCGCCGCCCGCTTAGGAGTCGCCAAAAACAAGCGATCCAAATGAGTCAGATCCAAGCCTTCCCGAGCCAGCTGCGTCGCCAGTAAAATATCTACCTGCCGCGCTTGAGCGCGCTCCATAATTTCCTGACGCTGACTTTTTTTCAGATCTGCCGTCAATACCTCCACCGTTAAATCCGGCAAGGCCTCCTGCAGCCAAAGAGCCAGTTGGCGCAAATGTTCCTTGCGCTCGGAAAGAACCAGACTAAAATGCCCCGGCGCTTCGCGTCGCAGCGTATCAACAATCAAACGATTCCGTTCATTATTAGCGGTCAAGTAGGAAAGCGCTTTGGCGTATTGCAGACGGTCCTCTTCCATAAAATCATCTGCCAGCTCAAACTCCGTTTCCACTACTACCAATTGCGGCGAAAGCGTGCCTGTCTCACAGCGCCCGATTACATGCAGTACCGGTCCCCCTGCCGCTACAATCATGGGAGTTAAGCCGTCCTCCCTCTGCGGTGTTGCGCTGGCCCAAAGACGGTACAAAGCTGCAAAGCGCCCCACAGTACGGTAGAAACTGCCAGCCGCCAAATGATGGGCCTCATCGACAAAGACCGCGCCAAAGGCTTTTTCTAGGGGCTGCAAATCCGCTTTAGCCAAAGTCTGCACTAACGCCAACGTCAGGTGCGAACCCAAAGAAACTTTGCCCTCGGCAATTTCCCCGATTTGCTCCTCTCCAAGACCCAAGCATTCGATAGCTCGCTGCCGCGTCTGGTTTAACAGCTCCTTTGTATGGGTCACCCACAATGCCGGTTGGCCGATGCGCGCCATCGCCTCCAGCATAATAATCGTCTTGCCGGAACCGCAGGGAGCCACAACGCCGCCTTGGCGTCCCTGCAAAAGAGCCGCCACCGCCCCTTCTTGATATGGCCGCAGGCAGATGCCAGATTGAAAAGCCACCGGCTCCTTCAAACAAGTGCGGTTATCCCAATTGGCTTCGACCTGCTGTCGGCCCAAATGGTAACGCAGCGTCCGCGCATAGCCCCGAGGCAAGGTCAACGTTTGGCCGCGCCATTTATAAAGGTGAATGTCCTTAGGCTTGCCCCAGACGGAATAACCATGCCTGCGCGCCGCCTGGTACTCAGGATTTGCCAAGGTCAAATCCTGCAACACTGCTTCCATCAGCGCCGGGAACTGCCGTATACCGGATACTTTCAGTCCCTGGTCCACGCAAATCCGCACCATGCCTCGTCTCCTTTCTCCTGCAAAGCCTTTCTATTGTTCATTATAATATGCAAGAGTCCAGAAGAAAAGTATTTTCGAACATATTTTCTTTTAACTCAAGGACTGCAAAGTCCGCTGCCGTTTCGCAAAAACGGCAATCTTATCATACCCGACCGATTGGGCGTAAGCGGCGGCTTCTGCGATATAACGACCGCAGTCTTCTGGTTGATGCGCGTCAGACGATAAAATGACAGGCAAGCCCTGCGTCTTGGCTTCCTTCAAGAAATCCGGGTACGGTGATATTTCTTCAATAGGATATCGATATAGCGTACCGGTGTTGATATCTGCAGCCATATCCGCCGCCTTCAGCGCCGCTACAGCCTCTTTCACATACGGCAACGCATCAAAGGTCGGCAAATGCTTGAACAAACGAATGTTGAAGGGATGCCCCAGCACATCATATAGACCAGAAGCTGCTAGATTCTTAATTGCCTCTACATACTGCCGGTATAGATCCTCTAGGTTTTTTGTGTCCCATATTTTCAGCAACGCCGAAAAATCATACCCCCAGCCTTCCAGAAAGTGTACTGAGCCAATCACATAATCAAACTGATACGGCGCCAACACCTGCCCCACTTGGTTCTGATCGTTAAAGTTGCAGACTTCAATACCGGTTTTCACCGGATAACCCAGCGATTTGAGCTTGTCCATAAAGGTCAGGTATTCCTCGAGGCGATAGCGAAACTTGCCTTTTTTCAACCATTCTTTTTGAAAGCGGCCAATCTCCGAGTCGTCTAAAATCAAATCCTGCTCATAGAGTGGCTGAAACTCTACAAAGGTGTGGCTGTGCTCAGAAATGCCAATCTCGTCAATACCCCTTTGGGCGGCATGCTCGAAAAATCCTTTTACCCATTCTAAATCATAGCTGCCATATTCAAAATGCATGTGATAGTCGATACGCATTGTTAATTCCTCCTCACCAGATCTCGGGTATATCATTTTATGTTTCGCCTGTTTTGCGGCAATCTCCTGCTTTGATCGCGAAGGGTATGGAGATTGAACAGGAGTCGCGGGAGTCACGGGAGGGTACGCAGGAGAAGAATAG
>CAZKCR010000263.1:0-2591 GCA_964551055.1 uncultured Anaeromusa sp. | reverse complement strand
TAGAGCCTTTGCCTGCAGTAGAAGCTAAAGTCCTTTCTTACCATTATAGCCGTCGTCAAAACTTGGTATTGCAGGATTTGAATCTGCAAATTAACAAAGGGGAGTTTGTGGCGCTTATGGGCTGCAATGGAGCGGGAAAGTCGACGCTGCTGCACCTGATAGCCGGTTTACAGGCTCCCTCTGAGGGAGAAATTCTAGTTCAACGCAAAGCGCCGCGAGTAGGCGAAGGAATTGTAGGGATGGTACTGCAAAATCCGGATTTTATGCTGCTCGAAGAAACGGTACGAGCGGAAGTTGGGGGAGCTTCCGGGAAACTTTCGCCATGGCAGCAGCGACTGCTTGAACGATTGGGCTTAACAGGGATGGAAGAAGAATTTCCTTTGGCCTTGAGCAAAGGGCAGCGTCTGCGGGTAGCTCTGGCGGCGGTGCTGGGGCGTGAACCGGCGGTGCTGCTTTTGGATGAGCCAACAACCGGGCAGGATATTGCCCATATTCGGGATATTGTTTCCCTGCTGCAAGAGTATGCGGCTGGCGGCGGTACGGTTATTCTATGCACCCATGACACGGAAGCGGCCGCTTGTTTTGCGCAGCGCGTAGTGGTGCTGAACGAAGGGAAAGTGTTTTTAGATGGTACGCCTGCTGCTGTTTTTAGTCAACCTCTGATTGCGTCTGCCGGTCTGCGCGCTCCGGCGGCGCTGCTTTTGGCGCAGGAATTGTATGGCGGCAAGCATGTAACGGTAGAGGAGGTGGTGGCGCATGTACGACAGTCAAATATGGGAAGCGACGCCAGGGCAAACGCTGCTGCACCGACTAGATGCCAGAGTTAAACTTTGTTTCTTAGGCTGCTGCGCTCTTTTTGTGATTGTTGTGGAAAGCGGCAAATCTTTGTTTTGCTTGTTTTCTTTTATTCTATGTCTTCACGGAGCGGCGCGCATGTCCTTAGAAAGGTGGAAACTTTTATCTCTCTTTGTCCTTTTGGGCATGTGGGGGACGATGATGAGCCAAGCTTTGTTTTACAATCAAGAACCGCGCACCATCTTAGCCTGCCTTGTGCCGCCCGTGACTCCACTTGTTGGCGTTCTTACGGGAGGCGTGTTTGTATATCGGGAAGGCCTTGAATATGGCGCTGTGCAAGCTTTGCGGTCCGGCAGCATGATGGCGGCAGGGCTGCTTTTGGTTTGGACTTCAGATTCCCGCAGTCTTTTACGCAGTTTAATGGCATGGAAGCTTCCTTATGAACTTTCGTTTATGCTGACAACGGGCTTGCGTTTTCTGCCGGTTTTGTTTCAGGAAACGGCGATTGTTTTGACGGCGCAGCGGCTGCAAGGAGAAGGCGTGCTGCGCTGGTGGCGGCCTGATGAAATAGTGCCGTTAGCCAGAAAAACGCTGTTTCCAATTTTGGCGAGAACCCTGCGGCGAGCGGCTACGCTGGCTGCTTCGGCAGAAAGCCGGGGCTTCGGGCGCAAACAGCGTCTTAAGGTAACGCTGGCGCTTCCCAAATGGCAAAAGCGGTTTTGCTTGTTGCTGCTCTTATTGATGGTTCTGTTAGTTGCTTTCAAAACACTGTCCTTGCTGGCTTTCTATGGGGTTTACTATGGTTCCTGGTGCCAGCCGTTGTATGATGGCATGAAAGGATGGCTATAACGGTATGAATGACAGGTGGCGCGAACAAGCTAAGGCAGTCGCGATCATAGCGCTGCTTTTTATAACGTTGTTCTTTTTAGGGCGATATATTTTCCAGCAAGCAGGCGACGGAACCAATAAGGACAGCTTTCTAAAGACAAGCACTGGCTTATATCAGGTAGTGGCGGAGGTTCCGTTAGGACAGGTGGAAGTGTACAATTACCAGCGCATGGGCTTTACAAAAGGCTTTGTATGCTTTTCGCCGGATGGGGACGCTTTGGCGGTTGGCACGGAAAACAGCGAGCTTCTTGTGCTGGAGAGTGAGATGGGAAAGCTAAAGTGGCGCAAGCGCAGCGGTAACGGAAAGATCAGCGCCCTCGCTTTTAGCCGGGATGGACGACGTCTATATGTCGGAGAAAACGGTCCTCAAGCAGATTTGATTTGCTTGGACTCACAAACAGGCCAGGAACTTTGGCGTCGTGGTTCCGCTAAAGAACTGGGTTCTGGATTGAACGACAAAACTTATCCCGGAATTGTCTGCATTCGGGAGTCTGGATTCGGTACGGTATATGCGGCGGGGCAGCGAACCATACGATCTGCCGACCGCTATGAGTATCGGGGGCGTTTGTATGCCTATACACCGGCCGGCGCCTTGCTGGGAAAATTTCCAGCAGAGCGTAATTTGGACGCTTGGGTAGGCTGGATGAGCGTTTCTGCGCAGGGGCAGGTGTTTTTCGGGACGGCCAATTGGGATGCTAAGCTGCAGTGCCAGGATAACCAATCCATCTATAAATTGGACGATGGGCTGCGGCAAGTATTGTGGAGTACGGCTATGGCGCCAGTTCCTCCTTATGAAAGAACTACGCTGCGCTCCAGTCCGGAAGTGACCGAGGATGGAAAGTGGGTCGTTTCCTTTGCCAGTGATGGCAGGGCGTTTTTGCACCACGGTGAAGACGGAACGCTTGCTT
>CAZKCR010000262.1:0-2608 GCA_964551055.1 uncultured Anaeromusa sp. | reverse complement strand
CCGATTTCAAAGGCAATGGCCCGCGATTTTTTCTCGCCCATACCGACGGTTTTTGCTGCACCATAGCCCAAGCCAAGGCCGATGGCATTATGCAGCGCCACTGCCCCAAAGGCAATAACCGCTACCGTAGCCAGCTTAGCGGCGCTCAAGGCGATAACCGTGGCAATAACCGCCACAATAGTCACCACCGACACCACCGGCACAACACCCATAATTTTATCGACAAAGTCGGACGCCAGCGTCCGCAGACCAATCCCCAAAGCCACAGGCACCAAGACGATTTTAACAATATCCATCAGCAAGGCTTCGGTATTGATGGGAATAATAGAACCGGCCAAATACAAGAACATAAACGGCGTCAAGACCGGCGCCAGCACCGTATTAAAGCTGGACACGGTTACCGACAGCGCGGTGTCGCCTTTAGCCAGAAAGGTCATAACATTAGAAGCCGTGCCACTAGGACAGCACCCCACCAAAATCAAGCCCGCCGCCAGTGCCGGAGGCAGTCCCAGCAGCGTCGCTACCCCGTAACCGACAAAAGGCATGATCATATACCGCAAGACAATACCCCAAAATACATCTTTCGGACGTGAAAGGACCAGCTTGAAATCATCCACTTTCATCGAAAGGCCCATACCCAGCATAATGATACCCAAGCCGTAGGGAATGAATTTGGCCATGGGCTTTAGGGGATCTGGAAAGAAAAAGGCCAACAGAGAAAAAAGCACGACCCAAAGAGGAAAGAGCCTGGTAATAAATTGACTAATTTTTAAAATACCTTCCATCGTTGCGCATCCTCCTCTGTTTTAGTAAAGCCGCTTTAGCTCTTCTTCCACCATGCCAAAAGAATGTTCCGACCCCGGGAAGGTTCCGTCTTCCACTTCCTTCGCATAGGTGCTCAACGCATCAATAATAGTGCCGTTCAAGGCCGCGTATTTTTTGACGAACTTAGGCGTAAAGCGATCAAAGATGCCTAACAAATCATGAATGACCAAAACCTGACCGTCACAATCTGGCCCCGCTCCAATACCAATGGTGGGAATGGACAGCTTTTCACTGATCATCTTGGCTACCGGCGCTGGTACGCATTCCAAAACCACCGCAAAAGCGCCGGCTTCTTCCAGTCCCATAGCGTCTTCGATCAACTGCTGCGCCGCCGCTGCATCCTTGCCCTGCACCTTAAAGCCGCCCAATTGCGAAGCCGTCTGCGGCGTCAAACCAATATGCCCCATAACCGGTACGCCGCCGGAAGTCAGCGCCGCTACCAAATCGAGTACCCCTTCGCCGCCTTCCAGCTTGATGGCGTCGGCACCGCCTTCCTGCAGCAACCGATTGGCGTTGCGCATGGTTTCGCTCAGGCTGACATTATAGGAACCAAAAGGCATGTCCGCCACAATAAAAGTGTTAGCTGCGCCCCGGACTACCGGTTTCGTATGATGCACCATATCCTCCATCGTTACCGGTACGGTGCTGTCATAGCCCAGCATAACCATGCCCAGCGAATCCCCAACTAAAATCATTTCGATGGGAGAACGCTCTACCAGCGAGGCGAAAGAAAAATCATACGCCGTCGCCATACGGATTTTGCGTCCCTGTTCCTTCCAGGTTTTGAATTGAGGAATCGACGGTTTTCTTTTTTCCATAAAAAACCTTCCCTTCTACTGATAATAAAAACAATGAGTTCATATGGTAACACTATTCCATACAAACTCCAAAACACCTGCCGCCCGTTTTACGTCTTCTCGAAAAGATAGTACACTCTAACAATACAAAAGCAGCCTTACACTCCAACGAGCGTTAAGACTGCTTTTTACTTGATTCTGCCGTTTTCACCGCCACTTCTTCCTGCGGCACCGCCTCCAATAGGCGAATCACATCAAAAAACAAATCCCGCCGCCGCAAAACCCTCCAGCCGGCCTCTGCCAAAAGAGGCTCCACTCGCTGATTAAAGCGATCTGCAAACAGGCGGCTGGTAAACACATTCATTGCGTCCAGCAGCGGACCTAAAAGCCAATGGTCGCTGCGCACATGCTCCAGCAAGAAAAGCCTGCCTCCTGGCGCTAAAACGCGTCGGCATTCGCGCAGCCCCTGTACAGGCTGCCTTACGCCGCAAAAGAGAAACTGCGCCACTACTGTATCGAACGTGCCGTCCGCAAAAGGCAAGGCTTCGACATTTCCCTGGGAAACGATCAGAGGCTGACCTCCCGGCAGCTTACGCTTCGCTGCAAGCTCCAGCATCGCCGAATCCAAATCCACCAACGTCAGCTCGGTCCAACCCTCGCGAGGATAACAGGACAAAGACAGACCGCTGCCGCCGCCTGCTTCAAGTACGCGTCCGTGCACGTACTCCAGATGGCTTCTGCGCCAAGCGCGCGAAATGATTAACGATAAAAAAAGGTCAAATACTTTGGCCTTCATACATTTTACCGCCTTTCACACTGTGTGCACCCTGCGCAGGCAAACTCCTCTGTCGCCACCGTGCACGGCTCCATGTGAATAACGACATCGCACGGCGCAAATGCTTCCTTAAGCTCGGCTTCCAACTGATCACAAATGGTATGTGCATTCTCCAGCGGCAAGTCCTTCCCAAGAACCACATGCATGTCCA
>CAZKCR010000261.1:0-2629 GCA_964551055.1 uncultured Anaeromusa sp. | reverse complement strand
ACAACATCCTTCAAGGTAGACACGCCAGGCATAACCGGCACGCGATAACGGTTGCAAAGCCGCACCGTTTCCGCATTCAAGCTGGGGGTTACCACATATTGAGCGCCGCTGAGAATGGCTATGCGAGCCGTTTCCGGGTCCAGCACGCTGCCCACGCCTAGCACTACTTCCCCATTTCCATAAACCTTTGCCAGTTCTTCCATCACATGATGCGCCCCGGGAATGGTAAAGGTAATTTCAATACCCACCACACCGCCGGCAATGCAGGCGTCCGTAATGCGCTTAGCTTCTTCGCCGCTAGCCGCCCGTACAACCGCCACCAAACCGCCTTCGGTCACTCTACGCAGCACTTCTTCTTTTTTCATACGTATTTCTACCTCATTTCTAGTTATCTATCGATTCCGTGTATCGTTTTCTAATTCAAAAAAGAAAAAGGGGCCGCTACAGCTGTGAGGACCCCCGCAAAACCAGTTTGTTCGGCAATTCAAAGACTTTCGGTTTTACTTTGCCGCCTCGCTGAATACGCAAAAGAAGCCGTTCCACGCTTTTCACGCCTACATCATACGAAGGCTGCGCAATAGCCGTAATACCGGGTCCCACCAAGCTGGCCCAGGACCAATCGTCAAAGCCGCCGATACCGACGTCCTCTGGAATGCGAACTCCCAAATCCTTCATGGCATGCAGCAAACTAAGCATAGCCACGCCGTTAGCCGTAAAAATAAATTTTTTCTCGTCCCCATTGCGCTGCAGAAAATCACGCACCTGCTCTTTGACCGCTTCAGGCTGTGAAATTTCTACCGCGTATTCCTGAGGCGCTTGTTTCAGCCGCCCGTCGCACATTTGTCGGTACGCCTTGCGCCGGTTTAAACGAGGGCCAATGTTACCCACAGGCTGCGAAAAAAAGCCCACTTTGCTAAAACCCTGTTTAGACACATATTCCAGCAAATCCACAGTAGCCTGAAAATCGTTGGTCTTAACAGTATCGAAAATCGCCGGTTCAATCGCCCGGTCTACTAACACCATGGGCACCCGACGGTCCGCCATTTCCTGCAAAAATTCATTATTACTGCAGGTAGTGTTTAAAATCAAACCATCCACTTGCTGATCCAGCATAGACAAAATATATTCCTTTTCCCGCACCGGATCATTATCCATATTGGCAATCATCACATGGTATCCCGCCGCGGCACAGGCATCCCCAATCCCCTTAACCAAAATGGAAGAAAAGGGATTGCTGATATCCGCCATGATTACGCCGATCAGGCGGCTGCGGCTCGATTTAAGGCTGCGCGCTAAATTATTAGGGCGATAATTCAACTCTTCAATCACCGCCGCAATGCGATCCTTCGATTCCGCCGACATAAACTCGAATTTGCCGTTCAAGTATCTGGATATGGTTGTTTTGGAGCATCCAGCCCGCAGCGCTACATCAGCGATAGTCACGTTCGCGCGCACTTTATCATTTGCCTTTTCTTTTTCCATCATGACACCTTCAACCCATCTTTAGGAAACCGCTATAACAGCAGTCCTTTAGTAAAATTCAGCTATTACATAATACTATATTGTTTCATTTTACCGCATCTGTTTATGGGCTGTCTAGAGAGCCACGATTCGTTTCCTCTATATAATAGGAAAGAAAAGAGAGACGCCCTGGCGGGAGTCCCCCTTCTCTTCAGTCGCCGGTAGCCGCCGCAAATTGGCGAGAGGCCTGCTCCATATAAGAAGCCAAGCCGCTTTTGTCCGGCAAGCCATCATTATCGCCAGGTGACATGACCGCCAAGGCGCCAATAGCCGCGCCGCGTCGTACCGCATCCTGCGGAGCCAACCCTTCCAGCAGACCGCTGACAACGCCCACTGCGAAACCGTCTCCGGCCCCGACCGTATCCACAACTTTGGCCACAGGGAACGCCGGCACATAAAATGCCGTTTCCCCGCCAAAGCTGGCATACGCGCCTTTGGTGCCCAACTTAATGACCACCTTGGGCACGCCATGCCGGTGGTAAAATGCCGCCATGGCTTCCGGCGTTTCCTGGCCGGTCAATTGCCGCGCTTCCGAAATACCCGGAAAAACGATATCAGCCTGGAAGGACAATTCGTTAATGACCCTTACCATCTCTTCCTTATCAGGCCACAGACCGGGACGCAGATTCGGATCATACGAAATAGAAATGCCCTGTTTCTTGCCCTCTTGCAAAAGAGCGCCCAGCAGCTCCCGGCAGCCTGCAGATAAAGCTGGCGGAATGCCGGTTAAATGCATGTGATTGTATTTTTCCCACTGCACCGTCTGCACTAAGGACGCATCCATTTTCGAGGCGGCTGAACCGCGCCGCAGAGAATAGACTTCCGGATCACCGACAGTCACTTTTTCTTTCCACTGCATACCGGTAAATTCACCGGGAAGCAAGCGGATCAAACTGGTATCCACACCGTTACTCTTCAAAAAATGCACGATGCCGCGGCCAAACGGATCTTCCCCGGCTTGGCTCAAGTACGTTACCGTATGCCCCAGACGCGTCATGCCAATGGAAAAATTGACTTCCGCGCCGGCGACAAAACGGAGGAACCGCTCCGCCACATCCAGCGAGCCTGTTTTTTCTGATACAAACAAGGCCATAGCCTCGCCAACGGT
>CAZKCR010000260.1:0-2669 GCA_964551055.1 uncultured Anaeromusa sp. | reverse complement strand
ATCGCCACCGCCATAGGTCCCCAAAAAGCGCTGCCCGAAAGAGGAATCATCGCCAAAATGGCCGCTGCCGCCGTCAGCATGATCGGACGAAAGCGAAGCAGCGCCGAATTGATGATCGCATGCCAAGGCGATTCCCCCTTGGCTAAGTGCTGATCAATCTGGTCAATCAGAATAACCGAGTTTCGCATAATCATGCCTGCCAAGGCAATAACCCCCAACTGCGCTACATAGCCCATTGGCTTTTGCAGCACCACTAAAAACAAGGTTACCCCAATTAGACCCAAGGGCGCCGTAAACAGTACCAGCAGCATTTTGGAAATGTTCTGCAGTTGCAGCATCAGCAGGATAAGAATCACTACGATCATCGCCGGATAGATTTCCACCAACTCCGCCATGGATTTAGCGCTATCCTCGGCATTGCCGCCAATCGCAACGCTATATCCCTGCGGCAGTTGCTGTCGCAGGGTCGCTAATCGTTCATACACACCGCTCGTCACATCATTGCCAGTCACTCCTTTAGCTACCTCGCCTTGAACAGTAATGGTCGGCCGCAGCGTGCGCCGCCAAATGGAAGCGTCCTCCGCTCCATAAGAAATATGAGCAATCTGCTCTAGCGGCACATAGCGTCCCTGTCCAATGTGAATCTGCAAGGCTTTTAGCGCCGCCAGATCGTTTTTGTCGATGCTTTCATTTCGCAGCATCAAAGGAATGGTTTTATCCCGCTCCCGATAATCCGTTATGCTATAACCAGACAGCGCTGTCTGCAAGCTGGCTGATAACGCCTGGCTGTCCGCCCCCATCACACGCGCCTTGTCCTGGTCTACTGCAATTTGCACGGATTTCCCTTGCTCGAACCAGTCATACGCTACCGTCGTAACGCCCGGGTAACCACGCAGCTCCGCAGCTACTTGCGCAGCGATTTCACGCACTTTGCTTACCTTCTCGCCGGATACGCGAAGCATCACCGGATACGACGCTGGCGGCCCCGTAGAAAGCACCCGGCTATGAACCAATGCTTGCGGCAATTGCGGTGCAACAACATCACGAATATGCTGTTCCAAGGAAATACGCGCTTCTGCACTAGTGGTAAGAATGATAGCTTGGGCAAAGTTATCGCCCCCCGGCGGCGCATCCACTACCAAAACAAAACGAGGCGTCGGCTTCTTCAGATATCCAGCAATATTGATAATCCGTTCATCGCCAGCAAGAAGCTCCTGGAATTTCTGCAGGGTCGTATCAGTCTGCTCCAGAGACGCTCCCTCAGGCAACGTCAGCTCTACAATCAATTCCGGCCGCACCGACTGCGGAAAAAACTCCTCTTTTACCAAACTGTTCATAGCGATACAAACGACAAAGGCCGCTAAGGTCGTGCCGATAACCAGCCAACGCCGCCGCAGGCAAAATTCCAGGATGCGCCGGAAAGCCCGGTTAAAACGAGTATCCGGCACTTCATGCTCGCCAGCCTCTGCCGCTCCGGCATGAGGAGTCACTTTTAAAATACGATGTCCTAAGAGAGGAATGACAGTTACCGCCACAATCCAGGACACTACCAAAGCGATTGCTACCACCCAGAAAATAGCGCCGGTATACTCCGAAGTGCTGCCGGCGGAAAAGCCCACAGGCATGAAACCGGCAGCCGTAATCAGGGTGCCTGTCAGCATAGGAAAAGCCGTAACCGTATAAGCATAGCTAGCGGCCCGTTCCTTATCAAAGCCCTGCTCCAGTTTTAGCTGCATCATTTCAATAGCGATAATGGCGTCGTCCACTAACAAGCCTAAAGCGATGATTAACGCTCCCAACGATGTTTTGTGCAAATCAATGCCTGTGCCCTTCATGGCAATAAAAACGCAGCACAGTACCAGCGGTATGCTGAAGACCACCACCATACCCGCCCGACGACCAAGACTGAAAAAACTGACGACAAGAACAATAACTACCGCCTCTAAAAGAGTCTTCATAAATTCACTAATGGACTCTTTAACGACCTTCGGCTGGTCCGCCACCGACGAAATTTCCATGCCCACCGGCATTTCCGCGCGTATGCGCAAGAGTTCCTTGTTCAGGTTTTCCCCCAAGGAAAGGATATTCCCGCCGTCACGCATAGATACGGCCAAACCGACGGCCGGTTTGCCGTTGAAATACATTTTCGCATCCGGTGGTTCCGAATAGCCCCGATGCACTCTGGCAATATCGCCCAACCGAAAAGTCCGCCCGTTAGCTCGAATGCCTAGACTCTGAATTTGCTCCAAACTCTGGAACATACCGCTGACGCGCAAATATACATTATCGCTGTCCGTCTCCATGCGCCCCGCTGGAGTCATTGCATTCTGTCGACTTAGCGTTTGCACAATGAGCGACGGGTCCAACTGCAGCGCGGCCAGCTTGCTATTCTCAATCTCAATATAAATCTTTTCCTGCTGCGCACCGATAATATCCACCTTACTCACATCCGGAACCGTGAGCAATTGCAATCGCAGGCGATCCGCCTCGTCTTTCAGCTCGGCCATGGAAAATTCATTCGAAGTCAGCACATAAATAGAACCAAAGGTATCGCCGAAGGTATCATTAAAGAACGGCCCCTGAATATCCGCAGGCAACGTAGAGCGAATGTCGCCCACCATATTGCGCACCTTCAGCCATGTCGGCTTGATCTGGTTAATCGCTACATA
>CAZKCR010000259.1:0-2671 GCA_964551055.1 uncultured Anaeromusa sp. | reverse complement strand
TTGAGGGAAGTCTGGTTGGCTTTTTTGCGTTTAGGGACGCTGGCGTTTGGCGGTCCGGCTGCGCACATTGCTATGATGGAAAATGAATTTGTACAAAAGCGCCAATGGCTGGAACGCAGCAAATTTCTTGAGCTCGTAGGCGCTTCTAATTTAATTCCCGGCCCTACATCAACTGAACTTGCTATTTATATTGGCTATCTAAAAGCCGGTTGGCCGGGACTAATTGGCGCAGGCGTGTTTTTTATTCTGCCTGCCATGTTGATCGTACTGTTTCTGGCGCATATTTATGTGTTATATGGAGAGCTGCCACAAGTTTCGTTAGCTCTTTATGGCGTAAAACCTGTAATTGTAGCAATTATCATACAAGCTATTTGGAAATTGGGGAACACAGCAGTTAAAGACGTTCCTAGCAGCTTAATTGGCGGCATGGCGTTAGTGCTCTCTTTTTTTGCTATTAATCCATTGTTCCTTTTGGTGCTGAGCGGCTTAGGCATGATGGCGATAAAAAGAGCGCAAAAGATAAAAATGAATGTGCTGTTGACGCCGATGCTTGCAGTTATGGATGTGACGAAAAGTGAGACCGCGCAGGCTGCGGTTGGCGCTAAGCTTTCACTAGCAACGTTGTTCGTTACGTTTTTTAAAATTGGAGCTGTTTTGTATGGCAGTGGCTATGTTTTGCTGGCTTTCCTGTGGACGGACTTTGTGCAAAATTATCAAGTGCTTACGTCTCAACAACTGTTGGATGCAGTGGCGATTGGTCAGATTACCCCTGGACCGGTGTTTACGACAGCAACTTTTATTGGCTATGTTATTGGCGGACTTCCAGGCGCGATCATTGCTACGATTGCCATTTTCTTGCCGTCCTTTATCTTTGTACCCGTCATAAGTCTCTTTTTAAAGAAAATCAAAAACTCGGCAATGGCATCAGATTTTCTTGCAGGCGTAATCGTGGCTTCTCTTGCTCTCATGGCTTCGGTAACATGGACTTTGGCCATGTCTTCTGTAATTGATTGGCTGACTGCGATCATAGCGGTGTTGTCATTTATTGCTATTTTTATGTATCGTTTAAATACTACTTGGCTTATCCTTGCGGGCGGCGTAATAGGACTATTTCAACTGTTTTTTTGATTGTGCGATTGAAGAAGAAATATAGAAAAATAGCAGGATTTTAGATGGTGGAATTGTATAATATAATTAATAGTATCCAGGGAGAATGATACAAAGTGAGTGCGTAGAAGCTATTGAAGGGAGAGGAAGAAATGCGGTTCATGAAAAACCTATGTTTTTTATTGGCAATGGTGGTTGGTCTTGGGGGATTTGCCGCTTCAGCGTCGGCAATGACTTTTTCTGCTGATATGTATAGCTCTGATGGACATAATGGGAAAATTTACATGGATACGGATAAAATAAGAGTGGAAACCAAAGAAATGATTAGCATTACGCGCCAGGATAAGAAGCTGGTTTGGCTGCTGATGCCTGAAGAGAAAATATATATGGAGCAACTATTGAATGCCGCTGTTATGAATCAAAAGCATCTTCCGGCTAATGACGCTGTAACCGATGACGTCGAACGGGAATTTATTCTTCGTGAAACCATCAATGGCTATGTTGCTGACAAATATAAAATCACCATAAATAAGCAAAGCTCGCACTACGAATGGGTTTCGAGTGATCCCGGCATCACGATGGCAGTAAAATCGGCCGCGATTGACGGTAGTTGGTGGACTGAATATCGTAATATTAGCCTTGCTAAACCGAGTTCATCCCTGTTCGAAGTGCCTGCCGATTATACCAAAATGAGTATGGCTGGTATGGGCGGGTTTATATCGCGAGAGTAAGCGGGCGGAAAGCGATTTATATGAGAAAACTCCCTCTGCGGCTACTTCCACAGAGGGAGTTAAAGAGTAAAGTGTGTTCTAATTTAAGTCTCCGTCTTTATAGTAACGGGTGCCTTTGAGTGCGATTTCCAAGGCTAGACCGGTGTCGGTCATTTGGTACATCCACACGCCCTCGGAGACACTGGCGGCGCCCTCGAAAGAACCGCCGGAAACGCTGTCGGTAGCGGCGGCGGTAGCTTGACCGCCGAAGTCCCAGCCTTTATTGACAAAGCGGTTTAAAGCGTCCTGGGTGTCAAAAACAAAGATCACGTTGTACTTGGTTACGCCGAGCCCCAGGCCGACCTGGCCTTCGGCCATTTTCATGAAGGTTTCGGCACCGGTTTGATTATTGACGGCAATTCCTTTGCCGCGACTGCTGCCTAAAACGAAAATTTTGATGCCGGTATTTTGAAAGACCGCATAACCGGCTGCGTTTTCGACTGCTTCACGAGCGGATGGGCGGGCGTCGTAGAGACGGTTTAGCGCGGTTGAGGCCATATTGCGCACGTCCTGACGCTTTTCTTCTTTAGTAGCGGCTTCGGCCGAAGAAAGAGAACCTAGGAACAAGCAAATAAGGGCAAGGCAGCTTAGACGCATGATGATGGATTTGGACAAAATAAAAACCTCCTTGAATTAAAGTGATAAACAAAAGCTAAAGAGCGTTCGGGTGTGAAATCACTAGACTTCTTACTTCTCGATCTGTAAGAAATAATCCTGTTTTTAGTTGAAAATCGTTTGGCAATAAAAAATAGCTTTGAACTTTCTTGGAAAACATGTAAAATGATTTTAGTGTG
>CAZKCR010000258.1:0-2674 GCA_964551055.1 uncultured Anaeromusa sp. | reverse complement strand
AAAAAGTGGCCCAAGTGCGCGGCGGGATGACGGTACTTGTCAAACGGGAGGGAAATTAAGATGAGTGAAACCAAAAGAGCGTTGAACTGTATTGTCTGCCCTATGAGCTGTAGTGGTATGGTAACTTTAGAAGATGGTAAAATAACAAATCTGGAAGGCTTCACCTGCCCGCGCGGCAAAGCCTATGCGCAAGAAGAGCTGACTGCTCCCAAACGTATGCTGACAACCACGGTGCGCGTGGAAGGCGGCGCCTTGGCGCTGCTGCCGGTTATGTCCAAGGCCAGCTTGCCGAAAGACAAAGTCATGGACTGCGCGGCTTGCCTGCGCAGCGTTAAGCTGCAGGCTCCGGTCAAGGAAGGCCAGGTTGTGATGGCTGATATTTTGGGTCTGGGTGTTGATGTTGTCGCTACGCGCGACATGGAAGCTATCTAAAGATAAAAACCGCCTCGGATTTTTCCGAGGCGGTTTTTGACTAGGTGGAAGATACAAAGGATTACGGTTCACACAGAGGAACAGAGGTAGCAGAGAAAGACCAGGGAAAATATGGGGTGGCCACTATGGACGTTCTGTTTATGGCAACTGCCAATGCTTTTGTGACAATATCTCTGTAATGAAACCTCATGCGTTTCCTCGCGCGACTCCGGTTCTCTTGTTCACTCTTTTCTCTGCTCTCCTCTGGCTTTTCTCTGTTACTCTGTGTTCCGTTTTCTTGGAACCTATTTTTGCAAAAAGGAAGTGTTTTATGCAGCTCAATTTGAATTGTCTTCTTTGCAATATGAAACAGGTACTGACGGTTTCCTCCCTGGCGGGGGCTGACGAAAAAACAACAGAGCTTATCATGCGCGAAGTTATGGGCTATTTAAAGGAAACTGATTACGCCCGCTCCAATCCGGAAGTCATTCAGGGCACTTGGGAGATTATTACGAAGCATTTAAAGGACGCCGATCCGTATCGGGAGATTCGCAGCAGCTATAATGAGGAGCTTTTGGGGCTGTCGCCTGCGGTGCGTTCTATGATTCAGGAAGCTGACGATTCCTTTGATGCAGCGTTGAAGCTGGCGATTACGGCGAATCTGATCGATTTTGCCGCCAGTCATTCCTTTGATCGGGAAATGGTGCTGGAAAAATTGCACTGCGCCAGAGAACAGGCGTTGGCAGTAGATGAAAGTTCCAAGTTAAAACAAGCCTTGGCAGGGGCGCAATCGCTCTTGTATTTAGGAGACAACTGCGGAGAAATTGTCATTGATAAGCTCTTTTTGGAAGAATTGCGCCGGGAATTTCCGCAGTTAACTATGTATTTTGGCGTGCGCGGAGCACCGATTGTTAACGATGTGACGTTTGAAGACGCCATGCAGGTGGGCATGAGCGAGGTAGCCAGGGTGATCAGCAACGGCGACGGCTGCCTGGGGACCGTGCTGCACCGGACCAGCACAGAATTTCAGAAAATATTTAAGGATGCCGATGTCATTATCGCTAAAGGGCAGGGAAACTATGAAAGCTTGAGCGAAACAGCACACAAAAATATTTTCTTCTTGTTCATGGCCAAATGTGAAGCTGTAGCCAAGACGGCGGGCGTGAAAAATATGTCGATAGTTTGTCAGAGGGGAAACTGCTGATTTATTCGTATCACACGTCAGAGACAATTCTTTTTCCGCCTGGCTGCGTCAGAAAACCTTGAAATAGCGCCGCTATTCCTGCGGCTCTCTTTCTTGCCAAGCGAAAAAATCTCTTGCCTTGACGGTGCACTCATTAAATCAGCAGCTCCCCTAACTATTTAAATATTAGGGAGTACGACCGAAAAGAAGGAGATTGCCGCGTCGCTGCGCTCCTCGCAACGACATACTAAGCTGGCTAGTACATAACAAACAGCGTCATTGCTGTTCTAACTAACTTTTGTCTTGGCGAGCGCAGCGAAGCAATCTCTAAAAACCCGTACTCCGAGCCCTCCCTCTACTCCCTGTACTCCTGTTAAAATCATCATACCCGTAACCCTCATTCGAACCCTCTTGTTCTCTGATTCTCTTGTTCAAAACTTGGTGCTTTGTAAAGGAAAAGTCTTTCTGCAAGTAGAATCAATTTGCAGAAAGACTTTTTGCGCTAAGAGGTGTTTTTGGTGTATATGTATCCGACGACATTGGTGTTTCCCGTAAGCGGCCAGCCGGTGCAAAAGATGCTTTTGGGCATGAAAAAGGTCCGCTTTGGTCGGGGTAAATATAATGGCTTTGGCGGCAAGGTGGATACAGGCGAATCCCTGCGGGCCGCAGCGGTGCGGGAGCTGCGCGAGGAAAGCGGTCTTGTAGCTAGGGAGGAAGATTTAGAATTTGTAGGGCGCTTGTGGTTTTATTTTCCGGCGAAGCCGGAGTGGGATCATAGCGGCGATATTTACTTCCTGCGCGCTTGGGAAGGGCAGCCAGTGGAAAGTGAAGAAATGTTGCCTGCCTGGTTTGATGCGGCAGAAATTCCTTATGGGGAAATGTGGGAAGACGATATCTGCTGGCTGCCGCAAGTGCTGGCGGGGGAGAAAATTTTCGCCGACGTCATCTTCGCGGATGATAACGAAGGCATGGCTGAGTTTCGCTTGCGCGAGGTGGAGCCGGAATAGAGAACGAAAAACGAACAGGAGTAACAGAGCATTCCTGTAATACCTAAAAACGGTCTTTGAAAAAAGAGACGCC
>CAZKCR010000257.1:0-2693 GCA_964551055.1 uncultured Anaeromusa sp. | reverse complement strand
TTTGAATCGCATCCCGGAGAAACGGCCCGGAAAATTGGCGCGTTTTTGGTAACGTCGGTATTTCATATTGATTTAGTTGTTTCTGCGATGTTTATGACCGCCATGGTGGGCAACCCGGTGGCGGCGGCGATGGCTAAGAAGATTTTGGATGTAGATATTACCTGGATGGACTGGTTTGTGGCCGCGTCAGTGCCTGGCATAGTGGCGCTTATTGCCATTCCGTATGTGCTTTTCAAGGTGTATCCGCCAGAAATCAAGAAAACTCCTGAGGCCCGCGACATGGCGGATAACGTGCTGAAGGAAATGGGGCCGATGTCCCGGGCGGAGAAAATCATGCTGGTTGTCTTTGTGATGCTCATTGGCTTGTGGGCTACAGCGCAGTACACGAAGCTGGACGGCACGTTGATTGCGTTTATGGGCTTGTGTATTTTGTTGGCTACCAATGTGTTGACCTGGAACCATGTTATCAAAGAAACTAGAGCCTGGGATACCTTGGTTTGGGTAGGCAGTGTCATTTGTTTGTCAGATTATCTGAACAAGCTGGGCTTCATTTCATGGTTTGCTAAGATTCTGGAGAATCAGATGGTCGGCGTGGCCATGCTGACGGCTGTAGTTTTGTCTTTTGTCATTTACTTGTACAGCCATTATTTCTTTGCCAGCATGTCGGCGCATGTAACCGCCATGTATGGCGCGTTGATTACGCTGGGCGTGGCTGCGGGCGCACCGCCGTTTATTTCGGCCTTTGTCGTGGCCTTGGCTTCCAATATCTGCGGCTGCTTGACTCATTTTGGCACAGGGCCTGCGCCGGTGTATTTTGGCGCTGGCTATGTAGACCAAAAAAAATGGTGGCAGTTGGGCTTTTTGGTGTCGGTAATGCATATTGTTATTTGGCTGGGTGTAGGCGGCGTTTGGTGGAAAGTACTTGGTTACTGGTAAAAGGCAGGCAGGCCTGCTTTTGATTTAGTATAGAAGGGAAGGGACCGGAATGGTTTTGAAAACAACAGCTCAGGCGGGGACTTTGGAATCCAGCGATGTGATGATTACGGTATCACCGTTGCCTGCGGGCAGTGGCGTGGAATTGGAGCTGACCAGCGTGGTCATGAAGCAGTATGGCGAGCAAATTCGCGCCTTGATGCTGGAGATGCTTCAAGAAGCGAAGCTGACTGATATTAAGCTTTTGGTGAATGATCGGGGCGCGCTGGAATGTACATTGCGGGCACGGCTGACTACAGCGCTGCGTCGCAGCTGCGGCGCAGAGTAAGCGGGAGAGAAAAAGGAGGGACCACTTGATGGAACGTTTGCGTCGGGCCATGATGTTTGTGCCCGGAAATAATCCTGGAATGCTGCAAAATGCAGGTATTTACCAGGCGGATACTGTTATTTTGGATCTGGAGGACTCGGTGGCCATCAGCGAGAAGGATGCCGCGCGGGACTTAGTATATCAAGCCATTAAAACCATTTCTTATCCGTGCGAAGTAGGGGTGCGTATCAATCATATCAGCACGCCCTATGGCAGAAAGGACTTGGAGCGGGTACTGCCGGCGAAGCCGGATTTGATTCGTCTTCCTAAGGCGGAATCGGCGGAAGAAATTCAAGAGATCGATGCGATTATTACGGCAGCGGAAGAAGCCAATGGTTTTGAGCCTGGCTCGATTCGTATGATGGCGGCCATTGAGACTGCCAAAGGCTTGCGTCAGGCCTATGAAATTGCTACGGCTAGCCCGCGTATGGAAGCATTGGCCATTGGCGGCGAGGATTTTCTGGCAGATTTGAAAACGTCCCGTACGCGTCATGGCGGCGAGCTGGCGGTGGCTAGAGGCCAACTGGTGCTGGCAGCCCGGGCGGCAGGAATACAAGTAATTGACAGCGTTTTTTCGGACATTCGCGATGAAGAAGGCTTTATTGCGGAAACAACGCGCATTAAAGAAATGGGCTTTGACGGCAAGTCGGTGGTCAATCCCCGGCAAATCAAGCTGATCTATCAAATTTTTGCGCCTGCGGAAAAAGAAATCGATCTGGCAGAGCGGATCATAGAAGCTTACCAGGAAGCGCTGGCTAAGAATTCCGGCGTTATTTCGTTGAATGGCAAGATGATTGACACACCGGTAGTTCTGCGGGCGGAGCGGACGTTGGCCTATGCCAAGGCGTTGGGCTTGCGGAAGGAGGAAGAAGCACATGATTAATGCAGCCGGCCGGTTTATTCCGGAGGAAATTCCTGGCCTGGGACGGGTGCGTCCCTATGAAGGGCCTTTTGCGTATCAGCCGCAGGGTCGTCTGCGGGGACCGAAAATTCCTGTAAACATGCCTAAGTCGGAAAAGCTCCTTGCTTCGATTGATCAAGCGATTGAAGCTTGCGGCCTGCGGGATGGCATGACCATTTCTTTCCATCATCATTTCCGCAACGGCGATGCTGTGCTGAATATGGTGGTAGCCGCCATCGCCCGCAAAGGCATCAAGGATCTGACCATTGCCGCCAGCTCTTTGACCAATGCGCACGAGGCTATTTTGCCTTACATTCGTGAAGGCGTTATTACCGCTGTAGAGACAAGCGGCACCAGAGGGCAGCTGGGTGAACTTTTTACGTCCGGATTTTTGAAAAAACCGGTCATTGTCCGCTCGCATGGCGGTCGCGCTCGGGCTATCGAATGCGGCGAGTTGTCCATTGACGTAGCGTTCATCGGGGCGCCTGCTTG
>CAZKCR010000256.1:0-2700 GCA_964551055.1 uncultured Anaeromusa sp. | reverse complement strand
CCTGCAGCAACGCTTCATGGGAGCCCATTTCCACAATCCGTCCCTGATCCATAACTAAAATACAATCAGCCCGTACAATCGTCGACAAACGATGAGCAATAACCACCGAGGTACGCCCTACCATCAGCTTGTCCAATGCTTCCTGTACTAACTGTTCGCTTTCCACGTCCAAGGCCGAGGTAGCCTCGTCCAAAATTAGCAAACGAGGATCTCGCAAAATAGCTCGAGCAATCGCAATGCGTTGCCTCTGCCCCCCGGAAAGCATGCAGCCCCGTTCGCCAATAGGTGTCTCATAGCCTTGAGGCATAGCCGTAATAAAGTCATGCGCATTGGCCGCTTTAGCTGCTGCTTCGACTTCTTCCCGGGTTGCCTCCAAACGACCGTAGCGAATGTTTTCATACACAGAACGATTGAAAAGTACGGTCTCTTGCGGCACAATAGCCATTTGTTCCCGCAACGATTTTTGCGTCACTGTACGAATGTCTACGCCATCCAGATAAATCGTCCCTTGCTGCGGATCATAAAACCGCGGAATCAAGGCGGCTATCGTCGTCTTGCCTGCGCCCGAAGGACCTACAATGGCAATCATCTGGCCGGGATTGGCTTCAAAAAATACCTGACGCAAAGCCGGTTCTCCCGGATTATAGGAAAAGTCAACTCCTTCAAATACCAAATGTCCCTGGGATTTTTCCAATATGACCGCATCTTCTGCATCCTGCACATCCGGCTGAGTATCAATCACTTCAAATACGCGCTGCGCTGCCGCTAAAGCGCGCTGTACCACCCCGTAGGACTTGCTGATTCGTTTGACCGGGTTGGATAAGTTCACTGCATAAATCAAGAAGGCAATCAACGCACCTGCCGTCAAGTCGCCATGAATTACTTCCCAACCGCCGTACCAGATAATAAGGGTTACGCCGATCGCCGCCAAGAATTCAATTAAAGGAGTCAGCGTAGCCATAAGCTGGGCATTTTTCATCTGCGCCCGAAAGTTGGAGAAGTTTTCTTTTTGAAAGCGTTCAATTTCAAATTCTTCCCGGGCAAAAGACTTGATGACCCGAATAGAGGAAATGGCTTCTTGCAAAACCGAAGTAATATCAGCCGCCTTAACCTGCATCACATTTCCGGAAGCGCGCAGCTTTTTACCGAATATATTGATGGTTTGCCCCACTAACGGCACTGTAATGAACGTAAATAAAGCAAGTTTCCAGTGCAAAAAGAACATAGCGCCGATAGAACCTATGAGAATAACGCTCTCTGTAATCAGTTCAATCAGTGTATCTGCCAACGCTCCTTGCACGGCCGCTACATCATTAGTAACATGACTCATAATGTTCCCGGTAGAGTTGCGCGAATAAAAAGAAAGCGACAATCTTTGCAAATGGCGATAGATGTCTTCACGTATATCGATGACAATTTTTTGCCCTACATAGGCCATCAAATAGCTTTGACCATAGAAAAAAATTCCGCGAAGTAAAAAGACAACCACGATGCCGCCAGCGATTAGATTGAGCATCATCATATCTTTCTCGGCTAACACTCTATCTATCACGTCTTTAATAATCCAAGGAACATATAAATTTGCCGCTGAAGCCAGGACTATGCAAAAAATCGCCGTTCCCAGACGAGGCAAATAAGGCCGCAAATATTTTAGCAGCCGCATATAGCTATTCATGCGCTTTCCTCCCGCTACCGGACGCTTCCGCTAAAATTAAAGCCGCAACACGCTGCACGGCGCCACTTTCTCCCAGTTTGTGACGGACTTCCTCCAAAGCGCGGTGCGTAGCAGCACAATGCTCGGCATCTTGAAGATACTTCACTATCTCCGCCGCCAGTCGCTGCGGTTGCGCTTCGTTTTGGACGAGCTCCGGCACAACTTGCCGTCCCGCAATAATATTGGGCAAGCTGATATACGGCAATTTCACCAACAGTTTTCCCAAACCATAGGTCAACGGATTTACTTTATACGTCACAACACAAGGTAAATTCATTAATGCTGCTTCCAATGTCACCGTACCGGAAGCGGCCATGGCAGTTTCCGCCGCTTGCATCCAGTCATACAAATGGTCCCTCACCAAACGGACCGGAACGCCAGCCGCCTGTACCTCCGGCTGCACCATATCCTCCGCTACCGTCGAAGCCAGCGGCAAAACAAAGACTGCTTCCGGCACCGCTGCCGCCACCTGTCGGGCCGCTTTTAAAAACAACGGCAGCAAGCTCTTAATTTCCTGTTTTCGACTTCCAGGCAACAACAATACAACCCGTTCCTGCGGCTGCAGTTTCAAAAAGGTTCGCGCTTCTGCCGTATTGTGTTTCGTTCCCACCAAATCCAACAGCGGATGCCCCACATACGTCACGTTAGCTCCATATCGCTGGTACAATTCCGCTTCAAAGGGAAATATAGAGGCAATATGATCGACTGAACGCACTACGCCCTTCGCCCGCCACTCTCCCCACGCCCACACAGAAGGAGCAATATAGGATACAACGCGAATGCCTTTGGCTTTCGCGATTTTTGCCAAACGCATATTAAAGCCGGGATAGTCAATAGTGACCAATATGTCCGGTTTTTCCCGATCCATCGCCGCCGCCAAATCATCTCGCAAGCGAAATAAACGCGGTAAATTCTTAAGAACCTCCACTAGGCCAATAACGCCCAAGTCGGCAATATCATAGAGAATGTCCACGCCTTCGCGGCGC
>CAZKCR010000255.1:0-2701 GCA_964551055.1 uncultured Anaeromusa sp. | reverse complement strand
TCAAAATCGTAATCCTCAGTCGTACCTTCAAGTGGACGTCGGTTGCCATGCCATCCATGGCGCAACCGGCCCTGGGCACATCACGTACCGTCGCCTGGACTCTTGTTCAATTTTTTGTTTCCGTAGGTTCAATTGCGGCTGGTTTTTCATAACTTGTAGGCCCGTTTTCATAGCCTACTTTTTGCAGCCACCAGGAAGGATAGAAGACCGGTTGTGCTAAAGCTTTCTGGTTATTGATATAGCCGTCGTTATATTTGAGATACAGGTCTTCAGACAGCTTCCACCAGTCCTTGAGCAGCGCTTGGGCATTGTCCTGGCTGTATTGGGTGAGAAGTTCCCGCGCTTCTTGGCGTTTGCCGCTGTTCCACAGGGCCAGCGCTTCTTTTTCTAGGCTCGGCTGCTTGCGGAAGGCGGCGCTTTCATACTTGTCTCGTACGGCATGTATGTCTTGAATCATATAGGAATATTTCAGCATGGCGTAGTTGGCGACATAGTTGAAGGACATCCAAAGGCTGTTTTTGTCGAAGCTGAGAATATCTGCATGCTGCAGCGAGGCTGGCAAGGTAGTAGCGCCGGCGTAGAACGGCATAAAGGTCGTTGTGCCGGGGCGGTCCAGACCGATCCACATTACACCGCCGATTGCGTCGGGCAGGCCGTTGCGGGATTGGTTTACGTAGGAATAGACGCAGCGATAAATATTCAGCGGACGTTCAAATTCGCCGTTGAGAGGCGTTAGGCGACCTTCCTTATCGGCTACTGACTCCGCATTGCCTTCAAAGCGGTTGGGGTCGCCGAAGGGACCGGCGGCAAGACCTTTGGTTAGATCGAATTCAGTTCCTTCGTAATTGTCGCGATGGATGGCGAATACGTCGCGGGGCGAAAGCTGTTTATCTGGTTTTACGGCAAAAGCGTATTGACGGGTGTACGGGCCTTCCGCCCAAGGCGAAAGCTCCAGGGACGGAGCCGCCAACATCTGGGCGCGCCAAACGCGGCGCAGAGAATAGTAAGGGTGATGGAATTCTCCGTCGCCATATACGCTGGTAAAGTCCAGCAAGCCTTGTTCGGGCTGCCACCAGCCTTTTTCTTGGGCGATAGAGAAAATGTTTTTGGAGTAAAGCATATCGCTGCTGTCGGGGCGGATGTCGCGAATGCGAAACTGGTTAGCGGCGACAAAGAAGGAATCATCCGGCACGCGCTGCGCTACCCAGACCCCGCCAGTGCCATTTGTGTCGTAGCCGGCCATTTCCATGACCCAGCCTTCGTTGGGATCGCCTACCAGCAGCGTTTCGCCGGTACCGTAGTAACCGTAAGTTTCAATAAGCTGTCCCATGAGCAGAACCGCTTCGCGCGCAGTTTTGCAGCGCTCCAAGGCCACCCGAGACAGCTCGGAGGAATAGAAAATGCGCTTGCCGGGTTCGGGTTCCGGGTGCACCTTTGCTTTGTCGGTGCATTCGCCGATGGACAGCTGATGCTCGTTCATAATGCCGTAATTACCGTCGAAATAGGCGTAGGTATGAGAGACCTGCGGGATATAGCCTAAAGGAATGCTGGCCGGGATGCCTTTTACGTCGTAAGTGGGGCCGCGGTCTTTCGTATTGAGACGATGGGTTTCGCTTGCGCCCCATTGCGGCTTGTAGTCAAGGGCGACGGTGGAGTAGAATACAGGACGAAGAGAGCCTTCCGGATGATCTTTGGCCGGCACATAGACTACGCTGGGATCGCTTAAGCCGTCCTCGGAATGTGAAACCAGCACGGAACCGTCCACAGACGCACTTTTGCCTACAATCGTGGTGGTACAGGCCCAAACGGGCAAGGTTAGGGCAACTAAAAACAGCAAAGTAAAAATGGATGTGTAATACTTTGATTTCATTGACGATAACCTCCTTAAATTAGCGTGTTTGAAAAGGTTAAGCTGCAGTTTACTCCAAGATTAAAGTGCTGGTTCCTTGTTGTAAATGCCGAGAATTAAGCTTGAAATTACTTCCTAAAGCCCAGATGATCGTGTTGCTCCCGGGGCGCAGATCGTTGTCGTGAGGATCGCCTGTACGCAGCTTGCGTTTGAATTCTATGGTGATAAGACCGTCTTTTTCGCCGCCAGCCAAGTCGAGAATATCGTTTGTACCCCCTTGGGAAAGGTCGGTCGGATGAGGTCCGCTGGGAGAAGCGCTGAAAGAATCTTCTCCAGTCAGTTTTCCATTGCGTATGGTAAAGATGAGGATATCGGCATTTTTCATTTTTCCTTCTGCGCCAATCCCTAGAGCGACCCAGCCCTTGGCCGGCGCTTGTAAGCCGAAGCAGGCATATTCGCCGTCAAGACGGCTATGCACGATAAGGTCGCCGAAAACTTGCTTGTGGCTGTATTCTTTGGGATTAATAATGCCGTCTCCCTGCCAGATCAATTCGGGGATCTGGCTGTTTGAAGCTGTTTGGGCGGCTTGAGAGCCACCGCAGCCGGCCAGTGAAAATAAAACAAAGCAAGAGGCGACAAGGGCAAGTGCATCCCTCATATAGCGCAACATGGCGGCACGTCCTTTCTTTGCGTAAAAGAACTGAAAAGCCATAGTTTTCCAGGAACAATACATGGATTAATTTCGCGGCTCGCCTAGAAATTCCTTCTCTTGGTAGGGCCCTGCTAATTTATTCGTATCATCCCTCTACTCCCTCTACTCCTGTTAAAATCCGTTCTTCTCCTGCGTACCCT
>CAZKCR010000254.1:0-2706 GCA_964551055.1 uncultured Anaeromusa sp. | reverse complement strand
CCGCAGGACGAAAATGCTGGTGAAGGCGGATGACAGTTTCGCCTGTTTGAGCGCAGCGAGTTAAGAAACTGCCGCCTTCGCCAGCTTATTCGAGGCGCGCGCAAATCTTGTCTCAAATACAGTTATGCCGCCGTTATCCAGAAGCTCCCATCCCTTGATAACTCTGGGTTTTCCAGCTATAAAAACTTATAAAATCCGGTATAGAAAAAAGAAACCACAGGCTCCAGCTTGTGCCAAAACCTGTGGTTCTTTACTATTTTCAACTTCAATCCCTCTGCGAAGCCCTCTGGTCACTCCGGTTCTCTTGTTCGTATAGCTCTCATTCCGCTTAAAACGGTTTTTGATAGAAGAAGGGCATATAGCTTTGATAGCCGATGTCGCGGAAATTCAAGATGGCTTCGGTACCGCCTACAAAGAGAACGCCGCCCGGTTTTAAGGCTTCCAAGAAGCGCCGATAAAGAGCGTCCTTGGCTTCTTCCGTAAAGTAGATAACCACATTACGGCAAAGAATAAGATCAAAACTGTTTTCAAACTTATCCAACAGCAAATTATGCTTCTTAAATTCTACCCGGGAACGAATATCGGGGACCACTACATAGCGGTCTCCTTCCTTGGTGAAATATTTGGAAGCCCGGTGGGTAGAAATGTTCTTATATTCGTTCGCACTGAACTTACCTTCTCTGGCTTTACCCAGCACTTCCTCATCCAAATCGGTCGCCAAAATGCGATGCCGCGTACTCGGCGTCAGGTCCGCCAAGATCATAGAAAGCGAATACGGCTCCGCCCCCATGGAACAGCCCGCGCTCCAGATATTCAGCTTCGGGCTGCGTTGCAAAAGATCTGCAAGAACCTTTTTCTCCAACTCCTCAAACTTCTCCGGCGTCCGAAAAAACTCTGTTACGTTAATCGTGATATACTCGACAAATTCTTTATATGCTTTCGGGTCTTTTTCCAGTTGAGAAAAAAAGGCCGTATAGCTGCTATGCCCATGGCGGTTCATCAAATTTGTGATGCGCCGCTGCATTTGGGCCCGCTTGTAATAATTTAAGTCAATACCGGCTTTGGCATTAAATTTCTGTTTAAACGCTTCCCAATCCTGTTCCAGTTGGTCCATGCTGCCGCCTCCGTTCGCATTGCAATAATTTAGTTTATCGTACCATGAGCTTCTCGTTGCCGCAAGAAGCAGTCAGTCTTCTTGATAACGCCGCGGCACCCGTTTCCCGACCATGCACACAATTTCATAAGGAATGGTTCCCAACCAGGCGGCGGCTTCTTCCACCGTCGGTCCTGCCGGTCCAAAAAGCAGCGCGACATCTCCTACTGCTACATGCGCCGCCGCAGGCAGAGCTACCATGCACTGATCCATACAGATACGCCCCACCACAGGAGCTCTCCTACCAGCCAAAGATACTGCCGCTTTACCGGCCAAAAGCCTCGTCCAGCCGTCCGCATAACCTACAGGCAACGTAGCGATGCAAGTTTCCTTCGGGGCCTTATAAGTACAGCCATAGCTAATCGGACTTCCAGAATCTACGCACTTTACGTGGCTGACGCAGGCTTTCCAGGACATCGCCGGCCGTAGGGGCAAAGAGCGTTTCACTTCTTCCGACGGCCAAATACCATAGAGAATAATACCGGGCCGCACCATATCCAGGTGGTATTCTGGCAATTCCAGCGTAGCCGCGCTGTTGGCGATATGACGCACAGCCACCTTGACGCCGTGGGCTTCGATATTCTGCAGAGCCTCTTGAAAACGACGGAATTGCTCGTGGGCATAACTCTTATCTGCACAATCCGCCGTTGCAAAATGCGAAAAAACGCCTTCTACTTCTATGCCTGGCAACGCGGTCATTTGCGCCGCAAAAGCGCCAGCCTCTTCCGGCTGTACGCCGATGCGTCCCATGCCTGTATCGACTTTCAGATGCACCACTGCTTTACAGCCCCGTTGCTGCGCTGCCGCAGACAACGCTTGCGCCGTTTCCAAAGAATATACAGCGGCAGTAACGTTTTGCGCCACTACCTGCGCCGCTTCTTCAGGCGGGGTATAGCCTAAAATCAGAATGGGAACTTCAATACCAGCCTGCCGCAATTCGACGGCCTCCTGCAGCATAGCTACAGCCAGCCGATCCGCGCCTGCTTCCAGCACCGCTTTCGCCACAGGCACAGCACCGTGTCCGTAAGCGTCAGCCTTCACGACGGCGCAAAATTGCACCCCTGTGCGCAAAGTGCTGCGAATATGCCGTACATTATCTTTGATAGCCCCCAAATCGACTTCCGCCCAAACCGCCTGGCGCATCATGACTACTCCCCCTTGACCTGCTGTTTTTTCCGGCGCACTTCGTCTTTGACCCAGTTGAGCCAGGAGCTCAAGCCGGCTGTCTGACCGCCTCGGCAGGACGTTTTAAAGAGAATAATGTCGCTATTGGCGCTTTTAATATCATGTTCCGCCAGTTCCATATCAAAAGACGTATGCGGCAGCAAATCCATTTTGTTAATAACCGCCGCCTTAGACACATTAAAGGCAATCGGATATTTTGCCGGTTTGTCGTCGCCTTCGGTCACGCTGAGAACCACGATCTTGGCATCTTCGCCAATATCAAATTCCGCCGGACAAACTAAATTCCCCACATTTTCCACTAACACCAAGTCCAGCTCGTCGAGATTGAGAGAGTTAACAGCCTCTTCCACCATGGCCGCTTCCAAATG
>CAZKCR010000253.1:0-2706 GCA_964551055.1 uncultured Anaeromusa sp. | reverse complement strand
ACGACGCCTGTTTGATCCTCCTTCTCTAGTGTGAATGTCTTGCGCATGTTCTTGGTTGCTAGTAACATAGAAAGTAAACACATTGCTGCGAGGAGAATGCATATGGGACGGCTGGAGAAAGACTTTTTAGGGGAACTGGAACTGCCGGAAGAGGCGTATTATGGTATTCATACGCTGCGAGCTATGGAGAATTTTGCCGTTTCCGGCGAGAAAGTGCATCCGGAGCTGATTTGCGCGCTAGGTGTGGTGAAACAGGCGGCGGCGGAAAGCAATATGGCCTTGGGCCGGTTGGAAGAGCGCCTAGGACACGCCATTTTTCAAGCGGCCGGAGAAGTAGCTGCGGGACAATGGCAGGAGTTTTTTGTGGTGGATGCGCTGCAAGGCGGCGCCGGCACCTCTACGAATATGAATGTAAATGAAGTCATCGCCAATCGGGCCATCGAAATTTTAGGTGGCGTCAAAGGTGACTATAGCCTGGTTCATCCTTTGGATCACGTAAATATGTCGCAGTCGACGAATGATGTCTATCCTACGGCGCTGCGTATTGCTGCTATTCGTTTGCTTTTGCCGTTGGCGGAGGCCTGCGCTAATTTGCAGGGAGCGCTGCAACGCAAGGAAGAAGAATTTGCTGGCATTCTTAAGCTGGGACGTACGGAAATGCAGGATGCGGTTCCTGTTACTGTTGGCCAGGCTTTTTCCGCTTGGGCGGAAGCAGTCAGTCGCGACCGCTGGAGGCTGTATAAGGTCGAGGAGCGGTTGCGCAAGGTCAATCTTGGCGGTACGGCCGTTGGGACCGGCTTGAACGCTCCGCGCAAGTATATTTATATGGTGATCGAGCGTTTGCGCAGCTTGAGCGGTTTGGGGCTGGCGCGGGATGAAAATGGTGTGGACGGCACCCAAAACGCCGATGTATTTGTGGAAGTGTCAGGACTGCTCAAAGCCTGCGCCGTGACGCTGCATAAAATCAGCGGCGATTTGCGTCTGCTTTCCTCGGAGCCTTTCGGCGAGCTGCGACTGCCGCAATTGCAGGCGGGGTCGTCGATTATGCCTGGCAAGGTCAATCCGGTAATGCCGGAAATGATCGCCCAAGTTTCCTATCAAGTAATAGCACGGGATTTGGCGATTACCTTGGCTGCACAGAATGGACAACTGGAGCTGAACGCCTTTTATCCGTTAATTGCCGCTAATTTGCTGCCGGCTTTGGACAGCCTGGCTAAAGGTATGAACTTATTTGCCGAGCGCTGTATTGACGGTATTGAAGCGTCGCCGGAGGCCTGCCGCAGGCACTTAGAAAAAAGCACAGCCGTAGCTACTGTGTTGGCGCCGCTCTTGGGGTATGAAAAGGCGGCTTCTTTGGCGAGAGAGTCGCGTCAAAGCGGGCGGCAGGTATTAGAATTGCTGTTGGAGAAAAAGCTATTGAGCGAAGAAGAAATGGAGCGTTGGCTGCAAGCTCGGCATCTTACGCATGCCGGCGTTGTGGGCGAAGAAATCAAAGCATAGGAGACGCTGACTCATGAATACAACTCCCAGAGGTAACCGGCTGCACATTGCTCTCTTTGGCCGCAGAAACGCCGGAAAATCAAGCTTAATTAATGCTCTGACCAACCAGGAACTGGCGATTGTTTCGGAATTTGCCGG
Source organism: uncultured Anaeromusa sp. (assembly GCA_964551055.1). Lineage (GTDB taxonomy): Bacteria > Bacillota > Negativicutes > Anaeromusales > Anaeromusaceae > Anaeromusa. Next base: position 1,068 of record CAZKCR010000253.1, on the reverse strand, counting down.
GACGACGACAGACCCGGTGTATAAGTCTATGGAAATTTTGCCGTTAGGTCCGGTGGTGGTCATTGATACGGCGGGCCTGGATGATATTGGCGAGTTAGGCCAGCTGCGGGTGGCGAAATCGCTGGAGGTTTTGGCGAAAACCGATTTGGCGTTAATCGTCATGGATGTGCAAAACGGCTGCGGCGAACCGGAGCTGGAGATGGCGGCTCTTTGCGCAGAAAAAAAAATTCCGGTTATTGCCGTGGTCAACAAACAGGACCAAGCAAAGGCGACGGAGGAGCAGCTGGCCGCATGGCAAGGCGCTTTGCAGGCGGCAGAGCTGGTTTCTGTAAGCGCTCTTCAGCGTAAGGGCATCGGGGATTTGAAAATCGCTATGGTAAAAACGGCCCCCTTATTGTTTGAGCAGCCGACCATTGTGGGAGACTTGCTGCAGCCGGGGGATACGGCAGTGCTTGTGACCCCCATCGATCTGGCGGCGCCTAAAGGAAGGCTGATTTTGCCGCAGGTGCAAGTCATTCGAGATATTCTGGATTCTGATGCCATGGCCTATGTAGTGAAAGAGCGGGAACTTAAGGAATGTCTGGGGAATTTGAAAAACAAGCCCCGCATCGTCATTACCGATTCCCAGGCTTTTTTAAAGGCTGACGCCGACACGCCGCCCGATGTGCTGCTAACGTCTTTTTCTATTCTCTTTGCCCGGTATAAGGGTGATTTGGAACTGCTGGTCAAGGGAGCTAAAGCGCTCTTGGCGCTGCGCCCCGGCGATAGGGTGCTGATGAGCGAAGGCTGCACCCATCATCGCGTAGAGGATGATATCGGCAAGGTGAAAATTCCCCGCTGGCTTCGGCAGTATGTAGGGGGAGAGCTTGATTTTTCCTGGTCCAGCGGTACGACGCTGCCGAAGGATTTGTCTTCCTATCAGGTTATTATTCACTGCGGCGCCTGTATGCTGAATCGACGGGATATGTTGGCGCGCATGCTGGCTGCGCAGCAGCAGGGCGTGCCGATTGTTAATTACGGCGTGGCTATTGCCGCTTTGCAGGGAATTTTGCCGCGAGCTCTTTCGCC
>CAZKCR010000252.1:0-2728 GCA_964551055.1 uncultured Anaeromusa sp. | reverse complement strand
TCGCCTTGGCGGCTTTGGCTATATCCGCCACCGTTTCATTGGTCGTAGCGTCAATCACTACAACGCGCACGCCTTCGTCATTGTACTGCAGAATGGCTTTCTTCACCGCTTCCGAGCCCTGCAGCACCGTGCTGAGCTCGATGAAACCAACCGGCTCATCCATCTGTTTAGCGACCAGAGGTACCACTTTCGACGTAGTAATGGGGTTTTTGGGATCCTTGGCCACAATGGTCTGCTCCAAAGGCACCTGATTGACCATCAGATAACCGCCGATACAAACGCGTCCTGACGTAGGAAATACCGGCACCATCAACGCCATGGTTCCTTTGGGCACATTGTCGAGAATGGCTTTAAGCTCCGGGCCGATATTGCCGCGCAGCGTGCTGTCCATGCGTTTATTCACCAGCTGCACGCTGCTGTCATACAGCTTTTTCATGGCTTTATCTACCCGATCATAAGCTTCCTGCGCTGCAATGCTGCGGCTGTCGGTACTGACAACCACCACATCCAGATTTTCTCCTTCTTCCTGCGTGTACAAGTCGAGGTCAAAAAAGGTCGCGCACCGCAATCCCTGGCGGGACAGCAACACCGCGCTGGAATTGACCCCGGTCATATCATCTCCCACAATTAATACCTTTGGCATCTGTCTCTCTCCTTACGCTACTCTCAAGCTAGCTTTCTATCTATACCAGTTGCAGCGCCACACCTTGTTCTTTTAGACGCTGCGCGGTTTCTTTCCCCACGCCCTTATCGCTGATAATCAAAGAAAAGTCCTGCAGACTGCAAATTTTATTGATGCTGCGGCGGTTAAACTTGCTGTTGTCCGCCACCAGAATGACTTTTTCCGCTGAAAGAATGATCTCTTTCTTTAACTCTGCTTTTTCAAAAGTCGGGCCGCTCATGCCCAGCTCCACATCCAACGAACTGGCGCCCACAAAAGCAATATCAGCGTAAATTTCCTTTAAAAATGCAATCGCCCGAGAGCCCATGCAAGAGCCAGTTACATTCTGCACCCGATCACCTGTGCAATAGATGGCGAAAGAACTGTTTTGCACTAGGAAGGCTGCTATCAGCACATCGGTCGTCACAATGGTCAAATTTTTCTTTTTTATCAATTCCTTGGCAATGGCCATGGTGGTAGTTCCTGCATCCAGCAGCACCGTCTGCTCCTCTTCCACCAACGCCGCCGCTGCCTGACCAATACGCTCTTTTTCCGCCTGATGCTGCATCTCTTTTTCCTGCCGCGGCAGTTCCAGAGTCAGCTTGGACTTGAGCACTGCTCCACCGAAGGTCCGGCTGACGACCTGCACGCTCTCCAGGTATTTCAAATCCCTGCGGATGGTCATGGCGGTGACGCCCAGTTGCTTCGCCAACTCCTCCACTGTCACCCGGGGACGTTCCTCCAGGATTTGCACTATTTTCTCCTGGCGCTCTACTTGAAACAAGGCGTTATCACCTCTTTCGTTCGTTAATGTTCATTTGCAATGTTCGAGTATGTTCATTTTGGTTTGATTATATTCTTTCTCTTGCTAAAAAGCAAGATCCTTTTTAAAAAAACACAAAAGAAAAAGGCCGCCTAAGCGACCTTCAGAAGGCACCGAACACAGAGCAGAGAACGAAACGCAGAGAGAACGAAACGCAGAGTAACAGAGAAAAGCCAGAGGAAACAGAGAGAATTTGTGAAGAGAAAAAAGAATTTTTTACGTCAGGCAAGAAAGAAAATGCAGGCATAGTGGAGCTCTGCCGAGGCTTTCTGACAAAGCCTGATGCAAAAAGGGCGGCTTTAGCGTGAGATGCACATACAGCAAAGGCTCCCTCCCTAGACATTAAGCCTATCCTCACGCAAGCGCGAACGCTTCATTATATATAGGTACACTGCGGTAGCACAGGCTGCGCCGAAAACCAACGACGCCAAAAGCAAAAAGAAATGAAAGCGGCTCAGCACTTCCCAAAAGCCGCCAATATAGCCCGCCAACAGATTGCCGGCAAACTGCGACAGATACCAGATGCCCATGCACATCGACACCGCTCGCGCCGGCGCCAGCTTGGTCACCATGGACATACCGATGGGCGAAAGATACAGCTCCCCTAACGTCATCACCAGCGTACTGGCCACCAGCCACCACATGCTCACCGGCGTGCCATTCACATCGTACCAAATTCCGGCAGGAACCAAAACCAAAAAAGACGTACCCAGCAGCAGACAGCCTCGGACCATCTTGGCTATCGCTCCAGGCTGTGCGCCCCGCCCGGCCTGCCAAGCCCAAAAAGCGGTAATCACAGGAGTCAAAGTGAAAATGAACATAGGATTAAGCGACTGAAACCAGGTCTGCGGCACTTCCCACTCGCCGATCTGCCGATCCGTATCGCTGTCAAACCAAAGAGCCAACGTATTTCCTTGCTGCTCAAAGGCCGCCCAAAAGGGAATGGTCAGCAAGCACAGCAGCACTAAGGCGGCGATTTTTTGTTTTTCCCGCAGCGTCAGCGGCGCTTCCTCCTCTGCCGAGGCTTCCTTGCGCGCCGTCAAGCGGTCCGGTTTTAGATAACGCTGACCATACAGATAAATTAAAAGCCCTACCATCATGCCCACGCCGGCCAAGCCGAAGCCATAATGCCAGCCGACCACAACTCCCAGCGTACCGCAGGTCAACGGCGCTAAAAATGCGCCTAGGTTAACGCCCACATAAAAAATGCTGAACGCGCTGTCTCTTCGTTTATCGCCTGCCGG
>CAZKCR010000251.1:0-2728 GCA_964551055.1 uncultured Anaeromusa sp. | reverse complement strand
CACTATTTTCAAGATAACAGCGCATAAACCAGTCTATTAGTCCCGAAAAATAACCCATATTTAACAATAGCGCCGTCTTCCTTTGTCTATAATAAAAATAGCGCATTTCCTCCATTGTAGCTTATCGGCAAATAACGCGCTACCTGACTTAAATAAATCTGCATTTTTAACGTGTTTGATGAAACAAGGAGCTGAGCAAACTATGAATCGCAAAGTCCGCAAACTACTTCTCCATTTAGGCCGTTCCGTCAAGCGCTCGCGCTGGCAGGCCGTTCCCTCTAGCCTGTTTTCGGCCTTTCCCTTCTCACATCAGACCCAACCGTTATCGATCAAACCTGTCTCTCGCTCGCTGTCTTCCCAAGCTTCCGATCTGGAAAAAATACTAAAAACGCAAGCCATTAGCACCCATTTTCAACCGATTGTTGATTTGCGCACCGGCGATATTATCGGTTATGAAGCGCTCAGCCGCGGCCCTCTTGAGAGCCCTTTGCATTCGCCAATTGCTCTATTTCAAGCAGCTAATACAGAATCTTTGCTGACACAATTGGAAGACTTATGCTTAAACCAGGCATTAAAAAATGCCGCCCGCCATCAATTGGACAACCTGCTCTTTCTCAACGTCAATCCCATTACTTTAGGAAAACACGCCAAAAATTTTCCTGTTTTTCTAGACTGTCTACGTCAGCAGCATTTGGGACCGGCGCGCATTGTCTTTGAATTAACGGAACGCACTGCCATTCAAGACTTTGATCTTTTCCGGGCCTCCATATCTCGTTGTCGCCAAAATCAATTCACCATTGCCATCGATGATGCCGGTGCTGGTTATTCCAGCCTACAAGCCATTGCCGAGCTGCAGCCGGAGTATATAAAGATTGACCGTTCACTCATTCAAAATATTCAAGAAAGCAACTTAAAAAAAGCGCTGTTATCAGCGCTTGTCGATTGCGGCCATGCCATCCATGCAAAATTGATCGCTGAGGGCATCGAAACTTCCGCAGAGCTGACGGAAATCATCCGTCTGGGCGTCGACTATGGTCAAGGCTTTCTTTTGGCCCGCCCGGCGGCTCCGCCTCCTCAGCTAACGCCGGAGTGCCGCCAAACCATCCAAACACTCCAAACCCGACGACACCAGGAGCAAACTCTCTCCAAAACCTTTGGCCTTACTATTGGCGATATCGCCCAATATTGTCCCAGCGTCAGCGCCTCCACACTAGTTTGCGACTTGGAAGACTATCTGCATGATGAAACCATCCCAGGTATTGTTATCACTGAAGACGAAGCTCCTCAAGGTCTCTTGATGAAAAACCGTCTGTATTCGCAGCTCGGCACCCAGTTTGGTATTTCCCTTTACTACCAACGTCCGGTGGGGCGAATTATGGATCGACAGCCTCTTGTAGTCAGCGCGGATCTGCCCTTGGAAGCCGTTTCCCAAATCGCCATGAGCCGCCATGCCGACCATCTTTACGACCTAATTATTGTCGTCAAAGACGGCGCCTTGCATGGCGTAGTATCTATTATTCATTTATTAAAAAACGTCACCAATCTACAAATTCGTCGCGCTTTCAACGCCAACCCGCTCACAGGTCTGCCGGGAAACCTAATCATTGAAGAGCGTTTAAAGACCCTCGTTGCGGAAAACAACTCTTTTGCCGTACTCTACATCGATCTGGACAATTTCAAGGCTTTCAATGACAAATACGGCTTCGAGCGAGGCGACCAAGCTCTCTTGCACACCGCTCGCCTTCTCAGCTCTTGTTTGGCCGAACATTGCGGCTCCTCAACCCGCGATTTTCTCGGACATATCGGCGGCGATGATTTTGTCGTCATCACTACGCAGGAGAATGCCTTCCTCCTCTGTCAAACTATCTGTCGTCAATTCGATCAGGATATCAATTCCCTCTATCTGCCGGAGGACCTCCAACAACAACATATACGCGTCCTCAATCGCAAAGGCGAAGAGGAGCTATTCCCTTTGATGAGCCTCTCCATCGCCGTAGTTCACAACCAGCAAAAAACCTTCTGCAATTATTTGGAAATTTCCGAGATTGCCGCTAGCCTAAAAAAGAAAGCCAAGAAAATTCCCGGCTCTTCGTGGTGTGCTGATCGCCGCGCCTCCACGACGCCGCAAGCCGCAACTTCTTGACTCTTCAATTATAGTTTCTCTTTATTTTCCGACGTGACCTTGTTCCCAAATTTGCCGCAACCTCCGGGTCGTGCCGCCAATATCCTCTGCGCTCAAAATGGCAGACACCACAGCGGCTCCATCTAAACCGTTTTGTCGAACTTCCTGCAAATTAGCCGCAGCAATGCCGCCGATGCCAACAGCCGGTATGCGCAGCACTTCTCGTATAGCCTGCACATCAGCCCAAGACAGTTGTTGTATGTCTTTCTTCGTAGTTGTAGGAAACAAACTGCCAATGCCTACATAATCAGCCCCGCCCTCCTGTGCAGCTATAGCTTCCTCCACCGAGTGCACCGAAACGCCAACCAGCGCTTCTTGCCCCAATTGGCGCCGCGCAATGGACAAAGGCAAATCTTCCTGCCCAACATGCAGGCCATCCGCGCCAACGGCCAGGGCAATATCCAAGCGGTCATTAATAATCAAGGGAACCTCTAGCTTTCTGGTGACTTCCCTCACCGCCAAAGCTTCTTCATAGAAAAAACGACTTGAAGCATCTTTTTCCCGCAGTTGCACCAAGGTCGCTCCATTCCGGCAAGCCTCTTCCAC
>CAZKCR010000250.1:0-2733 GCA_964551055.1 uncultured Anaeromusa sp. | reverse complement strand
GATAGCTGTGTTAAAACGCCTGCGGCAAAATTCTGCAGGGATTGGAGACGGAAAATTTCCGGCGAAGATTGGACGATTTGTTCCAAGCCGTTTTTATTGCGCTCAATGGTAATCAGATCGCGATAAGAACGCAAAGCGGTAATTAACGTGGTAATCAGTTTTTGCGAAGTGAGTTCGGTCTTTTCCTTGTAGTCATTGATATCATAGTCAACAATGACGCGCGCTTCCGGAGCATGGCCAGGTTGGCCGGTACGCAGAATGATGCGTACCAATTGATTTTGCAGTTCTCTACGAATGACATGCACCAATTTAAGGCCGGAGTCAACTTCTTCCATGACTACGTCCAAAAAAATGACGGCGACATCGTCATGGTTGAGGAGAAATTCACGCCCTTCTGCTGCGGAATATACACTGTAAAATTCCAGAGGACGTCCGGCGAAAGAAAAGTTGCTCAACACCAGCTTGGTGACGGTATGCACTTCTTCATCATCATCAATAATGAGAATGTTCCAGGGAGGATGTTCGGTTTCGGGTGCTGCAGCAGGGGGATGTTCATCGGCAAAAAGAAGTTCGTCATCGTGCATGCTTAGATACCTCCTTCAGGGCTTATCGGGACGGTGATGATAAATTCAGTGCCTTCGCCTAGCGTGCTGTGGCAAAGGATGGTTCCTTTTAATTTAAAGACTACCAAATTATAGACAATGTGCAGGCCTAGGCCTGTGCCGCCGCTGCCGCGCTTGGTCGTAAAGAACGGTTCGAATACTTTTTTCTGCACTTCTTCGGGCATTCCTTTGCCACTATCCCGGTAGCGCAGGGTTAGTTGTTGATCTTGCAAAGAGACAGTGATATGGATTAAACCGGCTTCGTCCGGCTCGTAGGCATGAGTTAGGGTGTTCATGATAAAATTGGTAAGAATTTGCCATAACGCGCCGGGGTAGATCGTGATAGTAAGATCGTCGGGGCAATCAATTTCAATGGTGTGTTTTGTTTTTTTCAGACGAGGCCGCAGGCTTAAGAGCACTTCATGCAAATACGTAAGCATGTTGACTAGACGTTTTTCTTCTACTTGCTGATCGACTGCAGTTTGCTTGAAGGTGCGGATAAGCTCCGACGCTCGGTTCAAATTACCAACAATAATTTCACCGCTTTTAGCGCTGGTGTCAAGAAAGTCCTCTAACTCCGAACGTTTCATTTGGTTTTCTTTGAGCTTGTGCAGCAGCTCTTGGGTGCGTCCGGCCAAGAAGGAGGCTGCCGTAATACTATTGCCCACAGGCGTGTTGATTTCATGAGCTACGCCGGAAACCAGTCCGCCTAGGGCGGCCATTTTTTCAGCCTCTACCAGATGACCTCTGGTTTTTTGCAAGTCATCCATTGTACGATTCAAACTGGTATTTGCTTGTTGCAGGGACTGGGTGCGCTCTTCTACACGCTCTTCCAGATGCAGATTGAGCAGGCGTATTTCGTTTTCCACACGCCGGCGATGGCGAATGTTGAACAGCAAAGAAATGACCAAACCCGTTAGCAGCACGATGACGGCGCTGACACTCCAGACAAGGGTCCGATGCGCTTCGTAGAAAGAAGGTTCGCGGAAAAGAACCTTGCTGCCAGGAGGAAGATTATCTGCATCCAGACCGTGCGCGGTCAGTTGACGGTAGTCAAAGGCGTAACGGTTGACAGATTGGCTGACAACTGGCAGAGTGTTAGGGGCTTTGTTTTCAAAAATAATTTGCCGTACCAGGGAACCGGCCTCTTTGCCTTGGGTGTAGCCGCTTGTCAATAGGCCGCCCACAAGACCATGACCGATTGCTGTATCCCAGAGGCCGAATACGGGAGCGGCGCTTGCCTGCGCGACAAGCTGGAGGCTTTCATCATTTGTAAACATATGTCCGTTGCGGTCTATGTTAAAAATAAGATGGAGAATTATATCATCGGCGGAAAGGGATCGTGCCGCTTGCAGCACTTCTTCCATAGTGGCGTCGTCAAGAAGCTGGTACTGGAGAGTTGGCGGCAAGGAAGTTAATGCTTCTAAGGCTAGACGGCGCGTTGAGTGGCCGACAATGGTCCGGTCAGTAATGATGAGCAGTTTTTTTGCCTGCGGGCGCAAGCGCAAGGCTGCCTGCAGCGTACCGGCTACATCGACTTTTTCTTCCACTCCGGTTAGCCAGGGAGTAGTTTGGAGAAAGGAGGGGTTAAAATCGTTGACGCCGCAAAAGACGATCGGCGTATTGGGAAATAAGTCTTGTTGATGCTCCAAGGCAAATAAAAATGCGTTGTCGTCGGAAACCACAACTGCGCTTAATGGCAAAGTAGCATATTTGTAACGCAAGGAAGGGACCAAGGCGTTCAAATAGTCTTTGCCCCAAAAATGCTTTGTATCCAGATACTCAAAATAATAGGCGACTTCCGGATGCGCTTCTAATTCCTCCAGTACGCCGCGTTCAATATCCCGTACCCAGGAGAATTCCGGGCTGTACGAATGGAGAAAGAGCACTCGGTGCTGGGGCGAAGCCGTGTCGGCTTGTTGGGCCCAACCGGAAGAGAAGGGAAGAAGCACTACCAGCATGGAAACCATAAGCCAACGGATCCAAAAGCCCATAGCGACGCCTCCTTGTTTTTATTCGGCCACTGTTTTATTCGTAGCTCACAGCACGCCAGCTCTTTAGAGAATATTTCACACAGAGTAACTGAAAAAGGCCAAAGAAAGGCCCGAGAATATTGGGGAAGACGTTTTAC
>CAZKCR010000249.1:0-2757 GCA_964551055.1 uncultured Anaeromusa sp. | reverse complement strand
CCCAGCCTTCCATGCCTTCCAAGCTCTTATCGGCGGCCCGCACGACCAGCACCCGAACATAACCATTCACCTGACAAGGATTGCGATTATACAGGTACTGTACCACATCTTTTTTCACTAAAATGCCAATCACAGCGCTCTCCAAGTTCGGCGCCGTGCGCAAATTCACCTGATCCACTGAAACAATGCCTGCAGCCGCAGCCTGCACCGCCGCAGGCTGCGCCCCTATGCCGAGCAGGCCAAGCACCAGCAATATCAGCAGCGTTCTATATTTCATTTTTGACACCTCTTGTTGTTCTTTATTGTTTTACATATTCTTGTTTTTGCATTTATTTTCCTCCTGCCACAGTTCATAGCGCAGTTGGTTTTTGCCCTGATGTTTCACTTGGTACATCAGCGCATCAGCATACTGCACCAGATCCTCGACAGACTGCGGTGACTGTTGACAAGTAACAGCGCCCATACTGAAAGTTACTGGCCAACCTGCTGCATCCATGCGCCCCTGCAAACGTTCACGCAGCCGTTCCAATACACGCTGAGCCACCCCATCCGTTTCCGGCAACAGCAGCGCAAATTCGTCCCCTCCCAGCCTTGCGACGATATCACTTTGGCGCACCAGTTCCGTAAGTGCTGCGGCAACCTCACACAGCAGTTGATCCCCCGCCTCATGGCCTCGCGTATCATTGACTTGCTTGAAATGATCCACGTCAATATAGCATACTGTCAGGGAGTGCCCATACCGTCGGCTGCGCTGCACTTCCTTTTCCGCCATAGTAAAAAACGCCCGCCGATTATATACGCCCGTCAAAGCATCGCAAAACGCTGACCGCTCTACCATTTGGTAAGCAAGCCGCAGACGACCTGTTACTTCGGCCGCAGCCAGGAAAAAGACAGCATGGTTCAACGAAGCCCAATATACACCCCATGGCAGCTTGTATACATAATCATCCAGCCAATCTGCCAGCCCCCACGCCGCCACAGCCAAAAGCCCGGCACAGCGTCCCCAAGTAATTCCCAAACTCCAAGATGCCAGCCCAACTGGCAGCAAATAAAAGACGGATAAATCAATCTCATGAATGGTCAAGTAATCTAAGTAAGCAATGCCTGTAAGCAACGCACACAAGCCCGCAAAATAGACTGCGCGTCTTCTGTCGAAGTCAGCCGCCATCCTTTCCGCCTCCCGCCGCATGAATTTTTCAAGACAGACGTATCTTATCCTCTACTTTACCAAATTTAACTAATTTTTCCCAGAAAAACAGTAAAACTCGCCTGACTTAGGATTCAATCTGTACTTATAGGAAGGCACAGATGTATAATAGACACGATGTATTTTCTTCTATCCAAAGCAATGAGAGGATGACAACCATTTTGGATAAAATTACGCTCCTCATCCCCTGTTATAATGAACAGGAGGTTTTGGAACAGCTTTGGCTGCGTCTAAACGCAATTCTTGGCGAAATTCATACTGCTTCTTTTGAAATTCTTTTCATCAACGACGGCAGTACCGACAATACGCTGCACGTCATCAAGACGCTCGCCGCTCAACACCCTCAGATTTCTTATTTGGATTTATCTCGAAATTTCGGCAAGGAGCTGGCTATGATCGCTGGGCTGGACTACGCCGACAGCGACGCCGTCATTATTATGGATGCCGATTTACAGCATCCCCCGGAGCTCATTCCAGAAATGATCGCCTACTGGAAGGAAGGTTATGATGATGTCTGCGCCAAGCGGCGTCAACGCACTGGAGAATCCTTCATTCGCCGTTGGGCGGCCAACACCTTTTACAGCCTGCTGCAAAAAATATCTACCATCAAGATTCAAGAACATGTGGGCGATTTCCGCTTGCTGGACCGCCGCTGCGTGGAAGCCATCAAGCTGATGCGTGAAACTCAGCGCTACACCAAAGGCATTTTCAGTTGGATTGGCTACCGCAAAAAAGAGCTTCTTTTTGATTCTGCACTGCGGGCCGCAGGCACCACCAAGTGGAGCTGGCTAAAACTAATCAATTTGGCGATCGAAGGCATTACCTCCTTCACCACCTTCCCCCTGCGCCTCTCTTCCATTGCCGGCCTGGGAATCTCCCTTATTGCCTTCGCTTATATGGGCTGGATTATCTTCAACACTCTGATGTTTGGAGATCCTGTACAAGGCTTCCCCACCCTGGTTTCCATTATCTTGTTTTTGGGCGGCATCCAACTTATCTTCCTTGGCGTCATCGGTGAATATCTGGCGCGGGTTTTCAACGAAACCAAGCGTCGCCCCTTATATCTTGTAAATGAATACAACGGCAAAAAAAGCCTCTATCGCCGTGAACGTCCGCATTTTGAAGACCAGGGAGAGAATTGACTTGAAGCTATGCAACATAAGCCAAACCAGTTCCTATATTGTTTTTGGCCTGCTGACCACATTGGTCAATTTTCTCGTTTATCTGTTTTTCACCAAAACCATTCCCTTGGACTACAAAATCGCCGCTTCCCTGGCTTGGATTCTGGCAGTCCTTTTTGCTTTTGTCACCAATAAATTTTATGTCTTTCAAAGCCGCAAAACAAATGTAGCACTTCTCCTTAGGGAGTTTTGCAGTTTTCTTTTTTTCCGGACCCTTTCGTATTTTGCCGATATTCTTTCCATGATCATCATGGTCGAAGGGCTGCTCATCCCGGACGCCGCCGCCAAACTGGCCGCTAGCGTGCTTGTGGCGATTCTCAACTATTTCGCCAGCAAGCATGTGGTCTTCCGTTTAGGGAACCGATGACT
>CAZKCR010000248.1:0-2758 GCA_964551055.1 uncultured Anaeromusa sp. | reverse complement strand
GAGGCGCCAAGTTGAGCGGCGCGTAATGCGCCTAGGTATCCTGCGGGGCCGCCGCCGAGAACAACGATGCGAATAGCTGTGGTGGCCATGAAGGTTTCCTCTCCCTTCGGTCAAATGGCATATTATGGTTTTATCATATATCGAACAAGGGAAGACTGTCAAATACAACCGTAAACGTGAGGCGCACAAAGAAAAGCAAGCAAAGCAAGTAAATCGGCCAATGAAACAGACGGGCCAAGAAAGGACAAAAGCAAAGAATAAGCAGCATTGGCTAAAAAATAATGTAAAAAATAAAATAAAAAACAACTTTCATAATAAAAATTGTGCATTGTGGCCAAAAAAGAGGCGAGACTTTACGAAAGAGTCGTGTTGTTGTACAAAGGCGTTGCAGCAGGGAAAAACGAATGAATATGGAGAAGATTGTGGAAAGAAGGTTTTAGAAGTATGAACATCCATATTCCATATGGGAAAGCAGAGCGTGTGTTGACGTTGCCTCAAGAACGTGTGGCGGCGGTTCTGGAGTCAAAAGCCCATGGCTATCAGGCGGCGGCAAGTGAAGCCGAATTGGTGCGGCAGGCTATGGCTGCGCCTAGCGGCACGCCAAGGCTGCAGGAGCTGGCGCAGGGCAAGAAGAATATTGTTATTATCGTCAGCGATCATACTCGCCCAGTGCCGACGCAAGTGATTGCCCCGCTGCTGTTGGAGGAAATACAAAAAGGGAGCCCTCAGGCGCAGGTGACGTTTTTAGTGGCCACAGGCTTGCATCGCGGCACAACGGAAGAAGAACTGCGCGAAAAATTCGGTCCGGAATTATATGGGAAAGTGCGTATTGTTGTACATGACTGCTGGGATAAAAGCTCGTTGCTGCAGCTAGATACGCTGCCTTCCGGCGGCGAGCTGTGGCTGAATAAAGTGGCTGCTGAAGCGGATTTGCTGCTGGCGGAAGGATTTATTGAACCGCATCTTTTTGCGGGTTTTTCCGGCGGGCGGAAGAGCGTGCTGCCAGGTATTGTCGGCGACAGCACCATTCGAGTCAATCATTGTGCAGAGCATATTGCCCATAAGAAAGCGCGGGTAGGCATTCTAGAAGGCAATCCGATTCATGAGGACATGGTTCACGCGGCGCGGCAGGCAAAACTTGCCTATATCGTCAATGTCGTCATTGATGCGCAGAAAAAGGTAATTGGCGCTTTTGCCGGCGATGTGGAGCAGGCTCATTTGCAAGGCTGTGCATTTTTGCAGGAGCTGGCGGCGGTAGCGGCCGTGCCGGCGGAAATTGTCGTCACTACCAATGGGGGCTATCCGCTGGATCAAAATATTTATCAGCACGTCAAAGGCTTGTCTTCAGCGGAAGCTACCTGCAAAAAAGGCGGCGTTATTATTGTCTGCGCTGACCTGGGCGATGGTCACGGCAGTGCGGAGTTGTATGAATGGCTGCAAAAAGGCGCTGCCGCTGTGACAAATACCATTTTAGCGGTAGATCGCTATTCTACCGTGCCGGATCAATGGGCGACGCAGATCATGGCGCGGATTCAGTGCAAGCACAAGGTTATCTTTGTAACGGCTGCAGCCCAGCATGAAGTGCTGCAGCGCATGGGTTTTGCTGCGGTGGAAACCTTTGAAGAAGCCCTGGTTCAAGCAGAAGAAGTAGTGGGCAGCGATGCAAAAATCACCGTGATTCCTGACGGCGTGGCGGTTATTGTACGGTAATAAAAAAGGGAGGCAATGGCATGATTGACGGCATTATTCTTAACGAAAAAGACAATGTGGCTACAGCGGTGCAGGTGTTGGTCAAAGGGCAGACGGCGCGGGTGCGCCGCAATCGGGAAGAAGTGGAAATCGTCATGACCGAGGATATTCCGTACGGGCATAAATTTGCGGTAAGGGATATTGCCGTTGGGGAAGATATTTTGAAATACGGCGAGGTCATCGGTCGGGCGACGCAGAGCATTGCCAACGGCAGTCACGCTCATGTGCAGAATATCGAAAGTCTGCGCGGCCGGGGCGATCTGAAAGGAGGCAAGTAAGATGATGGAATTTATGGGATATGGCCGGGCGGACGGTTCGGTTGGTACGCGCAATTATGTAGGCGTTTTGTCGGCTGTGGTTTGCGTGAATGAAGTGGTGGAAAATATAGTGCGCCAGGTGCAGGGAACGACACGCTTTACGCACCATCAAGGCTGCTGTCAGACACCGCTGGATATTCATATTGTCAACGATACGCTGATTAACCTGGGGAAGAACCCGAATCTGCATTCGGTGCTGCTCGTTAGTTTGGGCTGTGAAAGCACCGATCTTTCCGGCGTTATTGAAGCCATTGCCGCATCCGGCAAGCGGGTAGAGCACATTGTCGTCCAAGAAGTAGGCGGCTCGGCGCGCACGACGGCCCAAGGCATTCTGATGGCCCAGGAAATGGTACGCGAGGCTTCGCTGGAGCAGCGTCGGCCTTTCCCGATCAGCAAGCTCATGCTAGGCATGAAATGCGGCAGTTCGGATACGACCTCCGGCTTGGTGCCGAATCCGGCTATCGGCGTGGCTTCCGATCTGTTGGTGGCAGCCGGCGGCACGTCTATTTTGGGAGAAGTGACAGAGTTTATTGGCGCTGAGCATATTTTAGCCAAGCATGCGGCAAACGAAGAAGTGGCCCAGGGTATTTTAAAGCTGGTGGAACGCATGGAACAGCGGGCCATGGCGGTTGGGGAAGATATTCGCGGCGGTCAGCCTACAGGCGGCAATATCAAGGGCGGCTTGACGACCA
>CAZKCR010000247.1:0-2764 GCA_964551055.1 uncultured Anaeromusa sp. | reverse complement strand
AAAACTGTGTGGCCTAATTAGGTGAATGCTGTGAGTGATAGATGGAGGTTCCTTATGAGCGAGCTTAAAAGTAAAATAACGAAAATCATTCAAAAGTATGTGCAGCAATATCAACAAAAAGCGAATATTACATCCCAATGGAGTGAACCGCTAGTCGGTTTTGCCGATGCGAATCATCCCGATATTTTCAAGCTAAAAGAGCTCATTTCGGTAAAGCATGTTATGCCGCAGGAAGTTATCGAAAACCCTACGGTTGTTATCGCTTATTTTGTTCCTTTTACCAAAGAACTGGCCGATACCAATAAGGAGCTGAATGATGTGTCGTCTCCTGAATGGGCTCGCACTTATGAAGAAACGAATGCGATGTTGGGGGATTTAAACCAACATTTGATAGATGAGTTAAAGAAAATGGGCTATGATGCGGGTGTTTCTAAAGAGGCCACTACCTTTGATAAGGAAAAATTAATAAGCCATTGGTCGCAGCGGCATTTTGCCAGGCTGGCAGGCTTGGGCATGTTTGGTCTTAATAATATGTTGATTGGGAAAAAAGGCTGCTGTGGTCGCTACAGCACCGTAGTTGCCAATTTGCCAGTGAAACCGGATCAGCCGCTTGAAGAAGAGAATTGTCTCTATAAGAGCAAAGGGATCTGCGGCGTTTGTGTGAAACATTGTCCATCAGGAGCGTTGACTCTGGAAGGATATGATCGGCAGAAATGTTTTCAGGTTTGCTTGAAAAATGCGGAACGCTATAAAGAATTCGGCAGTTCGTATGCTGATGAAACAGGAGCACATGCGAATAGTGTCGGTAGTGAAGTCTGTGGAAAATGTGTTGTAAATGTGCCGTGTTCTATTCGGTGAGTGAAATCATATCCTTTTGTCTGCTTGTCGCAATGTTTATGGTATAGTAATGGAGGCTAAAATGAAAGACTTTTTTACGATTGGAGAAGTAGCAAGGTTATTTAATATTAAAATAGCTACGCTTCGATATTATGACGATATCGGGCTGTTAAAACCTCAGTATATTAATGAACAGACCCATTACCGTTACTATACAACGCAACAGTTTGAACGGTTGAATTCGATAAAATACTTACGGACTCTAGGGATGCCTATCCATAAGCTTCTTGATTTTTTCAATGATCGCGACATCGATAATCTTATGTCTATGTTGCATGCGGAGAAATTAGAAATTGTCCGCAAGAAACAAGAGCTAGAAAAAATTGAGCAAAAAATTTCCCGACGTCTACGGCAGTTTGAGGATGCAATGACGACTCCGCTGGATACCATTTTCGAAGTAGAACTTCCTGCATGGCAGGTAGCGTATTTACGGCGCGAATATGTATTGGGCGATGATATTGAATATCCGGTTTCGGAATTGATTGAGAATAAAGGGATAGATGGCGATGTTTTTTTAGGAAAGATCGGTATTTCTATCTCTGTATCTGATTTAAAGGACAATCGATTTGAACGATATTCCAGTATTTTTATGATTCTGGAAGATGAAGATCGAATGGCTGCGTCAGAAGTTACATTTCCGGCCAGGGAATACCTGCGAATCCGATTTAAGGGTTCTCACCTGGACGCAGCCAACTATTACAAGAAATTATTTGCATATATGAAAGAGCATCATTATGAACTGGTTGATGATTCTATTGAAATTGCATTGATTGATTATGGTATCACGAATGATATAGAGAAGTATGTGACAGAAATACTTTTGCCCTATGTCCGCTTATGAATTTCGTAAGCGGGCCATTTTTTTATTGACCCTATAGTTACTAGAGTGTTTATGCTATTGTTAAACGTTTTAAATAGAGGTGTGCAATATGAAAATTTTAATTATAGGCAATGAAGATCGGTACAACAAATATATGCCCGACCTGGAAATCACGAGGGAAATGGAGAAGGTTTTCTGTCCTCGTGGCGCAAGTGATGAAGCGTTGTTGCAAGCAGCTCAAGATGCGGATGCGATTGCGATTGATCCCATGTCCAAGCTATCAGGCAACGTGATTCGCCAAATGCCGAAGCTTAAGCTCATTCAATCAGAAGGTGTTGGATTTAACGGTATTGATTGTCAGGCTGCAAAAGAAAAAGGAATTTATGTGTGCAACTGCAAAGGTGCCAATGCAGGCGCTGTTGCAGAACAGACAATACTTCTTATGTTAGCGCTTCTAAGGAGCACTATAACTGGAGATCGGGTGGAAAGGGAAGGCCGACAAATAGAGCTGAAAGAGCGACTGATGTATGAAGGCATTACGGAGCTGGGAGACTGCAAAATTGGTCTTGTCGGCTTTGGTGATATTGCAAAGGCCGTTGCGAAGCGACTGCGGCCCTTTGAGTGCGAAATTATTTACTATGACACAAGGAGATTGCCGGAAAAGCTGGAAGAGGAATATCATGTATCGTATATGGAACTGGATGAAATGATTCAGGCTTGCGATATTATCAGCCTTCACTGTCCGGTTACAAAGGAAACCGCGGGCATGGTTAACGCTGAATTTTTGGGAAAAATGAAACCAACAGCGTATTTAATCAATACGGCCAGAGGCGATATTATTGACAATCAGGCGTTATATGATGCCATTGTTACGGAGAAGATTCGTGGAGCCGGTCTGGATACGGTATATCCAGAACCGACAACCAAGGATAATATTCTTTTGAATTTACCGGATGAATTCAAAGAGCGTATTATCTTCTCACCTCACATTGGCGGAATTACAACAAGCTCTTTTCGGCGTGCTCATAAAATAAGCTGGAGCAATGT
>CAZKCR010000246.1:0-2766 GCA_964551055.1 uncultured Anaeromusa sp. | reverse complement strand
GGAAATGTTATTGCCCTTTGCAGTCGTGTTGCGGAAGCGACGCATAAGGAGATTATTCAAGAACTGAAAAAAAGAGGCGTTGAAGGCATTGTGCCCAGTCATGGCGGCATTATGATGCTGCTCTTTGACGGTGAAGAATATACGATGCAAGAGTTGGCCCGGAGGATTCACCGAACGAAGCCTACGGTGACGGTACTGGTGGAGAAATTAGAGGCTTTCGGTTACGTAGAGCGGCGCAAAAGCGATGAAGACGGCCGCATTACCTTGCTGCGCTTGACGGAGAAAGGGCAAGCTTTACAGGCTGTTTTTCGCGAAATATCCGAGGTGGTCAATCACCGTGTATATGCGGGGCTTTCCGAAGAGGAAGCAGCGGAAGTGGAGCGACTGTTAAGCAAGGTGAAGCTTAATTTCTGTCCAACGAATGGCTGAGTTGTTTTAAATTGTACTGCCGTATTTTGCGGCAATCTTTTTTAAGCATATAATTAGATGTCTAACTTGTTGCTTTGGCGAAAAGTTACTTTGAAAATATCTGTTTGTGGGCGGTCATGCGCGAGAGCGCTATGATAGAGAGCGTATTGCTCTTAATAAAATTAGTTGGAGGAATATAAGATGAAAGAAGTACTTGAGTTTTTGAAGGAAAACGGAAATGGTTTTTTAGCTACAGTGGAGGAGGGCAAGCCGCGTGTAAGGCCGTTTCAGTTTATGTTAGAGGCGGAAGGTCGATTTTATTTTTGCACTAGCAATGCTAAGGATGTATACCAGCAGTTGCAAGCACATTCTTTTGTGGAGTTTTCTAGCGTGTCTCCTCAGTTTGCCTGGGTACGCTTGCGCGGGGAAATTCATTTTTCGCGGGATGTGGCGATAAAAGCGGCTATTCTGGAAGCCAACTCATTGGTGAAGTCCATTTATAAGACGCCTGACAATCCGGTGTTTGAAATTTTCTATTTGGAACATGGTAAGGCTATTTTAGCTGATTTTTCCGGAAATCCGCAGCGTGAAGTTGAGTTTTGATAAAACGGCCAGCGCGTAAATTGCGAAGGCAAAAAGGCCAAGCTGGAGTTAGGCCCAAAGTTATGAAAGCGGCCAGAAGGCTTGATAGAGAAAGTTAATAAATAAAAGGGCTAGTGGCTAACTTGAATTTAAGTTGGCCACTAGCCCTTTGTTTAAATGTTCATAGTCTCGCTGTGTTTTGTTTTTTACAAAAGCGTAGGTAAGTACTGGTTGACAAGCTCTAAGGCTTGCCGACTTTTGGCTTGTGGATAGCGGTGGGAGATTTTGTAGCAGACGCGCAGGGGAGGCGCGTCTGTGAATTCCAGCATAGTAAAGCCTGGTGGCAGCGAGTGGGAGCGTGCGAAGGATTTGGGCACAATGGCCCAATGCTCAGGATTGACAAGCTGGTCAGCCATTAAGGAAACAATGTCTACTTCGATGTGTCGCGGAGCCCGCGGATCCCACCAGCGGTTGTGCCAGACCATGAAGGAGGGGCCCCAATTAAGAAAAATTTCATGCTGCGCCAGAAGGTCAGTTGGCGTTATCAAGCTTGTGCTTGCGGCCGCTGTCTGATGGCAAAGAGCAACCATGGGCTCGCTGAAAACAGGTTCGCTGATAATGCTGCCGGAATTTACCTCGCGCAGGACGAAGGCGAGGTCTAATTCCTGTCTTTCTACAAGCTCGTATAATTCCAACGAAGTTTTAGTGGTGACTTTTAGTTGGATTTTTGGCACATGGCTGGCAAGGCAGCGATGAAGCGAAGGCAGCCATGTGGTATTTAGGCTGTCCACAGCGCCGATGGACAGAGAAGAGGGAAGCTCTTGCTGCTGCAAAATCTGCGCTTCCTGCCAGAGGGCATGCCAGCGTTGGGCCAAAGAGATAAAGGCTTCGCCTCTGGCGGTCAGGCAAATCTTCTTTTGTCCTTTGCGGCGTTCGAATAAAGTGAAGCCCAAAGCGGTTTCCAGCGATTTTAAACGATGGCTGATGGCTGGCTGAGACAAGTGCAGCAGTTCCGCTGTTTTGGTAAAAGAACGTGTTTGCTCAAGCGCCAAAAACACTTCTAATTCATAATGTTGCATAAATCACCTATAAATAAAATGAATTAATCATATCTTATTTATTCATTTTACATTAGAAATAGGCCCGTGTAAAATGAAACCAAACCAAGGAGCAGGGTGTTTCTAAATGGAGGCGGCAGATGACGCAGAGCGAGCAGCAGGATCATTTCCCTAAGAATCTTGTGCAGGTGCGCATTAAGGAATTGGCTGACGGCCTTATGTCACAACAGGAGGGAAGACAGGCATTTCTTGATTTAGACTCCGGCCAGGTTGTTTACAAGGGAGAGACTGGCGGGAATTTGGTGTATATTAAGCCCATTACCCGAGACGTGATGCAACGATGGCTTGAAGACTTTGCACTTACGTTGGACGAGGGCTTACAGATGGAACTGCGGCAACTGTTGCAGAGAATGAATTCTTTCTTTTGTTTTTATGCGTTTATTGATGAAAGGGCTGCGCTAAAAGAGGCCTGGGAAGTCTTTGAGATGCGGCGGTTGCAAGAGCATCTCCGGCAAATGATGCCGGAGTCCATGCAGCTGCAGTTAGTATAAATACTTTAAAGGAGTGTTGTTGTGTTTGGGCAGGGAGAACTGTATTCCTTTGTTATCCTTGTGTTGTTAATGATTATTTCTCCGGGCGCTAATCAGGTGTTGGTGCTGCAGTCAGGTCTTGTACTGGGTAAACGGGCAGCCGTCTGCAATGTTATGGGTGTGGCGGT
>CAZKCR010000245.1:0-2778 GCA_964551055.1 uncultured Anaeromusa sp. | reverse complement strand
GAAACAAAACGTCCCCGGAGCTGGCTTACTGCCATTTCCAGGGACGTTTTTTCATTTACTTTACATTGCTTGCTTCAAGTTCTTTTGGCCTTCTTTCAAAATGGAACGCCATACTTTGACAGAGTCCACGATGACGAAGACAATAAGGAACATCATGACCACGCTGGCGCCTGCCAGCAGCAGCTGCCCTTTAGGCAGATAGAACTCAAAGATGTTATAGAAGCCAGCGGTTACCGCTGTCACCAGCATGAAGCACAGAGGCGCCAAGGTAACCCAGGCGTACTTTGCTTTGCCCATGCGAAGCAGCATCGTCGTACCGATAGCCAAGGCCATGCTGGCCAGCAGCTGATTGGAAAGACCAAAAAGCGGCCAGATGGAAGCAATAGAGCCGCCAAAAATCAAGTAACCCCAGGCAAAAGAAATCAGCGCGCTTGTAAAGACAACACCTGGAGTCCAGTTGGCGTCGCCCAAAGGCTTGTAAATCATGCCGCCTACTTCTTGCAGCAGGTACCGGCCAACACGGGTGCCGGCATCAATGATAGTCAAAATAAAGAGAGCTTCAAACATAATGGCAAAGTGATAAAGGAAGGACATAAATTCGCCCAAACCAGGAATCTGCGAGAAAATGTGAGCCATGCCCACGGCCAAGGAAACAGCACCGCCCGGACGACCGGCCACATTTTCCCCTACCATTTGCGAAAGCATAGGCAGTTCTTGTACGTTCATACCTAATTTCGCAAACGCTTCCGGCACGCTGTTAATTGCAAAATAATCCGCAGGAATCAAGCTGGTTGCCGCGATCAAAGCCATGACGCTGATGAAGGATTCCGCCAGCATAGCGCCAAAACCGATCGGCAGAACTTCGCTTTCATTGGTCAGCATTTTCGGTGTCGTACCGGTTGCAATAACCGAATGGAAACCGGAAATAGCGCCGCAAGCCACAGTAATGCAGACAAAAGGCCAAACCGGGCCGGGCACAACCGGGCCGCCGCCGCTGATGAACGAAGTCACGGCAGGCATATGAATCTGCGGCTGCACAATGATAATCCCCAACGCCAGCGCGCCAATGGTGCCGATTTTCATGTACGTGCTCAAGTAGTCGCGAGGCGCCAACAGCAGCCATACAGGCAGCGCTGCGGCAACAAAACCATAGAGCGGCAAAATGATGTCAAGCTGTACACGACTCAAGGTAAAGAACGGAGCCCAGGAAGAATGCTGAATCCACGCACCGCCCACAACAGCAGCAATGACCAGAGCCACGCCGACAAAAGAAGCTTCGCCGATATGGCCGGGACGCAGATAGCGCATGTAAACACCGATGAAAAGAGCAATTGGAATAGTAGCGCCTACGGTAAAAGCGCCCCAGGGACTGTTGAAGAGCGCATTCGCCACGGCAATCCCCATGCCGGCCATGGTAATGACCAAAATGAAGATAACAGCGATAGCTGCTGCCAAACCAGCGGATTGGCCGATTTCTTCTTTAGCGATTTCCGCAATGGATTTGCCATCATGACGAATCGAGGCAAAGAGGATAATCATGTCATGAACCGCACCGCCCAAACAAGCGCCGATTAGAATCCATAACATACTCGGCAAATAGCCAAACTGCGCAGCCAAAACCGGTCCAACCAGAGGACCCGCGCCAGCAATAGCGGCAAAATGATGTCCAAAGAGCACCCATTTGTTAGTAGGTACATAATCATGGCCGTCTTCATGCACAACAGCCGGTGTCGGACGTTTCCCGTCCAAAGCCAGCACCTTTGCGGCGATGAAGGCGCCATAGAAGCGATAGCACAGGCTTAAAACCAGCGCCGAAATCAGAACGAGATACAAACCATTCATACTCATACGACTTGCCTCCAAATATTGAATTTTAGTAATACTGCATTTCCAGCATAAGATACAAAATTCAATAAATAAATGCATATCGTATAAACAGAACAAAATGCCTTGCCAATGGAAATTATGGGATGCAAATGGAAATAAAGTTATTTTAAGCCCAAAATGATTTTTAGTTCTTTAATTTGGCTTTTGCTTACAGGTATTTCTACTTCTGGATAATGATCCATCTTTAGCCAATAGGTTCCTTTAAACCAGGGCACCACTTCCCGAATCTTATCTAAATTGACTACATAGCTTTTATGCACCCGCATCATGTGCGTACCATTCATGCGTTCTTCCAGCTCACACAACGTTCCGTTATAGATGGCTTCATCCTTTGCCGTTACAACGGTCACATTGCCGGCTTTAGCATAAGCGTAGACAATTTCCCCATAATTCAAAAGACGAATACTGCCATTCTTTTCTACGGGCAGCTTATCAATTTGAATTCTCGCCTCTTCCAGCACTTCATCAACCCGCTCTACTGCCGCATGTTTTTCCTCTTTTTGATATGCCTGCAAGCGCTGCACTGTCTGCCGAATCCGCTCTTCCTCAAAAGGCTTAAGAAGATAGTCCACCGCCCCCAATTCAAAGGCTTTGATAGCATACTCATCATAGGCCGTAGCAAACACAATCATCGTCCCGGGAGCTACTTTGCGAATCAATGCCGCCGCCGCCAAACCGTCCATATCTCGCATGCTAATATCCAAAAACACTACATCCGGTTGCTCCTGGGCCGCCAATTGTATGCCTTCGGCGGCATTTTGCGCTTCTCCCTTCACCGCTACGCCTGGAACCAGCGACAATAGGTAGCACAGCTCGTCTCTAGCCGGCCTCTCGTCATCCACAATGATGCTGCTGAGCATGCTCTTCTTCACTCCTTGTCTTGCACGGCAG
>CAZKCR010000244.1:0-2791 GCA_964551055.1 uncultured Anaeromusa sp. | reverse complement strand
ATGATTTCCTGAAAGTCGCGAACCATTAAAGGATATGGATGCGGGCCGACAGCAGAGCCCAGCAGATAAAAGGTGTCAGTTAAATGTTCCACCCAATATTCCAGGGCTGCATCGACAGCGTCTTTAAGGGTGCGCGTTCCCCGGGTGACGGAAACGACTTCCGCGCCGAGAGCGCGCATGCGAAATACGTTTAATTCTTGACGCGATACATCTTCTTCACCCATGAAAACGGTACATTTCAAACCGAATAAGGCGGCGACGGTTGCAGTAGCTACGCCGTGTTGCCCGGCGCCGGTTTCGGCGATTACGTGCTTTTTGCCCATGCTTCGGGCTAGGAGGGCTTGGCCGATGGCATTGTTGATTTTATGGGAACCTGTATGGTTCAGGTCTTCGCGTTTGAGATAGATCGTGGCGCCGCCGAGCTGATGAGAAAGATTTTCTGCGGCATACAATAACGAGGGGCGGCCAACATATTGGCGCAGATATTTCGTAAATTCTGATTGGAATGATTCTGTTAGGCGGATTTTTTCATAGGCGGCAGCTACTTCCTCTAAGGCGGGCAGTAAAAATTCGGGCACGTATTGGCCTCCGAATTCACCGAACATACCATTGCGTGTACTCATGTTGTTTCTCTCCTTTGTTCTGAAAATGTCAGTAAAAAAGAACAAGTGAAACCTCGACTTCATCAATGTAGTACAAAAATTACGTTTAAGCAAGAAATAAATAAAGAAAGTGCCATTACGTGCGCGGAAATGGTTTTGGAGAGAGACAAACAAATGCCAGCGGCGGTACATGCGGGCGAAAAAAGGGCTGGGGTCGCTTGTTTTGGGCCGCTTAGACTGGTATAGTCTTCAGAGTATAGAGTAAAAGGAGTGAGGTTATGACGATGAAGGGCAATGTGTTGATTGCGCAGGGGGGCGGACCGACGGCGGTAATCAACCAAAGTTTGGCCGGTATTGTTCGGGAAGTGCGGCGCTTAAGTCCGGGAAGCCGGATTTATGGAGCGCTCCATGGAGTGGAAGGTGTGGCAAAGGAAGAGTTTGTCGATCTGACACAGGTAACGGAGGCCAATTTGGAAGCGGTGGCGGCAACTCCTTCTGCTGCGCTGGGCTCTACTCGGGTAAAGCCCAAAGCTGATTTTTGCAAGAAGATGTTTGCTGTCATGAAAGCCCATGACATTCGTTATTTCTTCTATATAGGGGGCAACGATTCCTCGGACGCGCTGTTAATTATTAGTGAAGAGGCGGCGCGAGAAAAGTATCCGCTCAAAGCCATTCATGTACCGAAAACGATTGATAATGACTTGCTTGTTACTGATCATACTCCCGGGTATGCTTCTGCTGCTCGCTTTGTAGCGCAAGCCTTTGCTGGTTTGACGTTGGATATGCGAGCCTTGGGCGGCGTATATGTCGGTATTGTCATGGGGCGGCATGCTGGATTTTTGACAGCGGCTGCGGCTGCGGCCCGGCGCTATGAAGGCGATGGTCCGCATTTGGTATATCTGCCGGAACGCTCGTTTTCATTAGAGTCTTTCTTAGCGGATGTACGGCGCGTACATGAGCAATACGGTTTTTGCGTAGTGGCTGTATCGGAGGGGATTTGTGACGCATCCGGTCAACCGTTGTTGTTAAGCTTGGTTGACGATGTGGAGCGGGATGCACATGGTAATGCTACGCTGTCCGGAACCGGTGCGCTAGGGGATTGCTTGTCGAAAAAGCTTAAAGAAGGATTGGGTATTTCGCGCGTGCGTTGTGATACCTTCGGTTACTTGCAACGCTCCTTCTTGGGGTGTGTTTCGCCGGTGGATGCAGCGGAAGCGCGGGAAGCCGGTGAGAAAGCGGTTCAATTTGCGGCTTTTGGCCAAGAAATGAACGGCTCTGTAACGATTCACCGGGTGGGTGATTATGCAACGGCGTATCGTTTGACGCCCTTGGTTGAGCTGGCGGGCAAGACGCGGTACATGCCGGATTCCTTTATTAATGAAGCCGGCAATGACATTACTCCCGCTTTTCTGGAATACGTACGACCGCTTTTGGGGAAAGATTGCCCGATGGCAGCTAGATTGGAAGCGCCCCGCATAGCCGGACGCTGCTAAAATAAAATGGAAATAGAACAGGCTTGCAGCCGGGATGGCTGCAAGCCTGTTTATCATTAGTCAGTGTGTGGTAGCACTATCAAACCTAATGTGCTAATTTCAAACCGATGACACCGGCAATGATTAGGAGTACGGATGCGATTCGTAAAATTCCGATGGGATCGTTATATAGTACAATTCCCAGTATAAATGTACCTGCAGCCCCTATGCCGGTCCAGACGGCATAGGCTGTGCCCATGGGAATTTCTTTTTGCGCCGTAAATAGAAAAAAACCGCTAAGTCCCATTGCGATTACCGCTATGGCAAGGCCTGTAAATTGTTTTCCTTCCATGGTTTGCGCCATTTTTAATCCGAGCGGCCAGCCGATTTCGAACAATCCAGCAATAATCAAATAAATCCATGCCATCAACGATTCCTCCTTTAAAACATAATAGGGGAGTAGTCGTATTAAGGAAGTTCGGCTCGTTTGATGAGTCTAATATTAACTTTATTGAGGGGAGTCTCTTGTAAATGTCCTTCAAAAATGGAAGTTTCTCCGGATAAGTAACCTTCCCAAATTGCATGATAGCGATCAAGATTTCCGAAAGGGGATGTTTTGTCTCCAGAGTAATGGATAATTTCCGTTTCAATTGTTATTTTTCCGTCTCGCGCAGCTTTATAGTTTCCAAGATAGTAATAATTGTCGCTGCCACCGAA
>CAZKCR010000243.1:0-2804 GCA_964551055.1 uncultured Anaeromusa sp. | reverse complement strand
GGCAGCCGTAACGCCGACTGGAGTTAGGGCTGCTTTTTCATCTTGGTCCGTTAGGGTAGCCTGCCATTACTGCAGCATTTCTGCGAACTTGTTACTCGATGTTGAATACACTTAAGCAGGAAAAAAGAGGTAATGAATGGAACCTTTATTTTAATCATAGAAACCAGATGGGACGCAGGAAGAGGTGTAATGGTGGAACAGGAATGGGAATTGGCGCTCTTTCAGCCGCGAGATGCTGCTGGCGTAGTAGCGCTATATCGGGAAGTGTACGGAGATTCGTATCCGGTGGCGGAGGTGTATGACCCGGCAGCGCTGGTGCGGCAAGAGGAAGAGGGGGTTACCTGGCGGGCGGTAGCTAGAGATCCTGACGGTGTGGTGATTGGCCAGATGGCCTTCTATCGTTCGACGCCGCCAAATCCTAAGTTGTATGAGGGCGGCCAACTGATGGTTGCTCATAAGTGGCGGCAGACTTCCGTCGGTATGGACTTAACGCAGTATGCGCTGGACGAAATTCCGCTTCGCCATGGATTGGATCAGCTTTGGGGAGAAGCGGTTTGCAACCACTTGTTTACCCAGATCGTAATGACCAAGCGAGGCTATCGTGAAACCGGCTTAGAAGTGGCGCTGATGCCGGGAGACTCCGCGCAGGGGGGCGAGCGGGTATCGACGGTGCTGATTTTTACGGCGCCGGGAGAGGCCGGTCAAACTGTGTATGTGCCGGATCGGTACCAAGAAGCGTTTGCCTTGCTATATGGTGATTTGGGAGGCGGCTGCACCTTTGTTGAGGCAACGGCTCCGCTGCCGCAAGCAGGGGCAACGGAAGGCGCGATCGAAGTGTTTGCCGGAGCTGGTGTTGCGCGACTATCCGTTAATAAGATAGGCGCTGATTTTGAGGCGCAGGTAGCTCAATGGGAAAGTCAGGCGTCTGTAGCTGGAACGGTGGTATTGCAGGCTTTCTTGCGATTGGGCGAGGAAACGGTTGGGGCAGCAGTAGAGATTCTGCGGCGACGGGGATATTTTTTGGGCGGCGTTCTGCCTGGCTGGTACGGCGGAGATGGCTTGCTTATGCAAAAAGTATCTATTGCCGTAGACGAGAAGGCCATTCACGTATATACCAAGAAGGCCAGGGCTATGAAAGCGCTGCTTTTGGAAGACTGGGCGGAAGTGCGTCCTGCTTCTTGGGGCGGTTTGCTGCGTTCGGCGGCGGCTAGGTGGCCGGAAAAGACAGCTGCTGTATATCCGCAGAAGGGACGTTCGTATACGTATGCGCAACTGGATGCGGAGGCGACGCAAGTAGCGAAAGGGATTATGGCTTTAAATATGGAGCGCGGCGAGCATGCCGCCATCTGGGCCTTTAATATTCCAGAATACCTTTCCGTGCAGTTTGGCTGCGCCAGAGCCGGAGTGCCGTTGGTGTTGCTGAATACCAATTATCGAGCGTATGAGCTTGAGTATGTGTTGCACCATTCCGATGCGACAGTGCTGTTTTTAGAAGCGCAAGGCAGCGGCGCAGAGGCTTGGCTGGAGATGCTTCGTTCGGTACGGGCGCGGTTGCCGAAACTGCGTAAGGTGGTGTTTTTTGGTTCTGCTAAAGCAACGGATATTATTCTCTGGCAAGATTTTTTGGCTGACGGAGCTGCTGTGGAGGAAGAAGTATATAGACAGCGCTGCAGCGAGGAACGTTCGCAAGATGTGTTTGTACTGCAATATACATCGGGGACGACAGGCGTACCTAAAGGGGTCGTGCATTGTCAGCAGGCGTACCTGTGTAATGCCAGAGCCTACGGAGAGCGTCAGGGACTGACGGCGTCTTCGGTAGTGTGTTCGGCGTTGCCCTTCTTTCATGCTTACGGTAATGCGGTGATTTTGACGGCACTGTATTATGGCGCCACGCTGGTGGGGGTAGAGCGGTTTCAAGCTCCGGCGGTGCTGCAGGCGGTTGCGGAGCAAGGTGTGACCAGCTTGTCCGGTACGCCGACTATGTTTGTGGCGCTCATGGAAGAGTGGGCTAGGAACCCGTATAATACAAGCTCTTTGCGCGGAGGCGATATGGCGGGAGCTAATTGCCCTCCGGAATTGGTGCAAGAGGTGATTGAGAAGCTGGGTGCGGATGGTTTTAGCTGCCTATATGGCACGACAGAAGTGATTATCGCAGCACTGGGCGGGCCAACGAGGCCGCAAGAAGAGCGAATGGCGCATGTCGGTACAGCGCTGCCGGGTATGGAACTGCGCATCGTCAAGGCGGGGACCACCGAAGAGATGCCCACAGGTGAAGAGGGCGAGCTGTGCGTGCGGGGGCAGTCCGTTATGCTGCAGTATTATAAAATGGAGGAAGAAACGCAAGCTGCCATTGATGCGGATGGCTGGTGGCACAGCGGCGATCTGGCTAAAATCGATGCGGCGGGCTGCTGCCACATCACTGGGCGTATTAAGGACTTGATTATCCGCGGTGGTGAGAACATCGGCCCGGCGGAGATTGAGACTTTTCTGATGACCCATCCCAAGGTGCTCGAAGTGCAGGTGGTTGGCGTGCCTAGCGAATACTATGGTGAGGATATAGTGGCTTTTGTGCGCTTACAAAAAGGGGAGTCTGCCAAGGTATTAGAGCTGAAACGGTATTGCCGGGAACGGATTGCCTTAAATAAGGTTCCCTTTATGTTTTTCTTTGTGGAGGAGTTTCCGCTGACCGCCAGCGGAAAGGTGCAAAAATTTAAGCTGCGCGAGATGGCGCTGCAAAATTTGGCTAAATAGTTGAATAGGGAGGGACTACGATGGACGAAAAAGAGATTGAAAAAGTACTGCGA
>CAZKCR010000242.1:0-2818 GCA_964551055.1 uncultured Anaeromusa sp. | reverse complement strand
TTCTTATGCCTTCTTTACTGTGATTCTATTAGAGAAACGGCTCTATTTTCCCTAAAATAGACGCCTTCGGCAAAAATCCGACGATTTTTTCCGCTACATCGCCATCTTTGACCAACATCATCGTCGGCAGTCCTTTAATATCATATCGTTGAGCCAACGAGCGGTTTTCGTCTACATTGATTTTTACGATTTTTAGTTTATCCGCCAATTCCGCAGATACTTCTTCTAAAACAGGAGTCAGCTTGTTGCAATAACTGCACCAGGGCGCCCAAAAATCAACCAATACCGGTTGCTTCTCATCCAATACTTCCTCTTGGTACATTGCATCGTTTACTTCTTTCAAAGCAGCCATTCATACTCCTCCTTTATGTCTCAACTCGATCATAATACATGCGTCATACACTACCTGCAATCCTAACGCTTTGGCTTTTTCCACCACTTCCGCTGTATCAGCACCCGGTTGCAGCCAGACTTTGGAGATGTTCAGGCGCTGGCATTCTTCCAAAATTCCCAAAGCGACTTTAGGAGGTACTACGACATTTACTGCTTCAATCGCTTCCGGTAAATCCGCCAAGGAAGCGTAGCACGGTTGGCCGTCAATCTCTTGCAAACCTGGATTGACAGCGAATACCTGCAAACCATTATTTCGCATCACTTGAAGAATTTTATAGCCAAATTTACTCTTATTGGATGTCGCCCCCACTAAAGCCCAATTCTTGCACTGCAGTAAAGATGCCATTGTTTCTCTCATGCCATTCCCTCCTTTAAGAAATATATTCTTTTTAGAACGCTAAACTCCTGCCTCAATCAGCGTTTGCCAGAACGAATCTTTGACTCCTCGCCTTTCAGCAAGCGCTGAATATTAGGACGATGACGCACGATAACAAAGGCTGCCGCTAAAATCCCAAATACCAAAATAGCCGGTTCTTCGCCTAAAAACCACATGCAAACAGGCACTAACGCCGCCGCTACAATGGAAGCCAGTGATACGTAACGGGTTAGCCAGACAATGAGCGCCCAGACTGCAAAAACAATCAAGGTCACCTTTGGCACTAAAAAAGCAATAACGCCCAAGCCGGTCGCCACACCGCGTCCGCCTTTAAATCCCAGAAAAACAGACCAATTATGTCCAGCAATAGCAGCAATCCCTGCTGCCACCAACCAAAGAGAAGGCGCTGCCATTTGACTGGCCAGCCAAACACCGAACACGCCTTTGGCAGCATCCGTCAAAAACACCCAAAATGCAGGCCAGGGCCCCAGCACCCGAAAGGCGTTCGTTGCGCCAATATTGCAGCTGCCTAATTGACGCAAATCCGTATGCCAAAATGTTTTCCCCAACAACAGCCCATTAGGAATGGATCCCACAAGATAGCTTACAGCGACAATCCAAAGAAACTCCACAATGCAGCCTCCTTCTTACGCATCTTCCTTTTCTTTACGGTTGCGCACTACCAGCTTCAAAGGCGTACCTTCAAAACCGAAGCTCTCACGCAAACGATTCTCCAGAAAACGCAAATATGAGAAATGCATCAATTCCGCTTCGTTGACAAAAAAGACGAACGTCGGCGGCTGCACATCCGCCTGAGTAGCAAAATAAATGCGAAGCCGCTTGCCATGTCCTGTAGGCGGCGGATTTATCGCTACCGCGTCTTCAACAACTTGATTCAAAACACTGGTCTTCACACGCATATTGTGCTGTTCTGCCACATATTTGACAAGCTCCGTCACTCGAGGCACCCGCTGTTTGGTCAATGCTGACAAATAGACCACCGGCGCGTACTGCAAAAAGGCCAATTCGCTGCGAATAGCTTCGGTGTAGCGCAAGGAGGTCTTGCTGTCTTTTTCCACCAGATCCCATTTGTTGACGACAATCACGCAAGCCCGGCCCGCTTCATGCGCATAACCGGCAATCTTCTTATCCTGTTCGGTTACACCTTCTTCCGCATCAATCACCATCAACACGACATCGGCTCGATCCACGGCTCGCAGAGAACGAACAACGCTGTAACGCTCCACAGGCATTTCAATCTTCGCTTTACGACGCATGCCTGCCGTATCAATCAACATATACTTTTGTCCATCTTTAGTGAAATGCGTGTCAATGGCATCGCGAGTCGTGCCAGGAATATCGCTGACAATGACCCGATCTTCGCCGATCATGGCATTAACTAAAGACGATTTGCCGACATTCGGCCGGCCAATTACAGCCACCTTAATCACGTCTTCTTCAACTGTCTCTGATTCCGCATCGGTCGGGAAAGATGCAACCACCGCGTCCAGCAGATCTCCCAAACCCATAGCGTTGGCGGCAGAAATACCGATGGGATCGCCCAGCCCTAAGTTGTAAAATTCATAAACAACCATTTCCTGATTGATATGGTCTACCTTGTTTACGGCCAGCACTACCGGCTTTCTCGTGCCGCGCAGCATATGGGCTACTTCTTCATCTGCATTGGTCGCCCCTGTTTTGCCATCGACAACAAAAACAATAACATCCGCCTCTTCCATAGCCAGGCGGGCTTGGTGACGCATTTGACTCAAAATTTTATCTTCTGTCTCAATCTCAATACCGCCGGTATCGATCATGGTAAACTCTTTTCCCAGCCACTCGCCGTCCATATAAATACGGTCCCGAGTTACTCCTGGCATGTCCTCTACAATGGATACTCGCTTTTTGCCTATTTTGTTAAACAAAGTTGATTTGCCAACATTCGGCCGGCCAACAATGGCCACTATCGGTTTGCTCAATGTCTCGCACCTTCTTTCCGCCGCAACCCTGCAGTCCGGCTCAATGGTCAATTCCTTCGCGCATTTCAAT
>CAZKCR010000241.1:0-2820 GCA_964551055.1 uncultured Anaeromusa sp. | reverse complement strand
CTTTTGAGCGGTTGTGCCAGGGCCGTACGGTTTTGGTTATTGCTCATCGTTTAGGTACGGTGCGGCGAGCGGATCAAATTGCTGTTTTGGAGAATGGCCGGATTATTGAAATGGGAAATCATGAGGAATTATTGGCGCGGCAAGGAGCCTATGCAGCTTTGCTGGCGGCGGCAAGGGGGGAGCGCGAATGAAAACACTGTGGATGTTGCTGCGCAGCTTGCCGCAACCTTGGGTGAGCATGCTGCTGGCTTTGCTGTTAGCTTGGCTTACTGGCGCGGCTGGAATGGGGCTTTTGGCCGCTTCGGCTTGGCTGATTGCGACGGCGGCGCTACATCCTTCCATTGCGGTTTTATCGCTGGCTATTGTCAGTGTGCGTTTTTTTGGTATTGCCAGGGCTGTTTGCCGTTATGGCGAACGCTATGTAGCTCATGACGCCACGTTTCGTATTTTGGCTCGTTTGCGCGTATGGCTGTACCAGCGTATTGAGCCGTTGGCGCCGTTTCACTTGGGGGCGCAAAGCGCGGCTTCGTTGCTAGATCGCTTGGTAGGTGATGTGGAGGTTTTAAAAGACTTATTCTTACGTGCTTTTTTGCCGCCTGCAACGGCGTTTTTTGTCTGCTTGGTTTTTGCCATCGTTTCGTGGCTCTTTGTGGGCCCTTGGCCGGCTGTGGTGGTATTGGGAGCTTATGTAACTGCGGCTGTGTTCCTACCTATATGGCTAGGCGGTTCGTGGCGGCGTGGCGCGGAAGCGGTAGCGGCTGAACGAGAACGCTTGCAAACGACAGCTGGTGATTTGATGGGCGGTTTGGGAGAACTTTGGGCTTTTAGGCAAACTCGGGAGCATGCGCAGCGTTTGGGCGAAGCTGCGCGGCGTCTGGCGGTATCACAGCGGCGGCAGAGCCTTCTCGGCGGGGCGGGGGAAGCGTTTGGCATGGCTGTAGGTTATGGAGCATTGTGGCTTTTGTTATGGGGCGGTATTCCTTTAGTGCAAGGCGGACAATGGTCTGGTGTGGATTTAGCGGTGCTGGCCTTGAGTGTTTTGGCTTTGGGAGAATTTTTTTTGCTTATGCCGGCGGCGGCTCGTTATTTAGCTGATGGCGCAGCGGCAGCTGAACGAATTTGGGAGACAGCGACGCGGCAAAGGCCTGAGGAAGGAAAAAAGGTGTGTGCAGGCGGCAAGCTGGAGGTGCGAAACCTGGCGTTTTCGTACGCAGATACTTTGGAGCCCGCGTTGAGGGAGGTTTCTTTTTCGTTAGAACCAGGCAAGAGTATTGCTGTTGTTGGCGCTAGTGGGGCTGGCAAGAGCACGCTGGTATCGTTGCTGCTGGGATTTCGTCAACCGACGGCGGGAACCATCTCTCTGGGCGAAATAGCGGCGGACGCTTGCTGTGAGGAAAGTTGGCGCAGTTATTTTGCCGTAGTGCCGCAACAACCCTATTTTTTTCATTTATCATTAGCAGATAATCTGCGTGTAGCATGCCCTGAGGCTCCAGAGGAAGTGTTGCGTCAGGTGTTGGAGCAGACGCAAATGCTTTCGTGGCTGGAGGCTGAGCCTAAAGGCTGGGAGCGCTCTGTTGGTGAAGGCGGTGGTGGTCTCTCCGGCGGACAGCGTCAGCGGCTGGCCATTGCCAGAGCGCTTTTAAAGGAGGCGCCGTACTGGCTCTTGGACGAGGCGACTGCTGGGCTGGACGCGGTGACGGCCCGAGAGATTGTCTCTTTGCTGCGGAGGGTAACAGTAGACAAGGGCGTTTTGTGGATCACGCATCACTTGCAGGGGCTGGAGGCGGTGGATGAAATTTTGGTTTTGCAGCATGGCCGTGTTGTAGAGAGGGGCTGCATGGAAGAATTGCTTGTCAAGCAAAAGCTGTTTTATCGCATGTGGACGGCGGAACGGGAAGCTTGCATTTGAATTTGCGGGAAAATCATGCTATGCTGATTTGAGAAGATCTTATGGTGGAACGTCAAAGCAAGGAGTGTTGAGACGATTATGTCAGAGTATACGTATGTGTCTCAGAAAAAATGTCCCATTTGCCAGAATGAGTTCGAAGCGACTCAGGTAAAAAGCCGAGTGCCTATGCGTGTGCAAGATACGGATTTCTGCACGCATTTTAAAGGGTTCAATCCTTATTTTTATAGTGTTTGGGTGTGTAATCATTGCGGCTATGCTGGTGCGGACAGTTGGTTTTGCGAGCCGGGACCGGTGGCAGTAGAAAAGCTGCGTGCCTTTTTGTCTGGGCGCGAGGTGCATCTTGACCTAGGCGGGGAGCGTACCTTTGAAAAAGCCGTTAATGCTTATAAAATGGCAATTTTCTACGCGGAACTTGTGAAGGCGCCCGCGAGTCGACTGGGCGGGTTATTACTCAAACTCGCGTGGGTATACCGCCTAGAGGGTAAGGCGGATGATGAGCGGGGCGTATTAGAGCGAGCTGTGGCAGCGTATGAAGAAGCCTTGTCGAAGGAACGGATGCCTATTGGCAATATGACGGAAGTGACGCTGACCTATTTGGTGGGCGAGCTGCTGCGGCGCATTGGCAACTACCAACGGGCTAAATTGTACTTTAATCAAGTGATTTCCAATCCCCTGGCTCGAGGAGAGCGCAATGTCTTTAATATGACCCGTGACGCTTGGAATGAGATCCGCGACGAAGAAAAACGGCAGAAAGAAGAAGCGGAAGCTCAAAAACCAGAGAAAAACATGGCTTGAACGGATTGAAATTTTCAGCGAACTTATGTATAATAAATCTCGTCGGTATCAGTGCCGCATCTTTGGGGGCGTAGCTCAGATGGGAGAGCGTTTGGTTCGCATTCAAAAGGTCAGGG